>CAZMSZ010000046.1:12752-22065 GCA_964569055.1 uncultured Planctomycetota bacterium | reverse complement strand
CGGGGCCGGTGGTGTTCACCGCGCGCCAGCAGGGCCTGCTCGAAGGCGCGCTGCGGGCGCTGCGCCGCGGCGACCCGAGCCGCGCGGCCACGTGCTTGACCGCGGTCGCGGGCTGAGCCTCAGGAGACGCCGTCCTCGGCGTGCCCCGCCGGCTGGCCAACGAATCGGTCGGTGAGCGCGGCGAGGAAGGGCAGTGAGATCGAGGCGAGCTCGTTCACGGGGAAATGATTCTGGGTCCACAGGACCTGCGGTCCGACGCTTCGGTGCACGACACAGCCCGCGATCGAGACGAGGGCGATCGCGACGAGGTGCCGGGGCATGGACCACGCGAGCGAACGGCCGACGATCAGGACCTCGAGCGACGCGATCGAAGGAGCGAACAGGAGGAGGGTCTCCGCGGGCGCCCAGGACAGGACCTCCACCGCGCCCATGGTGTTCCAGGCGGTGGACGGCAAACCGCGACCCATGACGACGAACAAGGTCCAGTGGGACGCGGCCCAGGCGAGGACGTGCCACCCCAGGAGGATTCCCAGCGCAGCCGTCGACGCCAGCGCCGGGCGGGCGCGCCTGGCTCCCTCCCGCTCGAGGAGCGCGAGGGGTGAGGCGGCCAGGCCCACGGCGACCCAGTACGACACGACATTCCAGCGCTCGAGGGGGCCGCAGTCGGCGTGGCCCCCGTACGCGACGGCTCCGTAGACCAGACCGGCGACCGCGCCGCGGACCGCCGCGACCGTGAGCGCGTGCGACGTCAGGTACCCGCTCAGGGTGACCTCCGTCGGCGCATCCTAGGTGAAGCCGGCCGGTCGCGCGGGCGGTCCTCCTGCAGGGGAGGACGCTGACGTCACCAGCGACACATGCTCCTCGGCGCTGGCGGCCGCTACCAGGCGCCGTGGTACTTGCCCATCCAGTAGGGCAGGGTGATCGCGATCCCCGGCTCCTCCAGGTAGGGGTTGCCCCCGTTGGGCGTGGCGGGCGTGAACGGCTCGCGCTGCCAGAGGAAGTCGCCGCCCGGGAGGCGGAGGACCGGGTCGAGGGGCTCGCTCGCGATCGTGATCGTGGCGGGCGGAGCGTTCTGCCCGGGGAGCGGCACGCTCACCTGGGGGATCGTGACCAGCGTCACGCCGGTGAGGTCGACCACGGGGCCGGTCGCCCAGCGGTGCGGGCGGTCGAGGAACCGGCGCAGCCCCTCCTTCGCCGCGGGGTGGTTCTGGGCGCGCAGCGCCGGGAGCACGCTGGCGTGGATCAGCTCGAAGTGCGGGTTGCGGTGGTGCCCCACCATGCGCCGCGTGACCAGGAACGCGCGCTCCATGTGGGCCCGGCGGGTGGGGTCGGTCTCGTGGCGGAAGTAGTTGTAGTAGGTGCCGTGGGCGAGGTTGTACTTGTAATAGCTCTGGTTGTCGAAGCTCGACATCCAGTTGGACAGCCACTCGGTCTCGGCCAGCGGGCTGACCGCGGCGATCTCCGCGTCGTACTTCGCCCAGGGGACGACCCGCTCGCCGATCAACAGCGCGTTCAGCTTCTGGTCGATCCCGGGCGACCAGAACGTCGGGAACCCGTCGCGACCCTGCGGGGTCATGGGGTCGAACTCGGGGCGGTCCTCGTCCACGAACCAGCCCGTCTTGATCAGGTAGTCGAGCATCTGCTCGATCCGCAGCCGGCACTCGGCCCTGACCGCCAGGTCGGGCACGTGCTCGTAGGCGAGCGAGAGGCCGAGGAACGCGCCCATGTACTGGTCGCGCGAGATCCCGTAGGGGCCGTTGGAGCCGATCCACATCTCGCCGCGCATGAAGCGCACCACGTTGCGCCTGTCGCGGTAGGTCGCGAGGTGCTGCCCGAACTCCGAGGCGACCGGGGCGGCCACCCGGGCCAGGAGGCCGGTCTCGCCGTGGACCTCGATCAGGGCCGACAGGCCGCGCACCGCGTGGCGCACGTTGTCGAGGGCGGCCGGGTCCTGCGTCGAGGCGTAGCGCAGCGCCTCGCCGGCCAGGTAGTGGCCGGTCCAGATCGCCGAGTCCCCGCCGTCGGTCAGCTGGCGGTGGACGCCGCCCACGTTGCCCGCCCCGCCGTTGCGGTAGTCCTCGAGCCAGGTCCCGAGCGTGGGCGTGTCGGAGGTGCTGTGCAGGAGCGTGCCGTGCGGGAGGTGGTAGCGGCGCATCTTGGCCTCGACGTTGGCGACCACCTCGTCCCACGGGGCCGGCCGGCCGCTGTCGGTGTAGACCGCCGCGCCGTCGCCCGGCACCGGCCCCGGCAGGCCCTGCAGCTTGGCGAGCTCGGGCGTGAGGCCGACCAGCGCCTCGAGCACCGCCTTGCGCGCCAGCAGGTTCGCGGCCGGGCTCAGGATCCGCATGAGGAGGTCCGTGAACAGGCGACCCGAGCGGAGCTTGACGCGGAAGTCGACCAGCGGGGTGCCGGCGCGCTTCACCTGCGGGCGGTAGGGGTCGCTGTCGTCGAGCTCGACCCGGGCCAGGGCCTTGATCTGGCTGACCTCGACCCGCAGCTCGCGCAGCCGGACCGTGAACTTGGGCCAGCCGCGCGTGCGGCGGATCTTGAGGTCGGCCTCGACCTCGAGCTGCCAGGTCCCGTGCGCGGGGGCCGCGACCTCGAGCCGCTTGCCCGACAGCGCCCGCAGCCCGGGCGCCGGCGCGAAGCCGAGCTTGACCCCGCCGAAGCGGGTGACCTCGATCTCCCACTGTCCGCTGACCTGCTTGAGTCCCTCGAGCTTGGCGCGGGCCTCCTTGTGGATCGTCCGCTCGACGGCCGGGCGCAGGCGATCCCACAGCCGCTGGACGTCGGCGTTGAAGGCGTCGATCCCGGCCTGGGACGTGGGCTGGGCAGCGGCGGGCGCGGCGCACAGGGCGAGGGCCGCGAGCGGGGCGGCGAGACGGAACGAACGAGGGCGCGGCGTGTGGCTGCGAGGCATGGCGGCCTCCTTTGTTGGGCCGCCCCCGGGCAAAGCTCGCACCAGCGCGAGAGCCCTTTGCTGCCAGGCAGTTGTGACGAGCTCCTCAGCTCCTTTTCACGCTTCGATTCCGCCAGCCACGGCGGTTTCCGACACGGATCGCGCCGGCACCAGCACCTCGAGGGCGCTCGGGACGATCTCCGCCACCAGCGGCCCCTCGCCCCGGTGCTCCCCGTCGAGGGTCCAGGGGATCCCCCCGCCGCCGGGGTCCAGGCCGCGGACCTCGACCCGGCGGGTCCGGCGCGCGCTGACCCCCTCGGCCCGGGTCAGGTCCCCAGCGAGCAGGCGCACGCCGACCTCGAGCCCCCGCCACCAGGGGCCGTCCTCCACCAGGATCAGGTCGAGCCAGCCGTCCGCCACCTCGGCGCCGGGCGCGACGGTGGTCCCGCCCGCCGCGAAGCGCCCGTTCGCCACCACCAGCGCGATCACGGGCGGGGTCTTCACCGCCTCGTCGTCGCAGCGCAGCTCGACGGTGAACGGGCCCAGCTCCGCGCGCGCCGCGGCGAGCCCGCCCGCGACGTAGGCCAAGGGCCCCCAGGCCTCCTTCGCCTCGCGCGACGTCTCGCGCGAGACCACGCCGCCCACCCCGCCCGAGATCACGTTCATGACCCACTCGGAGCGCCCGCCCACCGAGGCGCGGATCGCGTCGACCGAGCGGAACGCCCCCCGCTCGAGCAGCGCGAGCGCCTCGCCCGGCGGCAGCGGAACCCCCAGGCTGCGCGCCAGATCGTTGCCCGTCCCGAGCGGGAGCACGGCCAGGCGCGGGCGGGGCACCCCGGCGTCGAGCAGCGCGCCCGTGAGGTCGTGCACCGTCCCGTCCCCGCCGGCCGCGACCACCACCGCGCCCGCCCGCGCCGCCTCGCACGCGACCCGCCGCGCCTCCTCGGCGTCCGAGGGGACGCACAGGTCCACCTCGGGGTGCTCCCCTGTCCAGGCCTCGAGCTCGCCCCGAGCGGCGCCGTCGCCGGCCGAGGGGTTGAGCACGATCACGGCGCGCGCGCGCGGGTCGCTCATGCGCGACATGGAGCAAGCCGCTGGCCGCGCGCCACCCGCGCGCTACCATGCCCGCTCATCCGCGGAGGGTGTGCGGCCATGGAGACGAGCGACGAGCGCTCGCGCACCGGGCTCGACGACGAGACGGTGTTCGAGCGCAGGCCGCCGGCCGCAGGCGCGCCGCCGGGTGCGCTCCTGGCCGGGCGTTACCGCGTGCTGCGTGAGCTGGGGCGCGGCGGCATGGGGGTGGTCTACCTGGTCCACGACGGCGTCCTCGAGCGCGAGCTCGCCCTCAAGCTGCTCACGTCCGCCTACGACGAGGACCAGGCGCAGCGGCTGGCGCGCGAGGCGCGCCTCACGGCGCAGCTCGATCACCGCGCGGTGATCCCGGTCCACGACCTCGGCCGGCTCGAGGATGGGCGGCTGTACTACACCATGCGCCGGATCACGGGGGTCACGCTCAGCGACCTCCTGCACGGCGCGCACGTCACGAGCTGGGGCGAGCTCCCGCGCGACCCGGCGGTGTGGTCGGTGTTCCGGCTGCTGCAGGCGTTCGCGACCGCGTGCCAGGCGGTGGCCTACGCCCACGACCACGGGGTGGTCCACCGCGACATCAAGCCCTCGAACATCATGGTCGGCCGGTTCGGGCAGGTCTACCTGCTCGACTGGGGGCTGGCCAAGCAGGTCGGCGCCTCGGACGAGGCGCCCGCGCTGCCCGCGCGCCACGCCGCGAGCGGGGAAGGGCCAGGGAGCGACGTGACCCGCACGGGCGAGCTGCTCGGCACGCCGGTGTTCATGGCGCCCGAGCAGGCCCGCCTCGGCGGCGAGGTGGGCTTCGCGACCGACGTCTACGCGCTGGGCGGGCTGCTCTACATGCTGCTCACGGGCGAGGCGCCGCGCACCGGCTCGACCGCGCGGATCCTGGTCGAGCTCGCCCGGGGCGTGGCGGTCCCCTCGCCGCGCGAGCGGCGACCCGACGTGCCGAGCGAGCTCGAGCGGGTGTGCCGGGCCGCGCTCGCGCTCGCGCCCGAAGACCGTCCGAGCGCCGCCACGCTGGCGGAGGTGGTCGAGGCCTACCTCGAGGGGCGGACCCTCGACCCGCCGCGCCCGGGCGAGGCCGAGTACCTGCGCACGTATCGCCCGGCCGACTTCCGCCGCCCCTCGCTCACGGTCGACGTGGTGCTGCTGCGCCTGGCGAGCGAGCGGCCCCCGGCGCTGTTGCTCCAGCGCCGCGCGCGCCCGCCGTTCGCCGGCATGTGGGCGCTGCCCGGCACGTTCGTACGCCTGGAGGAGCCGCTCGAGGAGGCGGTCGCGCGGCTGCTCCGCGAGGAGTGCGGCGGGCTGCCGGCCGGGCGCCCGACGCAGCTCGGAGCCTGGGGCTCACCCGGGCGGGACCCGCGCACGCGCGTGATCACGGTGGCCTACCGGGTCGAGGTGGCCGCCGAGGCCGCGAGCGCGCACGAGCCCGAGCTGGTGCTCGAGCCCGAGGCGGACGCGGTGCGTTGGTTCGAGCTCCCCGCGCCGGGCACGAGCGCGGCGGAGGCGGCGGCGGCCGACCCCGCCGCCGCGCTCGGAGTCGAGCTCGCGTTCGACCACGCCGAGATCGTGCGGGCGGCGCTGCGCGCATGAGGGCGCGGGCGCGGTCGTGGGTCGGGCTCCTGGTCGCGCTGCTGCCGATCCTCGCGACGCAGCGGGCGACCGCGCAGCCCGACCCGGCGCCGGCCGGCCTGTGGCGCCTCGAACGCGCCGGCTGGACGTCCGGGACGCACGAGGGGACGAGCGTCGCGCAGGAGCGACTGACGCTCGCGCCCGGTCGCGAGCAGGGCGCGTTCGTGGCGCGCATGCCCGAGGGGCGCGCCCCGTTCGATCGGCTCCTGCTCTCGCTCAACCCCGACCCGTTCCCCACCGGCAGCCGCGTGCGCGCGCGCGTGCGCCTGCTCGGGGCCGAGGGCCGCTGGACCGCGTGGCTGCCGCTGGGCGAGTACGGGGGCGACCCGGCGCTGCCGCGGAGCGAGCCCGACCCAGGCGACCCCATAGCGCGGGTGGACGTGGACGTGATCCGCGCCGAGGTCGAGGTGACGCAGGCCGAGCTCCGCCTCGAGCTGGTGGCCGGCGCCGAAGGCGCCGCCCCGCGCCTGCGCCGGGTCGCGATCTCGACCTGGTCCACCCACGCCCGGTCCAGCGCCTCCCCGCCCGCGCGCGAGGTCGCCCGCCCAGCGGCCTGGGGCCGCACGCTCGCCGTCCCGACCCGCTCGCAGCGCGTCCTCCCGCGCGGGATCGCGGGGCGGGCCTGCTCGCCGACCTCGCTCGCCATGGCGCTCGCGCACCACGGCGTGGCGCGCGAGACGCTCGCGGTGGCCGAGGGCGTGTTCGACCGCGGCGCCGACCTGTACGGCAACTGGAGCTTCAACGTGGCCTACGCCGCGACCGCCGGCCTCGAGGCGCTCGCCGTCCACCTCGACGGCCTCGCCGACCTCGAGGCCGAGCTCGCCGCCGGCCGCCCGGTGGTGATCAGCCACCGCTACGGCCCGGGCGAGCTGGAGGGCTCGCCCCTGAACGCGACCGACGGCCACCTCTTGGTGGTGGTCGGCTTCACCGAGACGGGCGACGTGGTCGTGAACGACCCCGCTGGCCCGCCCGACCGCGTCCGCCGCGTCTACCGCCGCGACCAGCTCGCGCGCGCCTGGCAGGAGCGCGCCGACGGCGTGGCGTACCTGCTGCGCAAGGAGGCGGCCGAGTCGAGGTGACCCGTCAGCCAGCTTCGTGCCCTTCGTCCGCGAGCGGCCGAGCTCGAGGCCGTGGCTCGAGGCCCAACGCACGAAGTCGGGCCCGCTGCACGGCAACCAGGCGCCAGCCGCCCGGAGGCGGTCGATCAGGTCGGCAGTTTCGTCGAGCGTGATCACGCCTCGCCGGACGCCGTGAGCCACGAGCCACAGCGTGCCGTGCACCTCGAGGCCGCGTTGCTTGCCGATACGCCGACCCTCTTGCTCCTCGACGATCGGGATCGCGTCGTGCAGCTCCGCCCAGGCGAGCGTCATGGCCTCACCCACGTTCTTCGCGTCTGCCCCGAGGCCCGAGGAGCCCAGGACGCTGGTGTACGCGGCGATCACGTGCGGAGCGCGCAACGCTTCGAGGCCGAACGGGAAGGTCGCCGTGCCGAGCCACGAGGCGGTCGCGACTCTCCCGACGTCGGCGTGGCGAGGTTCGGCGGTACGCTCGATCTCCTCGAGCACGGCCTCGGGCGCGAACCGTCCCTCTGCATGTGCGGTGAGTCGTTCCAGGAGGTCGAGGACGCCCGCGTTGGCGAACGCGCTCAGGCAGGAGCAGTCGAAGACCAGGCGTCTCACGCCGCCGAGTCACCCAGCTCGCCGACGAAGCTCTCGAGGGGAGCGGGATCGGGCCGAGGCAGCTCCTCGATCTCGACGGTGTCCCACAGGAGCTCGCGCGCCCGGGCCCGGGTGATCTTGCCTGCGCGGAGGGCTCGAATCACGGCGCTCTTGAAGCGAGGTGAGAGGTAGGGCGCGACGAGCTCCTCGGCGATCTCGAGCTCGAGCTCGAGGTAGTCGGCCGCACGCGGGGGGGTGGCGAGCAGCGCGTCGCGCTCGCGGTCGTCGATCAGGTCCAGGGTCCGCAGCTGGTTGCAGAGGGGCGTCCAGCTCACGCGGTACTCCACGGCGAGGCGAATGGCGCGCGTTCGCTGCTCTCCGCGAACCTCCGCGGCCGCCCACGCCTGCTGCAAGCTGGTCCGGGGCAGGAGCAGGTGCACCGCGAACGCGTTGAGGAGCCGTTCTCCTCCCAGCCCTTCGGCCAGCCAGTCCGTGGCGTAGGCGTCCTGGAACACATGGTGGGCGAGCTCGTGAGCGAGCGTGAACCGGCGGCGGCCGGCAGGCAGGTCGCCGGAGAGGACGGCGACGCCACCGCCTTCGGGCAGCGCCACGTACGCTCCGTCCGCGGAGCCGCCACCGAGCGCCGTGACGAACGTCAGCAGGCCGAGGTCCTCGCACCGCGCGGCGAGGTCGTGGAGGGGGCCCTGAGGGTGACCGAGCTTGGCGCGTACCTGCGCGGCGGCCTGCTCGGCGGCCTTCAGGTTGCCCGGCGCAGCCAGCGCCGGCGGTTGGGCGAGCCGTAGCGCGCCGAGCCCTCGGAGGAGCTCGGCGCTCCGCACCACGCGCTCGACGACCTGCTCCAGGGCGATCGTCTCGGTCGAGCTGCCGCTCGCGCGCCAGCTCACGACCGAGGGCGGCGGCTCGGTCACGAGCTCCTCGAGTGGGACTCCGAGAGCCTGCGCCAGCCGAAGGACGGCAGTGACCGGGACCGGCTCACCGCGCTCGAGCGTGACGACGGTCTGGGCGGGGAGGCCCGCCCGGGTCGCGAGGTCGACCGGGTCGAGCTTCGCCGCGGCGCGAGCGCGAGCGACGCGCACCCCGACGTCAGCCCAGGAACTCACCGGCTCGGCCATGGAATCAGTCTATGGCGACGGAACCAGCCTCGCCAGGACACGAGCCGAGCGCCGTGCTCCGAGTTCAGAGCACCAGCCCGCCGTCGATGTCGAGGCAGCGGCCGGTGAAGTAGCCGCACTCGATGATGAACTTGATCCCCGCGAAGATCTCCTCGGGCTGGCCGGTGCGGCCGAGGGGGACCTGCGCCACCATGCGCTCGAGCATCTCGGGGCGCATGCCGTCGAGGATCGGGGTCTGAATGAAGCCGGGCGCGATCGCGCCCACCCGGATCCCGTAGCGCGCCAGCTCCTGACCCCACAGCTTGGTGTCGGCGACCAGGCCCGCCTTGGCGGCGGAGTAGTTCGACTGGCCCGGGTTCCCGTGACGCGAGACCGACGAGATGTTCACGACCACGGCGTCGCGCGTGCCCGAGTCGATACAGGCCCGGGCGAACTCGCGCGTGCAGAGGAACGGCCCGGTCAGGTCGACGTCGAGCACCTTGCGCCAGTCGGCCAGCGACATGGCGCTCGCCACCTTGCCGCTGCCGCGGTCGACCTTGACCAGCAGCCCGTCGCGGAAGATCCCCGCGTTGTTGACGAGCACGTTCAGCCCGCCCAGGGCGCCCGGCGCGGCCGCGATCATGGCCTGCACGCTCGCCTCGTCGGTGACGTCGACCTCGTGCGCCACCAGCTTGCCCGGCAAGCCCGCGCCCGCCTCGACGGTCGCCGCCATGCCCTTGGCGTCCACGTCGGCCACCAGCACCGACCCGCCCTCGCGCGCGATCCCGAGCGCGAAGGCGCGCCCCATGCCGCTCCCGGCGCCGGTGACGATCGCCTTGACCTCGTCGAGCTTCACGTGTCCCTCCTGCTCCGTGGGTTGGAGGGAGAGGTATACCGCGCGCGGCGGGCGCGGGGGAGCGCGG
>CAZMSZ010000046.1:4925-12652 GCA_964569055.1 uncultured Planctomycetota bacterium | reverse complement strand
GACGCCGGACCCGCGCCCGTCAGGGCGCCAAGTACGGGAACGGCCCCGTGCGCTGCACGAAGGCCGCCAGGGCGCGGGCGCACTCGGGGCGGGCGAACAGGGCGCAGAAGGCGTCGATCTCGGCGGGGAGCTGGTCGCGCACGCTGGGCTTCGCGAAGCGCTTGCCGGCGGCGAGGGCGACCGGGTCCTGCTTCATGAGCTGGCGGGCGATCCGGCGGGCGACCTCGCCCTGGCGGGCCTCGGCCACGACCTGCGTGACCAGGCCGGCCTCGCGGGCGCGCTCCGCGTTGAGGCTGCGGCCGCTGAGGAGGAGGTCGCGGACCAGGGCGTTGCCGAGGTCGCGGCGCAGGCGGGGGAGGCCGCCGAAGCCGGGGATCAGGCCGAGGCGCAGCTCGGGGAAGGCGAACCGGGCGGTCTTGTCGGCCACGCGCACGTCGCAGGTGAGGGCCAGCTCGAGGCCGCCGCCGAACACCACGCCGTGGAGCGCGGCCACGGTGGGGACCGGGCTCTCGTCGAGGCCGGTCAGCGCGGCGTTGATCCGCACCAGGAACCGGCGCACCTCGCCGGCCACCGCGGCATGGCCGCGGGCCTCGATCGCCTCGTGCAGGGCGCGCAGGTCGGCCCCCGCGCAGAACCCGCCGGGGCGCGCGCTGCGCAGGAGCAGGGCCCGGGGCGCCGCCTCGCCCGCGAGGGTGGCCACCAGGCGCTCGAGCTCGGCGAGCGCGTCCTCGCCCAGCTCGTTGAGCGGGGCGCGGTGGAGCAGCACCTCGCACAGGCCCTCGGCGTCGGTCGTCCAGGAGAGGGCCACCCCCTTGTAAACGGCGGGTGCGCTCACGCTCGCCTCACGCCAGGGCGGCCACCGGGGCGGCCTCGCGCGCGTACAGCTCGTCGATCAGCGCGGCGTAGCGGGTCGCGATCTCGCGGCGGCGCAGCTTGAGGTTCGACGTGAGCAGGCCGTTGTGCACGCTGAAGCGCTCGGGGAGCACCGCGAACCGGCGCACGCGGCGATACGGCGCCAAGGTCGGGTCGAGCGCGGCGAGCGCCCGCTCGACCTGCTCCTCGCTCAGGGTCCCGTGCTCGGGCGGGGTCAGGAGCGCGCTCACGAACGAGCGCCCGTGGCCGAGCGCGATCACCTGCGCGTCGGCCAGGGCGGCCGACACCTCCGCCAGCGCGCGGCGGAGCGCCTCCTCCAGCGGCTCGGGCGGGACCTTGTGCCCGGTCTGCAGCACGATCAGCGCGCTGCGCCGCCCCTCGATCCGCCAGCGGCCGCTGCCGTCGACCTGCCCGAGGTCGCCGGTGCGCAGCCAGCCGTCGCCGGCGAACGCCTCGGCGGTCTCCTCGGGACGGCCCCAGTAGCCGCAGAACACGTGCGGGCCGCGGGTCAGCACCTCGCCCTCCTCGCTGCGCCGCAGCTCCACGTCGGGGAGCGCCGGGCCGACCCAGCCGGTGCGGACCTGCCCCTCCACGTCGAGCGTGCACAGCGCGGTGGTCTCGGTCAGCCCGTAGGCCTGGAACACCGGGAGCCCGGCCATGCGGAAGAAGCGCTGCGTCTCCTCGCCCAGCGGGGCGGAGCCGCAGATCAGCGCCTTGAGGCGCGGGCCGAAGCGGGCCCGCAGCGGCACGAACAGCAGCCGGTCGGCCAGCGCGAGGAGCGCCCGGTCGCGCCGGCCGGCGCGCCCGTCCTCGGTGCGCACCCAGGCGGCCTTGGCCTCGACCAGCAGGCGCGTCGGGACCGGGCCGCGCGCCTCGATCGCGCTGGTGGCGGCCCGCTCGAACCGCTCGAGCAGCAAGGGGACGTTGAGGAAGTAGTCGGGCGCGGCCTCGCTCAGGAGCTCGGGGATCTGGCGCGGGTCGGCCACGAGCTGCACGCGCGCCCCGCGCAGCAGGCAGCTCAGCATGAGGATCCGCGAGCCGGCATAGCACAGCGGCAGGTAGTGGAGCGCGCGGTCGCTGCCGGGCGGGAGGCCGGTCAGCCGCTCGAGCCGGTGCTCGGTGCGGCCGAGCATGAAGCCGAGGTTGAGCCGCGAGAGCATGACCCCCTTGGGCTGCCCCGAGCTCCCCGAGGTGTAGAGGATCGTGGCCAGCGCGTCGGGTGGGACGTCGGCGGGCGGCTCGAAGGGAGCGGGCCCGTCGCCGCCGAGCGCCTCCAGGCTGGTGCGCGGCGCCTCGCGCCGGGCGCCGGTCGGGTGAGTGGCCGGGTGCGGGCTGCCCTCGCCGATCACGATCAGGCTCGGCTCGGCGTCGCGCGCGCGCTCGCCCAGCTCGGCGGGGGTCATGCGCGGGTCGAGCGGGACGAGCACCACCCCCTCGGCGAAGCAGGCGAGGTCGCAGGCGACCCAGTCGGCCGAGTTGGCCGCGATCAGCACCAGCCGATCGCCCGCCCCCACCCCGCGCTGGTGCAGCCCGCGGCGAAACGCCGCCGCGCGGGCCAACAGCGCGCCCGCGGTCACGCTCCGGCGAGCCGGGCCGCTCCCCTCCACCAGCACGGTCCACCAGGGGTGCGCGCCGAGGCGCGCGCACAGCTCGCGCACGAACGTCATGAGGTGCTCCTGGCGCCGAGGGGCGCGGTTCGGCCCGTCGCCGTGTCGTCCGAGAGGTGCTCGAGCGTCCCCGCGATCGCGGGCGTGAGCGGCGGGAGGAAGGCGCGCCACCCGGCTGGGTCCGAGGCGGCCTCCGCCGCGGGCGCGCGCAGCGCCAGCTCGGGGTAGCGCGCCTGCGCCGCGGCCGCGAAGGTCTGGCCCATGCGGCCCATGCGCTCCAGCTCGCGCGGGAGCGTGGCGCGGACCGCCGCGCCCAGCGCCTCGCGCTCGCCGGCCAGCCGCTCCAGCGCGGCCGTCAGGCGCGGCGCGAGGTCGTCGGCGCCCGCCTCGAGGCACAGCTCGCGCTGGCCGCGGTCGGTGAGCAGGTTCTCGATCCGCTCGTCCATGCTCACCCCGACCCCGGGCACGCCGGCCGCGGTCGAGCACACCAGGGCGTGATAGCGCGACGACACGAGCCAGGTGGCCTGCCAGAGCAGGCCCACCAGCGTGAACATGTCGTGCTCGTCGGAGACGAACGTGGGCGCGCCGCCCAGGCGCGCGGCCAGCCCCTCGCAGGCGGCGCGGTCGAGCCGCTCCATGCCGACCACCGCCACGAACGCGCCGCGCTCGCGGGCGAACGGGCCCAGCGCGGCGGCCAGCGCGTCGAGATAGCGCTCGAAGCGCGCCCGGTCCTCGGGCCCGTAGTCGTGGTAGTAGAGCGAGCGGTAGCGCGTCTCGCGCCCCAGACCCGTGAGGCGGTCGAGCACGGCTCGCGCCGCGCGCGGGCGTACCGGCCACCAGAACGGGTTGATCGGGCAGGCCACCAGCACCGGCGCGCGCCCGTCCCAGCCCGCCGCGCGCAGGCGCGCCCGCGCCGGCTCGGGCGGGCCCGGGTCGAAGCTCCAGGCGGTGTCGGTGCCGGGCGCGGTCGGGACGCCCAGCTCCTCCAGCACCCGGCGCGAGGGCTCGTTGCGGCACACGATCAGGGTTCGCTTGCAGTAGCGCCCCACCAGCGCGCGCAGCGGCGGGTCCATGGCGCCGGCCTCGGCCCCGTAGCCGATCGCGAGCTTGTTCTGCGCGGCGGCCAGGCCCAGCGCCCCCGCCATCAGCGTGGTCAGCGCGTTGCTGAACTTGCTCTTGAACATGGAGCCCTCGCAGGCGACCACCCCGTGGTGCCGCGAGACCTCGCGCGCGAGGAACGGCACGAACAGGTCGGGGAGGAGCAGCTGCCGAGCGCCCGGGAAGTAGCCGGCCGAGAGGCGCGCGTCGGAGGTGAGCAGCGTCAGCTCGAGCCGCTCGTCGCCCACGATCGCGCGCAGCTGGCGGATCATTTCGGCCACCCGCACGTCGGCGCCGGTGTTGCGCGTGCCGAGGTAGCCCACCAGCAGCAGCTTGAGCGGCTCGCCCGGGCGCCAGCGCGCCTCGGCGTCGTCGAGGGCGTGGCGCACCACGGCCGCCTCGATCGCGGCGGCCATGCCGCCCTCGAGCAGGGCGTCGGCGAGCGCGGGCAGGCGGAGCACAACGGGCCTCAGGAGCAGCCGCGCGCGGCGAGCGCGGGGGCGCGCAGGGCGTCCGCCGGCGCCGCCACGTCGGCGAGCACCGGCGGGAACGGCCGATACGGGTAGCGGAAGCGCTGCTCGAGCGACCAGCGCATGAGCCCGGCGCAGTAGCCGGCGAACGGGGCGGGCGCGCGGCCGAGCTCGGCCACGATCCGCTCGTTGCCGAACACCACGTCCCACTCGAGGTACGGCCAGAACGCGCTCAGGAGCGCGGCCCCCTGCTGGAGCGGGCCCAGACGGTAGGCGTCCGCGAGCAGGCCCGTGGCCGCGCCGCACAGCCGGCCCAGGCGCGGCGCGTAGCGGGGCCGGCGGCGTCCGAGGCCCTCCTCGACCGCGCGTCCGATCGCCTCGAAGGTGGGCGAGGCCTCGCCCGCGGCGAGGTGATACACGCGGTGGCGCGGCGCGGGGGCGAGCGCGAGGGCGGCGATCGCGTCGCCCACGTAGTCGGCCGGGACGATGTCGAGCCGGGCCCGAGGCGCGAACGGGAGGAGCGGCAGGCGGGCCAGCTCCACGAACGCGCGCACCATGTCGAACTGCGTGGTCTCGGGGAAGCGCGAGTCGCCGAGCACGATCGAGGGGCGCACGATCACGACCGAGGCGCCCGGGAGCAGCCGCTCCACGAGGTGCTCGCCGAACTTCTTGGTCCGGGCGTAGGGGTCCCAGTCCGAGCGGGTCCACTCGATCGCCTGGTCCTCGCCGACCGTCTCGCCCCGCCGCTTGCCCGCGACCGCCACGGTCGAGACGTGCAGGTAGCGGCGCAGCCCGCCGGCGTCGTGCATGCGGCGCGCCAGCTCGAGCACCTCGAGCCCGCCGCGCAGGTTGACGTCGAAGCAGGCCCGGTCGGAGCGGCGGTTGAGCGAGGCGGCGGCGTGGACCACCGCCTCGTGCTCGGCCGCCAGCGCCTCGTAGGCGCGCGGCTCGAGGCCCAGGCGGGGGGCGCACACGTCGCCGCGCACCAGGCGCAGCCGCCCGGCGGCGAGGTGGTCGGCCAGGGTGTTGGCGGGGAGGTGGAGCTGGAGCGCGCGCCAGATCCGCATGCGCGCGGCGTCGTCGTCGGGGGCGCGCACCAGCGCGGTCACGCGCGCGCCGGCGCGCAGCAGGCGGTCGGCCGCGTAGCCGCCGAGGTAGCCGGTCGCCCCCGTCAGGAACACCCTCACGACGACACCTCCAGCCGCCGAGCGGCCGCCGGGCTGGGGAGGCTAACCCGCCGCCGCGGTCCTGGGTCGATCCGCTCGCCGCGCAGGCGCGGGTAGATCCAGCGCTCGAGCCCGGGAATGTGCACCTCGAGCCAGTAGCGCCGCCAGTCGAGCGCGGCCGGGTCGACGCCGAACGCGGCGCGCTCGTCGGGGGGGAGCGCGGCCTGCGCGCGGGCGAGGGCGTCGGCCTCGAACACCTGCGCCTGGTCGTGCACGAACGGGCGGAACAGCTCGACCATGGCCTCGAGGCGCGCCAGCTCCTCGTCGAGCGCGGCGGCCCGGCGCGCGCCCGCCCGCGCCGGCTCGAGCACGCGCTCGCGCAGCGCGCCGCCGAGCGCCTCGCCGAGCGGGCCGTTCGCGAGGCCCGCCAGCGGGCCGCTCGCGAGCCCGTCCAGCGCGGCGCGTCCGCCGCGCGCGAGCCGGCGGAGCAGGGGGAGCGAGGCGGCGCGGTAGGCGAGCTCGCCGCTCGCCACCGGGCCCGGGAGCAACCGGCCGCGCACGCCGCTCTCCTTGTGCAGGCGGCGGTGGGCGAGGTCGGTCAGCTCGATCACCCGCCACATGGGGAACGGGTTCACGTGCGAGCTCCCCACGTGGTACGCGCCGGGCGCGGCGTCGTGCGCGCCGCTCGCCAGCGCCGCGGCGACGAGCGTCAGCGCCCGGGCCACCAGGTCGACCGGGATCACGTCGAGCACCAGGTCGGGTCGCGCCAACAGCCCGCGCACGGGGCCGTGGGTGATCGCGTACGTGATCGGGGCCGAGGTCTGCAGGCCCTCCTTCCAGCCCGCGAACGGGAAGGCGAGGGCCGACTCCACGATCGTGGGGCGGACGACGGCGAGCGGGACCTCGCCGCGCTCGCTCGCCAGCAGCGACTCGCCCAGGCTCTTGGTGAGCGTGTAGGCGTTGGGCCAGCCCCAGTGGCGCGCGCGCTCGCGGGCGGCCGCGCGCAGCTCGGCGCGCGCCCAGCGCTCGCGCTCGCGCTGCAAGAAGCGCTCGGCCAGGGCGGCGGGGGCGTCGCTGCGGCCGCGGGCGCGCATGGCCGCGAGGGCCCGCGCGCGGAGCACGTCCTCGACCTGCTGGTCGTGGGCGCCGGCGCGGCAGCGGGCGATCAGCGCCTGCAGGTCGGCCCGCTCGCGCGCCGCCGCGAAGGGGGCGGCCGGGTCCTCCAGGCGGCGCGGCGCGTAGTCGGGCTCGAGCGCCTCGGGCACGCGGCCCAGGCGGCGGCCCGCCGCGTAGGCGGTCGACACGTGGAGCAGGCGCGCGCCGGCGGCGCGGGCCACCTCCAGGGCGTGGCGCGCGCCCTCGGTGTTGACGCTCAGCGCCGGCTCGAGCTCGGCGTCGAGCCCGGTCACGCCGGCGAGGTTGACCACGAGGTCGACGTCCGCGACCGCGGCCGGCTCGAGCCCGCAGCCCGGGACCGCCACGTCGCCCGGCAGGATCCGCACGCGCCCGGCGAGGGCCGCCCCGAGCGCCTCGCCGTGGCGCTCGTGGAGCGGCCAGAACGCGGGCGAGGTCTCGAGCAGACGCAGCCAGCGGGAGTTGGCGGCGGCCTCGGGGTCGGCGCCGCGCCCGGCCCGCAGCACGACGTCCAGCCGGCCCAGCTCGGGGAGCGCCTCGAGCAGGTGCGCCAGCCACACCTTCCCCAGGAACCCGCTGGCCCCGAACACGAGCAGGCGCTTGCCCGCGAGCGCGGCGCGCACCGAGGCCAGCGCGCTCACGGGCGCGCCTCGGCCGTCTCGAGGATCGGCCAGCCGCGGCGGGTCGCCAGGCGGCGCAGGCGGAGGTCGGGGTCGACCGCGCAAGGGAACGTCACCGCCTCGAGCAGCGGCGCGTCGAACAGGTCGACCCCGTAGGCGTACGAGCCGCGCAGCTCGATCCCCTCGCGGCGGGCCCAGGCCCGCACGCGCGCGAGGCTCTCGGCCACCTCGGGCGCGAGCAGCTTGCCGGTGGCGAGGCCGCCTTGCAGCTCGAAGCGCGCCGCGAGGAGCGCGTCGGCGCCGACCTCGGTCACCAGCGGGCCGAGCGCCAGCTCGGGCGCCTCGCTCACCAGGACCACCGCGTGGCCGTGGGCGCGCGCCCGCGCGATCAGCTCGAGCCCGCTCGCGCGCAGGCGCCCGCGCGCGAACCGGTCGTACAGCTCGGGGGCGAGCTCCTCCAGGCGGTCGTGGGTCAGCCCGCGCAGCGGCAAGGCGGCGAGGCGCGTCTGCAGCCGCCGGTCGACCTTGCCGAGCGCCCCCAGGACCGGGAGCGCGCCCGCGAGCGCGCCGAGGCGCCCGAACCGGCCGCCGAACCCGGGCGCCTCGGCCGCGAGCGCCAGCGCGCCGAGGGCGGCGCGCGCGGGGAGCAGCACCTGCTCCACGCGGACGAAGGCGACCGTGGTCCGGGGCGGGGCGGCGTTCATGGGCGGCGCAGGCTATCACGAACGCGGGGGGGCGAGCGGCGCGCCCGCCGAGCGG
>CAZMSZ010000046.1:0-4825 GCA_964569055.1 uncultured Planctomycetota bacterium | reverse complement strand
GCCACGGGCGCGCCGCCTCGCGCAGCTCCCGGGAGGGCGCCTCGCCGAGCCGACGCAGCTCCTCGGCCGCCGTCCGGAGCGGGCGCTTCGGCGCGCACAGGCGGGCGAGGTCGAGCCAGCCGCGCGCGCGCGCGACCGTGGGGGCCCGCGACCCGTCCTCGAGCGCGGTCGCGCGCAGGGCGGCCAGCGCCGCCTCCTCGAGGGCCGCGGCCGCGGCGTCGCCGCCGCGCTCGAGCAGCGCGCGCTCGTCGAGGGCGTGCGCCAGGAGGACCCAGCTCAGCCGCTCGCCGGCGGGGGTCGCCGGGTCGGCCGCGGCGAGCGCGTCGAGCAGCACCTGCAGGGCGGCTTCGTCCTCCCCGTCCGCGAGGGCGGACGCCGCGCGCTCGAGGGGAGGAGGCGACGGGGCAGGCGTCGTCAGCGTCGGCTCGGCGGGTCGCGGCGCCGGCGGCGGAGCGACCCGGGCCGCGGGCTCGTCGCTCGGGCCGCGGACCACGAAGCCCAGGCCCGCGCCGGCCAGCAGGCCGAGGGCGGCAGCCGCGAGGGCCAGGGCCACGCCGCGTCGGCGTCCCTCCGCGGGCCCGCGCGGCGCGCCCCTCAGCGCGTCCTCGAGCGCGGCCGCGAACGCCTCGGCCGTGGGGTAGCGATCGACGGGCCGCTTGGCCATGGCCTTGAGGCACACCGCCTCGAGCGCCGGCGGGAGGTCGGGCCGCACCGAGCGCGGCGGGATCGGCTCCTCGTCGAGGATCTTGCGGATCCACGCCACGGTCGTCGAGGCGTCGAACGGGAGCCGGCCCGTGAGCGCCTGGTAGAGGGTCGCGCCCAGGGCGTAGACGTCGGTGCGCCGGTCGATCGCCTCGCCCCCCGCCTGCTCGGGCGCCATGGTCGCGGGCGAGCCGACCACGCCGCCGGTCTGGGTGAGGCGCTCGCCGGTGAGGCTCCGCGCCACGCCGAAGTCGGCCAGCAGGGCCCCGCCGTCGGGGCCGATCAGCACGTTGGCCGGCTTGATGTCGCGGTGGACGATGTCGGCCTCGTGGGCGAAGTGGGCGGCGCGCGCGGCCTGGATCAGCAGCGGCGCCGTCGCCGCCAGCGGCGCGCCGGCAGCGATCCGCTCCTCGAGGGTGCCGCCCTGGGCGAGCGGCATGACGAGGTAGGGGTTGGGCCCGTGCTGGCCCGCGTCGAGGCAGGGCAGGACGTGGCGGTGGCGGCCGAGGAACTGCTGCACGCGCACCTCGCGGGCGAAGCGCGCGGCGAAGGTCGGCTCGGGGTCGAGCAGCAGCTTGAGCGCCAGCCTGCCGTTCGCGGCGGCGTGCGGCTCGGCGGCCCGCACCTCGAACACCACGCCCATGGCGCCGCGCCCGAGCTCGCGCACGACCTCGTAGGGCCCGATCCGTTGACCTGGTTGCATGGGTGCCCTCGCCGCGCGGCGCGCGGCTGATCTGAGGTCGG
Organism: uncultured Planctomycetota bacterium; assembly: GCA_964569055.1. GTDB lineage: Bacteria > Planctomycetota > J058 > J058 > J058 > JAWLGW01. The sequence continues at coordinate 3,379 of CAZMSZ010000046.1, read as the reverse complement.
CTCCTCGCCCTCGCCCAGAACACCGCGGGTGGGCGAGAACAAGGCAGGAGCGAGGGAGGGGTCAGCCCAGGGTCTGCAGCCGGTAGCTCCCCGAGTCGGTGTGGGAGGGGAACCAGCCCTGCGGGAGGACCTGCGGCGGGAGCTCGCGACCGCGCAGCAGCTCGAGCCAGCCGGCGAGGTCGTCGCCGCGGTCCTCGCCGAGCAGGGTGGGGAGCACGCGGCGGGCGCGCTGGGCCTCGACCCCGTAGCGGCGGCGCACCGCCTTGGCGAACTTCTCGGCCTCCTCGGGGTCGGGGTAGACGGCGCGGGCCTCGCCGTCGACCCAGCTCGTCTCGGCGGCGACGTCGAGCAGGTAGACCAGGCCGGTCGCAGCCGAGAGGTGGCCGAGCTCGGCCAGCGCGAAGAACGCGTCGGGCTCGACCGCGATCAGCTCGGCCTCGGCGCCCTCGGGCTCGGGCTCGGTCACCTCGACCTCGAGCTCGACCTGCCCGAGCGTCACCCGGTCGCCGGGGCGGAGGAACGCCATTCGCACGCGCGCGCCGTTGAGCAGCGTGCCGAAGCGGCTGCCCTCGTCGCGGATCGCCAGCCGCTCCTGCAGGCGCAGGATCGTGGCGTGGAGGCGCGAGACCGAGCGGCTGCGGAGCTGCACCCCGCAGCTCTCCTCGCGCCCGAGCTCGGCCAGCGGCTCGTCGGAGAGGGCGATCGTGCGCGGCTCGCCGTCCTCGCCGCGCAGCACGTGCAGGCGCACCGAGGGGGGCGCGCGGCGCGAGGCGGCCTGGGCGGGGTAGCTCACGCGCGCGTTGTCCCACCAGCCGAGCCAGGCCTCCACGTCGTCGCCGAGGTTCTCGTGGGTGATCGTGAACAGGTAGTGGGGCACGCGGCCGCGGCGGCGCCGGAGCGCGGCCTCGACCCGCTTGCCCACCTGCTCGCCGAGGTCGCCGCCGAGCAGCTCGCGCACCCGCCGCCGGCAGGCCTCCACGCGCCGCTCGACGTCGTCCTCGGGCAAGCGCTCGAGCAGCGACAGGACGGCGCGCCGGTCGCCGCGCTCGATCAGGACCTCGATGAACGGGGCCGGGAGCGCCTGCACGGCCAGCTCCTCGGCGGAGATCCGCCGGGTGGAGAGGGCGGCCTGGCCGTGGCCGTCGCGGAACACCAGGCTGACCTTGCCCAGGCGGACCTCGTCTTGGTCCTTGAGCACCACGTGCTGCACGCGCATGCCGCCCACGTGCGTGCCGTAGGTCGAGCCGAGGTCGTGCAGCACGAACCCGGTGATCCCGCGCTCGATCCGCGCGTGCTGGCGCGAGACGCTGCGGTCGACGACCACGATGTCGCAGGTGTCGTCGCGCCCGAGCACGAACGCCTCCTGCGGCAGCAGCGGCAGCCGCTGCTCGCGGCCGCCCGGCAGGCGGCGCACCAGGCGCGGGACCTCGAGCTCGCGCCCGGCGAGCACGCGCCCGAGCTCGTCGGCGCAGGCCTGCGCGCTCGGGGTGCGGTAGGCGCGGTCGGTCATCATCATGTGGAGGATCGCCAGCTCGACGTCCTCGGGGAGCTCGGGGGCGAGCTCGCGCGGGCGGGGGAACTCGCCGCGCATGGCCTTGCGCGAGATCGCGGTCGGGTTGCGGCCGGCGAACGGGGTCTGCCCGGTGACGAGGTGGAACAGGGTCGCGCCGAGCGAGTAGACGTCGCAGCGCGCGTCGACCCGGTGGTCGCCCCACTGCTCGGGCGCCATGTAGTGCGGCGTGCCGAGCACCTGCCCGGGGAGGCTGAGGCCGTCGTCGATCTCGACGTTCTTGGCGAGGCCGAAGTCGAGCACCTTGACCTCGCCGGCGTGGGACACGAGCACGTTGCCGGGCTTGATGTCGCGGTGGATCACGCCGCTGGCGTGGGCGTGCGCCAGGCCGAGCGCGATCTCGCGGGCGATCCGCACCGCCTCCATGGGCTCGAACCGCTGGCGCGCGACGAGGGCCTCCTCGAGCGACTCGCCGTCGACGAACTCCATGACCATGTGCGGGTGGTCGCCCTCGCCCTCGAGCGACTCGATCGCGACCACGTTGGGGTGGGCGATCTGCTGCATGACCTGCGCCTCGCGCAGGAAACGGGCCCGCCAGGTGGGGTTCGCGGCCTGCTCCTTGGCGAGGAACTTGACCACGACCTCGCCCCGGTCGCGCTCGCGGCGCGCGAGGTAGACCGAGCCCATGCCCCCCTCGCCGAGCTTGCGCACGATCGTGCAGCCCGAGAACGACTGCCCGATCAGCGGGTCGTCGGGGTCGGCGGCCGAGCCGAGGTCGACCATGGTCGCGCCGAGGTCGACCTCGCCCGGGGCGTCGTCCTCGTCGTCGACCTCGAAGCCCTCCGACGAGGAGGGCGAGGGAGAACGGATCGGCTCGTGTTCGCTCTCGGGCGGATCGGCCATGAGCCTCGCGAGTGCCTCGCCTCCGTCGCGCGCGGACGCCTCGACTCTACGGAGCCGCGCGGCGCACGCAAGGGAAGGCGCGCCGCGCGGCCTGGCGCGCGGCCGGTATCAGCTCAACCCTGACCCTCGTCCAGGCGGCGCATGGCCTCCATGAGGATCCCGTCCATGGTCGCGTTGACGTTGCGCTCGCTCTCGCTGATCGCGCTCGAGAAGCTGAACTGCCCGCTGAAGCGGAGCATCTCGAAGATCGCCTCGACCCCGACCTGCGCGTCGGTCCGCGCGAAGGTGATGTGCCCCTCCTGCACGACGATCAGGCCCTCGCCGTCGGGCCCGAACACCTCGAGCGTGCCCGTCTTGGCGTTGAGCCCCAGCGTCTGCAGCAGCTCGGCCAGCGCGACCTGATCGAGCCGCCCGGCCATGGCGTCGCCGACCATTTGCTTGGTCATGGCGTTGGTGTCCGCCATGGCGTCCACCGCGCCCTGGACCTCGTCGGCGCCGCCGAAGCGGCGATACGTGCACAGGAACGGCCCGAACTCCAGCTCGTCGCCGTCGACCAGCGCGTGCTCGCCCCGGATCCGCCGCCCGTTGACGTGCGTCCCGTTCTGAGAGCCGAGGTCGCGCAGCACCGGCTTGTCGTCGTCCCACACGATCTCGGCGTGGTTGCGGCTCACCCGCTGCGAGGGGATCGACAGCCCGCAGTCGGTCGACCGCCCGATCGTGAACTTCTCGCCCGGCGTCAGCGGCAGCGGCGGCGCGCCCACCGGGTTGAGCTGATACCGCGGGCCCACCGGCGCTGGCTTGGGCGGCGCCGGCGACACCGGCCGCGGCCCGGGCGCCCGCGCCCCAGGCGGCGGCCCCGGCCGCCGCGGCCCGCCTGCTCCCGACGGCGGCGGCCCCGGCCGCCGCGGCCCACCGGCTCCCGAGGGCGGCCCGGGCGGCCGCCCGGCGCCCGATGGCGGCCCGGGC
>CAZMSZ010000045.1:0-30670 GCA_964569055.1 uncultured Planctomycetota bacterium | reverse complement strand
CCCCTGGCCCTCGCTGACGTGAGGGCCGAGGGGGGGGCGACGCCAGCCGCTGCGAGCTGAAGGCCGCGAGCCGACGAGCGGGCGTCCCTCGCGCCTAATCGAGCTCCAACCGCAGCACCCGCTCCAGACGGTCCGGGCGCCAGCGGAAGCGGAACACGGCGGCGTTCGAGACGATGAACTGCTTGTCCGCGCCGAGCGCCTCCTCGAGGAGGACGCGCAGGGCGCCGCCGTGGGTCACGACCAGGGCGCGCTCCGCCTCGCGGGCGACCTCGGCGACGGCGCGCAGGATCCGGGTGCGGAAGCGCGCGTACGGCTCGCAGTCGGGGAAGGCGTCGCGGTCGCCGCCGCTCTTGTAGGCCGCCACCGCCTGGGGGAGCTCGGCGCCGAGCTCGGCCCAGGTGCGACCCTCGGCCGCGCCGAAGCCCCGCTCGCGCAGGTCGCGGCGCGCCCTCACGGTCGGGAGCCCGAGCGTCCGCGCCAGGATCCGCGCGGTCTCGAGGGCGCGCAGCAGGTCGCTCGAGACCGCGGCCGGGGCGGCGGCCCCCTGCAGCTCGGCGCGCAGCTCGGCCCCGAGCTCGGCCGCCTGGTCGCGGCCGGTCGCGTTGAGCGCCACGTCGGTGTGGCCCTGGAGGCGGCGCTCCCGATTCCAGTCCGTCTCGCCGTGGCGGACCACCCACAGGAGCGCTTCGCGGGTCACGGGCGCCGACGGGCCGCTACGCGCGCTCCCGCTCGCCGAGGGTCTTCTCCTTCTCGGCGGTCGCCGCGGGCGGGGCCGAGATGTCCGCCAGGCCGAGCTCGCGCTCGAACTGCGCCAGGGTCTCGTTGGCCTGGAGCTGCTTGGCCTCCTGCTCGATGTTGAACTGGTCGACCCCGCCCACCGAGTCGACCGCCATGTCGAGCTTCGCCTCGGCCTTGGCCGCGTCGCGCTCGATCTGCTCGATCATCTCGTCGTGCGTCGCGTCCACGCCGTAGGCGCTGAACGACTGCATGGCGTCGGCGACCTTGCCCTGCCAGTCGGCCTGCCGCTTGGCGCTGAGCGCCTTGTTCGCCTGGGCGATCTTCTCCTCGATCTGCTTGAGGAACATCTTCCGCGCGGCCTCGGCCTTCTGGAAGGTCTGCTGCGCGACCTGCAGCTGCTTCTCCTGCTGGGCCTTCTCACGGCGGACCTCCTCGAGGGTGGTCGCGTAGTTGAGCGCGATGTCGCGCCGCTCGTTCTTGAGCGCGGCCTTGATCTTCGAGGTCAGGTCCGCCTCGCGCTCCTTCAGCTTGGCGAGGTCCCGCTCGACCAGCGTGACCTGCGCCTTGACCATGGCGAGGTTCTCGTTGATCTGCGGCACCTGCTCCTGCAGGTCGCGGATGTTCTGCTTGAGGATCAGCTCGGGGTCCTCCCCGAGCTCGATGAACCAGCCGATGATCGAGCGGATCAGCCGCTTGAACCGTGCCCACATGGTTCGAGGTCCCCCTGGCGCCTGCGCCGACCCGCCGGTGGGCGCGCTTGCCACGGAGCGTCACGAGCGCGCCGCGCGCGAAGTCGACCCGGCGCGACCCTATCGGAAGCCCCAACGCTTGGCAAGGCCGGCCCTCGTGCACGCGATCCGAACGGGCGCCATGGGCGCAGGAGCGGCCTCCTTCGCACGTTTCGATCCGCGGCCGCCCGGTCGACGGACGGATCTGCTATCTTCTGCATGCGCGAACGGCGGCACCGGCCGATGGCGGGCAGGTCGGGCTCCAGCGGCGCGGAGACGCAGGTGAGTCCCATCCAGCTCGACGAGGCGGCGGTGCGCCAGGCAGTGGCCGGCCGCGGCCTCGTGGGCGCCAACGACGCCCCGCTCGAGCTGCACGCGCGGATCGGCTCCACCAACGACCGCGCCGCCGAGCTCGCCGCGGCCGGCGCGCCCGAGGGGACCCTGGTCGTGGCGCGCGAGCAGGACGCGGGCCGCGGTCGACACGGGCGGGTGTGGGCCTCGCCCCCCGGCGGGCTGTACTTCTCGCTCGTGCTCCGGCCCGACGACGCCATGCTACGGCGGCTGCCGGTGACGCTGCTCGGCGGCCTGGCCGCGGCGGAGGCGATCGAGGAGGTGACCGGGCTGCGGGCCGAGCTGAAGTGGCCCAACGACGTGATGCTCGACGGGCGCAAGGTGGCCGGAATCCTGGGCGAGATGACCCGCGACGACGCCGGCCCGCGGATCGTGCTCGGGGTGGGGATCAACGCGGCCACCCCCCCCGAGGCGCTCGGAGCCGAGCTCGCGGGCGTGGCGGCCTCGCTCGCGGAGCTGGCCAGCGGGCCCGACCCCGCCGCGCTCCTCGCCGCGTTCGTGCGCCACTTCGAAGGGCACTACCTGTCGGTGCGTCGGGGCGGAGGGGCCACGATCCTGGCGGTGGCCTGCGCGCGCATGCCGCTGCTCGGCAAGCCGGTGCGGGTGCGGCTGACGGCCGACCAACAGGTGACCGGGATCGCCAGCGGGCTGAACGCGACGGGGGGCCTGGTGCTCGAGCGCGAGGACGGCACGCGCACCGTGGTGGTGGCCGGCGAGGTCGAGGGGATGGGACCCAAGTGAGCGCGCCCGTGAGCGAACCAGCGCGCGCGCCGCTGCACGTCCCGCTCGCGCACGGGCTGCGGCTCGACCTCTCGGCGCCGCGGGTGATGGGCGTGCTCAACGCCACGCCCGACTCCTTCTCCGACGGCGGGCGACACCTCGACCCGGCGCGCGCCGCGGCGGCCGGCGCCCAGATGGTCGCCGACGGCGCGGCGGTGCTCGACGTGGGCGGCGAGTCGACCCGCCCCGGGGCGGCGGCGGTCTCCGCCCGCGACGAGCTGGCCCGCGTGCTGCCGGTGCTCGAGGCCCTGCGCGCCGCCGGCGTGCGCGCGCCGATCTCGATCGACACGCGCAAGGCGGAGGTCGCGCGCGAGGCGCTCGCGGCGGGCGCGGCGCTGGTGAACGACATCTCGTGCCTGGCCGAGCCGGCGCTCGCCGAGGCCTGCGCCGAGGCGGGCGCGGCGCTGATCGTCGGCCACATTCAGGGTGAGCCCGCCACCATGCAGCAGCGGCCCCGCTACGACGACGTGGTCGGCGAGGTGCACGCCGCGCTGGCGGCCGCGCGCGCCCGGGCCCAGGCGGCCGGCGTCGACCCGGGCGCGGTCCTGGTCGACCCCGGGATCGGCTTCGGCAAGACCCTCGAGCACAACCTCGCGCTGCTGCGCCACCTCGACCGGCTGACGGCGCTCGGGCCGGTGGTCGTGGGCCTGTCGCGCAAGGCGTTCCTGGGCGCCCTCCTGGGCGGGCGCCCCGTCGACGATCGGCTGTTCGCCGGGCTCGGCGCGGCCACCTGGGCCGCGCTGGCCGGCGCCCGGCTGCTCCGCACCCACGACGTTCGGCCCACCGCGGACGCGCTGCAAGTCGCCTGGCGGATCGCGACCGCCGCCGGGGAGGCTCCTCGTGTGGCGTGAGCTGACCAACTTCCGGCTCGAGAACGTCCCCGAGGTGATCGTCCTCGCGCTGCTGATCTTCCTGCTGCTCACCGTCCTGCGCGGCACGCGCGGGGAGGGCATGCTCAAGATCCTGGGCGGGGTGCTGGCGATCGCCTACATCACGCTGCGCACCCTGGCGCTGGAGTACCCCGGCGGCGAGCTCAAGCGCCTGATCATGGTGCTCGACGCGATCTTCCAGGCGTCGGTGATCGCGCTGGTGGTGATCTTCCAGCCCGAGCTGCGGCGCGGGCTGGCGCTCAAGATCCCGCGCTTCTTCGCCGGCGAGGTCCCCGATCGCGAGGTCGTGGAGGAGGTCGCCACGGCGGCCGCCAAGCTCTCCAAGGCCAAGATCGGGGCGCTGATCGCGATCGAGCGCGAGGACAGCCTCAAGGAGTACGTGGCCAGCGGCACCGTGACCGACGCCGAGGTGCGGGCCGAGCTGTTGCGCACGATCTTCTACGTGGGCACCCCGCTGCACGACGGCGCGGTGATCATTCAGAAGGGGCGCCTGGCGGCCGCGGGCTGCTTCCTCCCGCTGACCGACAACCCCGCGGTCCCCAAGTCGCTCGGCACGCGCCACCGCGCCGGGATCGGCCTGAGCGAGGCCGAGGACGCCATGGTCGTGATCGTGTCCGAGGAGACCGGCACGATCTCGTTCGCCGAGGGCGGGCGCCTGCACCGCGAGCTCGACCGCGAGGCGCTGGTGGCCATGCTCGAGCAGCACTACCTCATGCCCCCCGAGGAGCCGCCGCCGGCCGCCGAGCAGGCGGCGCTGGAGGAGCCCGGGCCGACGATCGACCCGTCCTCGCAGCGGCCCGTCATTCCGCCCGCCAAGGTCACGACCCGCATCGTGCGCAGGAAGGTGACCCAGTGAGGAGCCACCTCCTCAACGCGCTGCTGGCGCTGTGCTTCTCGATCCTGATCTGGTGCGCGGTGGGCGCCCAGATGAGCACGGTCGACACGGCGCAGATCGACTTCGAGGTCGAGGTGCCGCCGGGGCTGATCGTGTCGTACGAGGGCACGCCCTCCTCCCAGGGCCGGCTGGTGCTCAACGACCTGATCTCGGTCACCGTCCGCGGGCCCAAGGAGCAGGTGGACCGGCTGAGCCAGGCGCGCCTGCGCGGGCGGTTCGCCCTGACCGCCCTCCGCCCCGAGACGATCCAGCGCCACCTCGAGGCCGGCTTCGTCCTCATCGACCCCAAGGCCTGGATCGCCGTCTCCAAGCCGCTCGAGGTGATCGAGACCCACCCGGGCCAGCTCCGGCTCGAGCTGCAGCGCGTGATCGAGGCCGAGCGGTGGGTCGCGCCGGGCGAGGTGCTCGGCAGCCCCGCCCCCGGCCACCGCCTGGGCGAGGTCCGGGTGACCCCGCGGCGCGTGGTGGTGCGCGGGCCCGCCCAGACCCTCGGGCGCGACCCCAACCGGCCCTACCCGACCGACCCGATCGACCTCGCCGGCGCCCAGGAGACGTTCACGATCGAGCGCGCGGTCCGCTGCCCCGACGGGGTCTCGGCCGGGCAGCGGGTGCAGGTGCGGGTCGAGATCCTGCCCGAGGTCGTGGAGCGCGAGATCGAGTTCCCCGTCCAGCTCCTGCGCACCGCGCCCGGCTCGGTGCGCCCCACCCCCGGCGCCGGCTCGCTCCCGCTCGTGCCCGGCCCGGCGCGCGACGCCACCGTGTCCATGTCGGGCCTCCCGTTCCGGATCGAGGCGGTCGGCGGCTGGCTGTGCAAGCTCAAGATCGCCGGTCCCGAGAAGACGCTGGAGTCGCTCAAGAACCAGCTCGATCGCGCCCGCCTGCTCGGGCAGTTCGAGACGAACCTCCCCGTCGCCTACGTGAGCGACGTCGAGCTGCTCGGGACCAGCAGCCCCAGCAAGCCGATCCAGGACCACCTCTCGATCGAGGTCTCCGGCCTCCCCGCGGGGCTGGAGTACCTCGAGAAGCGGACGCTCACGGTGCGCCTGGTCCCGCTTCCGCAGTAGCGCCCGGCTTGCGCGGGCGCCGGCGCGGGTGGAGCTCCGAGGTGGTCGCCTCGCGCTCCTCGTGGAGCGTGAGCTGGCTCTTGAAGGCGTAGGCCAGCCAGAACGGCAGCCCGATCGGAAACGTGGGGAACGGGAGCAGGTGCGCGAGCAGGGTGCCCACCGCGGTCTTGAAGCCTGCCTGCTGCCAGGCGGCGGCGTGCTCGGCCAGGAGGCGCTTGGCCTGCTCCTCCTCGACCCCGCGGTCGAGGAGGCCGAGGTACAGCTGGCGCGCCTCGTGGTTGCGCACCGCGCGCCAGTGGAGCGTCAGCAGCGTCCACTGGGTGACCAGCCACAGCCCGATCGCGAGGCTGATCATCGCGGCGAACGCATCGTGTGAGTCGCCATCGCCCAGCGCCAGGGTCGTCAGGATCACCGTCCCGGTGAGCGCGAGCCCGGACGCGACGAGGAAGGCGCCCACCGCGCTGGCCACCCGGCGCCGCGCGCCGCGCCCGGCGTCGTCGAGCGCCTCGCGGCGGTAGCGCCGCGTGTCCGCGTCGCCGCGCAGCCCGCCTGGGTCGAGCTCATCGGCGTTGTCCCGCAGGTGCCGCAGGAGGCGGAGCTCGGCCGCGATCGGCGCCGCCGCCATCAGCGTCAACGGCGCGAACACGTAGTCGAGCACCGAGCGCGTGTTGCTGCGCTCGTGCGCCCGGATCAGGCGGCGGAGCTCGCTCGCCCGCTCCTCGTCGAGCGGGACGTCGCCCTGCTCGTCCACCGCCGGCTCGCCGTGCGCGAGCGCTCGCTCCGCGTCGCGGCGCGTCAGGGTGGCGGTCCCGTCGCAGGCCGCGCAGCGCCCCGCCTCGCCCCAGCAGGCGCCGTGGTGGCGCGCCAGGCAGCCGGCGCACGCCAGCCAGTCCTCGCGCTCGAGCGCGACCTGCTCGTGGCAGTACGGACAGCGGAGGGGGCTCGGGACGGTGCGAATGCGCTCCTCGACCATGGTCCGCCGATCCTCGCTCGCCCCCGGCGCAGGCGCCAGGTCGCGCTGGCCCGTCGCTAGCGCTCCGGCCGCAGGGCCGGTCCGCGCGGACGCCGGCGCGGGTCGAGCTCCGCGGCGGTCGCCTCGCGCTCCTCGTGGAGCGCGAGCAGGCTCTTGAAGGCGTAGGCGAACCACGCCGGCAACACGACCGGGAGCGTGAGGAGCGGGAGCAGGTGGACGAGCACCGTGCCCACGAAGAGCTTGGTCCCCGCCCCTCGCCAGGCCGCGGCGTGCTCGCCCAGGAGCCTGCCCGCCCGCTGCTCCTCCACGCCGCGTTCGAGGAGCCCGAGGTAGAGCTGGCGCGCCTCGTGGGCGCGGACCGCGCCCCAGTGCAGCGGGAGCAGCGTCCAGTGGGCGATCACCCAGATCGCGATGGCCGCGCCGACCAGCCCGACGAACGCCTCGTCCGAGTCGAACGACATGGCGCGCGACGCCTCGATCAGCGCGCCCACGAACGCGCTGAGGACCGCGACTCCGAACGCGGCGACCGCCGCCCGCAACCGGCGACGCGCGCCGCGCTCGGCATCGTCGAGGGCCTCACGGCGATAGCGCTCGAGCCCGGCGTCCCGGCGCGATCCGGTCGGGTGGAGCTCCTCGGCGTTCTCGCGCAGATGGCGCAGCAGGCGGACCTCGGCCGCGATCGGCGCCGCCGCCACGAACGCGAGCAGCGCGAGGAGGCGCTCGCTCAGCGGGGGGCGGGCGGCGCGCTCGTACCCCTGGATCAGGCCGTGCAGCTCGCTCGCGCGCGCCGGGGCGGGCGCGCGCTTCACCGCGGCCGGCTCACCGCGCGCGAGCGCTCGCTCGGCGTCGCGGCGGGCCAGGGGGGCGCCCCCATCGCAGGCCGCGCAGCGCCCCGTCTCGCCCCAGCAGGCGCCGTGATGCCGCGCCAGGCACCTCGCGCACGCCAGCCAGTCCTCCTGCTCGGGCGCGACCTCCCTGCGGCAGTGCGGGCACCACACGGGGCCCGCGCCGGTGCGCATGCGCTCCTCGATCATGATCCGCCAAATCCTCTCGCTCCCGGCGCGGGACGAAGGTTACCCGAGCGCCGCAGCGGAGTCACGTCGGGTCGGGCAACAACACCCCCGGGTTCAGCAGCCCGAGCGGGTCGAACGCCTGCTTGATCGCGCGGTGCAGCCGCAGCTCGGTCGGGCCGAGCTGGAGCGGGAGCAGGTCGCGCTGCACGCGGCCGATCCCGTGCTCGCCCGAGATCGTGCCGCCGAGGGCCACGATCCGCCGCACGATCGCGCGCCCGGCCGCGTCGCGCACCTCGAGCCAGCGCTCGTGGGGCAGCTCGTCGCGGAGCAGGTTGACGTGCAGGTTGCCGTCGCCCGCGTGCCCGTAGGACAGGGCGCGCACGCCCAGCGGGGCCAGCTCCTCGTCGATCGCGCGCAGCGCGGCGGGGATCGCGGCGCGCGGGATCGAGACGTCGTACTCCCGGTAGTCGCCCAGGCGCTTGACCGCCTCGCCCACGGCGCGGCGGATCGCCCACAGCTCGCGGGCGCGCTCGAGGTTGCCGGCGAGCACCACGTCCTCGGCCCCGGCCGCGAGGCACACCTCGCCCAGGCGCAGCGCGTCGCGCTCGACGTCCTCGTCGTGGCCGCCGTCGACCTCGAGCAGGAGCGTGGCCTCGGCCGCGGCCACCTCGGCGGGGAACCGGCGGCGGAGGTGCTCCTCCGCCGCGCGGAGGGCCGGGCGCGCGATCAGCTCGCAGGCGCAGGGGACGATCCCGGCCTGGAAGATCCGCGCCACCGCCGCCGCCGCCGCCTCCAGGCTGGGGAACGGCGCCAGCAGCGTGCGGCTCGCGGTCGGGAGCGGGAGGAGGTCGAGGGTGACCTCGGTGACGATCGCGAGCGTCCCCTCGCTCCCGACCAGCAGGTGGACGAGGTCGTAGCCGGTCACGTCCTTGCGCAGCTTGCCGCCCAGGCGGATCGCCTCGCCGCTCGGGAGCACGGCCTCGAGCCCGAGCACGTAGCGCTTGGTGACGCCGTACTTCACGCAGCGCGGGCCGCCCGCGCACTCGGCCACGTTGCCGCCGATCACGCACGAGCCGCGGCTGGCGGGGTCGGGCGGGTAGAACAGCCCCGCCGCCTCCACGGTCTCCTGCAGGGTCTGGGTGACGACCCCGGGCTGCACGACCACGACCGCGTTCTCGCGGTCGAGCTCGAGGATCCGGTCCATGCGCCGGGTCGAGAGCACCACCCCGCCTGCGCTCGGGACCGCGCCTCCCGACAGCCCCGTCCCGCCGCCGCGGGTGGTAATCGGCACCCGCGCCGCGGCGCAGGCGCGGGCGACCGCCTGGACCTCGGCCGTGGTGGCCGGGAACACCGCCGCCTCCGGCGCGCCGCGCAGGTCCTCGGTCTCGTCGCGCGCGAGCGGCGCGAGCGCCTCGGCCTCGGTCACGACGTGGGCCGCGCCGACCGCCTCGCGCAGCCGCTCGAGCAGCGCCGGCGTGACCCGGCCGTAGCGCGCCCCCTCCGCCGCGGCCCCGCTCACCTGGGCCCGTCGGCCGGCGGGTCCTGCGGAGCCTCGTCACCGCCCGAGTCGCCCCAGTCGCCCTCGCCCCAGTCGCCGCCGCCCCAGTCGCCCCCCTCGCCCCAGTCGCCGCCGCCGTCGGTCGGCTGCTCGGGGGCGGGCTCGACGACGATCGTGATCGTGTCCTGGGCGACGTGTCGGCGGCCGTCCTGGGCGGTGACGCTCACCACGTGCGTGCCCGGCCCGAGCAGCGAGGTCGAGAACGTGGCGCCGGTCGACTCGACCCCGCCCAGGCGCGAGCGCCAGCGCAGCGTGCGCTCCAGGGTCTGGAGCTCGTCGAGCTGCTGGCGGGCGCGCTCGAACGCCTCGGCCGCCGGCGCGAGCGGCGCGCGGTCGGCGACCGCGGCCTTGAGCGCGGCCCGGGCGCTGGCGCGCGCCTGGCGGTCCGCGGCCACGTCGAGGGCCCGCTCGGCCTCCTCCACCCGCTGGTCGAGGACGCCCCACTCCAGCCCGAGCTCCTGCTCGGCCGCGCGCAGCGCCGCGAGCGCCGCGTCGCGCGCCGCCCGGGCGTCGGCGATCGTCACGTCGCCCGCCCGCACCTCGGCGGTGATCGTGACGTCGTCGTACTGCTGCACGGTGAGCGGCGCGGGCCCGTCGCCTGGCGCCTCGACCTTCACCTGCGGCAACCCGTCGAACAGCCCGAGCGAGCAGGCCGGGATGTAGGTGACCACCGCCAGGGCCGCGAGCATGACCAGGATGAACAGGATCGACGCTCGATACAGCTCGAACACCGGCCGCCGGAAGCGGAGGGAGGCGATGAACAGGTTGATCCCGACCGGCGGGGTGGAGTAGCCGATCTCGAGGTTGACCAGGAAGATCACCGCGAGGTGGTAGGGGTCGACCCCGAACTCCTGGGCCACCGGCGCGATCAGCGGCACGACCACCAGGGTGGCGCTGAAGATGTCCATCAGGCAGCCGACGATCAGCAAGAACCCGTTCAGCATCAGCAGGAACGTGAGCCGATCGTCGATGTGCTCCTGCATGGCCGCCAGGATCTGCTGGGGGATCCGCTCCAACGAGAGCCAGTCGGCGAAGCCGAGCGCCGTGCCCATGATCACCAGGATCGCGCCGACGAGCACGACCGTGCGCCGCACGATCCCCGGCAGCGCGCGCAGCTCGACGTCGCGGTAGATCACCACGGTCGTCACGATCACGTACAGCGCGGTGACCGCCGCCGCCTCGGCGGCGGTGATCAGGCCCGAGTAGATCCCGCCGACCACGATCACCGGGAGGGGGAGCTCCCACAGCGCGCCCCGCGCCGCGCGCCCCAGCTCGCCGAAGGTGAACGGGTGGCGCGGCACGTCGCGCCGGAGCGCGACCACGAACGCGGTCACGCCCAGGAACACGATCAGGAGGATCCCAGGGACCAGCGCCGCCTGGAACAGGCGGCCCACGTCGACGCCGGCCACCAGGCCGTACACGATCACCGGCAGCGAGGGCGGGAACAGGAGCCCCAGGCTGCCGCCGGTGGTCAGCAGGCCCAGGCTGAACCGGTCGGGGTAGCGCTCGCGCAGGAGGATGGGGAACAGCAGCCCGCCCAGGGCGATGATCGTGACGCCCGAGGCGCCGGTGAAGGCGGTGAAGAAGCTGCACGCGATCAGCGTGACCAGCGCCAGCCCGCCGGGCATCCAGCCGATCAGGGCGCGGCACAGGTTGATCAGGCGGGTCGGCGCGCGCGACTCGCTCATGAGCGTCCCCGCGAACGTGAACAGCGGGATCGCGATGAACAGGGGCGAGTCCCCCATGGGCCCGAGCCAGGAGATGAACAGGTTCGCCCCCGCGCCCGCCCGCTCGCCCGAGGTGAAGAAGCCGAGGTCGGCCTTGGTCTGCACCTCGAGGAACAGGCCCAGGCAGGCGGTGGCCGCGATCACCGCGTACAGCGGGGTCCCGAGCAGGGCCAGCGCCGCCAGGCCCAGCCCCACCCAGGCCACGCCCGCGCGCGACAGGCCGCCGGTGCGGTAGGCCTTGGGGAGCACCACCCGCTGGGTGACGTCGCCGAAGCCCTCGGTCCGCCCGACGGCGACGTCGAGCACCACTCCGGCGCGCGTGGCCGGGGCGACGAAGGTCAGGCTCTTGCCGTCGGCCGCGACCTCGGCGTCGTAGACCAGCGCCTCGCCCAGCCACACCGTCATGCCGGGCGCGAAGCCCTCGCCGTGGAGGGTCACCCGCTGCCCGCCGGCGGGCGGGCCCTCGGCCGGGCTGACGCTGGTGAGCTTGGGCGCGCCCGGCGCGTCGGCCGCCACGGGCTCGAGCCCCACGAGCGGCGCGCCGCAGGCCGCCAGCAGCACGACCAGGGCCGCGGCGAACAGGCCCAGCCGCGAGCCCCAGGGGAGCGGGGCGAACAGCGAGAGCGGGCCGCGCCAGGGCAGCCGCACGGCGGAGAGGCCCTCGGGGGTGGGAGCGTGCGCGCTCACGCGTCGCCTCCGCTGCGACGGACCACGATCACGACCCGCGCGCGCTCCTCGCCAGGGAGGTCCCCGCGCGCCAGCCGCTGGGTGGTCGCGCGCGCCTCGAGCGCCTCGGGGTCTTCGACGACCTCGCGGTCGAGCCGGAGCCGCTCGGTGTCGGCCACCGCGTCGACCGCCTCCTCGGCCTCGTCGGCCTCGCGGGCGAGGTCCTCCACCCCGCTGGCCGGGTCGAGCTCCTCGGAGGAGTCGATCAGGGCCGCCCCGCGCCGCAGCTCGGGCTCGAGCAGGTCCTCGTCGTCGGCCAGCTCGCGATACACCGGGATCTCGTCGGTCGAGCGGAGCGCCGAGCCGCCTCGCTCGCGCTCCTGGGGCGGCCTGGCTGCGGCGGCGCCCGCCGCCGCCGGCGCGCCCGCGGCGGCCGCGGGCGCCGCTCCTGCGGCGGAGCCGCTCGCAGCGGACGAACCGGCCGACGCGCGCCCCGATCCCAGCGCCCGCGCCCGCTCGGCGCGGGCCGACTCGCGGTCGAGCGCCGGCGCGCCCTCGGCCTGGCTCGCCAGCCGGCTGCTCTCGAGCAAGAGGTCGACCTCCTGCTGCTCCTGGCGCGCCTCGAGCCCCTCGAGCTCCTTGTCCTCGCGCAGCGCCTGGTAGCTGGCGTCGTCGAGCACCAGCGCCTCGAGGATCCGCAGCCCGAACCGCCAGCACATGAGCGCCAGCCCGAGCGGGACCACCAGCAGCAGCGGCCAGCGATAGACCTTGAGGTCGATCGCCTGCACGTCGAACAGGTGCGCCTCGTTGGGCACCTGCAGGCGGAGCATGTAGATCACGCACAGCGCCAGGAGCACGCCGGTGATCGCGAGCGCGGCGAGGTGGGTCACCACCTCGATCCGCCGGCGCCCGCGCACCCCGAACAGCTTGGGCGCGGCCTCGATCGCGATGTGCCGCCCTTCGGCCGTGGCGAGGCTCGCGCCGAGCAGCCCCACCCAGATCACGAGGTGGCGCGCGATGTTGTCGAACCAGGCCACCGGGGCGGGCACCACCAGCGGCCCGAGCTCGAGCCCGCGGAACTGGCGCAAGAACACCTGCGCGAAGGCCAGCAGGATCATGACGGCCAGCGAGAGGACGCACACCGCGACCTCGACCCGCTGGATCGCGCCGTCGGCCGCGCGCAGCCCGCGCAGCCAGCCGGGGACGTTGGGCTCGGCGGGCGCGCTCACCGCGCCGCCTCGACGCGCCGGCGCGGACGCGCGGGGCCCTGCTGATCGACCCTGCGAGCGCTGCTCACACTCGGCCTTCCGGAGACCCGGCTACTCGCCGCGCGGCTGGTTCGGGTTCTTGGCGCGGGTCTCGGCCACGATCTTACGCACCCGGTCCAACAGCTCCTGCGACCACAGCGTGCCGACCAGCGAGTCGGCCACCTTGCTGCCGAGCTCCCGGTACAGCGGCAGCTCGTCGGCCGGGATCGGGAGCACCTTGACCCCGCTCGCCTCCAGCTCGCCGATCGTCTCCTCGTTCTTGACGCGGACCTCGTCGAGCAGGACGTCGAGCCGCTTGCGCGCCACCTTGGCGATGTTCTCGCGCACCGGCGGGGGGATCTTGAGCCACTCCTTCTTCGCGACCAGGAGCGCGCCCGTCCCGTGGCCGACGGTCATGCGGCTCATGTAGCGGATGTTGCGGTGCCACTGCAGGCCGACCAGCCCGTAGGGCGAGTTGTAGACCGAGTCGATCATGCCGGTCTCGAGCGAGGTCAGGACGTCGGTCAACGGCAGCGGCACGCCCGAGAGCTGGTAGACCTGGAACGTGCGCTCCGCCAGCGGGTCGCCCTGCCACACCCAGATCTTGCGCTGGCGCAGCTCGTCGAGGGTCCGCCCCTCGACCTTGGAGAAGATGTAGGCCCAGCCCACCTCGGCCCAGCCCAGGAACACGAAGCCCTTGGCGTCGAAGCCCGCGGTCAGCTCGTCGGCGAGGGCCGCCTTGACCGCGTCGATCTCGGCCTTGGTCTCGTAGAGGAACGGGACCTCGAGGATCCGCACCTCGGGCAGGATCTCGCCCAGGCCGATCCCGGTGAACAGGCCGCCGTGGATCAGGCCGACCTGCATCCGCTCGATCACGGCCTTCTCGTCGCCCTGGCTCCCGTTGGGGAAGTACTGCAGCTCGACCCGCCCGCGGGTGCCGCTCAGGACCGTCTTCTTGATGTCCATGAGGGCGTCCATCCAGACGGTCCCCTCGGGGGCCTGGGTGGCGATGCGCAGCGTGACCTGCGCCGGCGGGGGAGGAGGCGGGGGGGGCGGCGGGTCGGCCCACACGGGCGTCGCCGTCCCCAGCAGGGCCGCGAGCACCCCCATCGCCAGCGTCGTGTCGAGTCGCATCACGCCCTCCTAGTCTCCGCCCCAGTCGCCGTCGCCCCAGTCGCCGCCGTCCGCGGCGCCCGACGTGCTGCCGGCATCGCCCCAGCCGCCGCCGCCCGCCGCCTCGGCGTAGGGGTTCTCGACGCCCTCCGGCGGAATGATGTTGTTCGCGTCGGGATGCGCGAGCAGCGCTCGCGCGCGCTGCTTGGCCACCGCGTTGGTGAGCGTCTGCTCGGGCCACAGGTCGTCCGGCGCGTCGATCACCGCGGTCAGCTCGCCGTAGAACGCGTCCCAGGCCCGGCGCTGCGCGGCGAGCACCTCGTCGATCGAGGCCCCAGCCGGCGTGGCCGCCAGGGTCGGCGCGTAGAACTGCGCCTTGAGCACCTTGGCCAGCAGCATCTTGCCGCCGGTCAGCCGGTCGACCTCCTCGAAGTGCTTCAGCCCCTTGGCGGGGTCGCCGCCCAGGCTGGCGGGGAGCGCGAGGTGGCGCATGCCGAAGTAGAGGTGCGGCCCGCCGAAGAAGAAGCCCGGGTCGCGCTCGAGCACCCAGCCCATGACCTGGTCGACGCGCGCCAGGTCGGCCACCGCGCTCGGCTCGCCGCGGTGCAGGTTGATCTGCGAGCCCCGCGCGAAGCCCCACCAGAACAAGGCCGGCACCGCGTCCTCGTCCTGCTCGGCGAGCAGCGCCGCCAGCTCCTCCGAGCCGGCCGACTCGAGCGCGGCGGCCAGCTCGTCGTCGACCTCGGCCAGCGCGGCGATCGCCGCCCGCCGCGCGGTGGTGTAGTGGAAGTCGGCCCACACCGGGTCGTCCTGCTCCAGGAACGCGAACGCGAACGAGCCGTTCAGCTCGGCCTGGATCAGGCGTAGGTCGGGGTTGTCGGGGCTCGACAGCACCATGCCGTTCATGAGCGCGATCAGCCCCGGACCCGCCTCGCGCGCGTAGGCCGGCACGCTCACGCGGTCGAAGTCGGCCTTGGTCTGCACGAACACCGGGACCATCTGGTCCACGGCCATCTTCTGCAGGCTGCAGCCGGCGCAGAGCGGCAGCAGCGCGAGCGCCAGGGCGAGCCGGTTCACACGTTCCCTCCACGCATCAGCCGGCGCTGCTTGCGCCGCGCCCGCAGCCGCTCCTCGATCATTCGACGCGCCTGCGCCTTGAGCTCGCGCCGCCGCGCCTCGTCGACCGACGGCAGCGCGTCGGGGTCGGCCGGCGGGGCCGCCGGACGGCTCGCCTCCTCCGCCGCGCGCATCTGCTCGAAGGTGTCGAGGTCGACCATGCCCCCGTCGCTGGCGGCGTCACCAGGAACTGGAGCGCGCTCCCGGGGCTCCGGCATGGTCCTACTCCTTGAAGCGACGGAAGATAGCTCCGGCGCGAAGCGGGGGCGAATTCTACCCGCGCCCCCGGATCGAGGAAAGGGCGGCCCGGAACCGCCGAGCGAGGCTGGCGCGAGCGTTACACTCGCGCGGCGCGTGGCGCGCCGAGGTTCGTGACCGAGCTGCCCCCAGGAACTCGCCTCGGACCGTTCGTGACCGAGCAGCCGCTCGGGCGCGGCGGCATGGGCGCGGTGTACGCGGGGCGGGACCTCACCCTCGACCGCCCGGTCGCGATCAAGGTCCTGGCCGGGCACCTCGCCGCCGACCCGCAGTACGTGGAGCGGTTCGTGCGCGAGGCCCGCACCGCCGCCCGCCTCAACCACCCCAACGTGGTGCAGGTCTACGGGGCGGGCCAGGAGCAGGGCCTGGCCTACATCGCGCTCGAGCGGATCGACGGCTGCTCGCTGGCCGAGCTGACGCGCGAGCGCGGCGCGCTCGCGCCGCGGCGCGCCTGCGAGCTGGTGGCCGGCGCGGCCCGCGGCCTGGCCGCCGCGCACAACCAGGGGGTCGTGCACCGGGACATCAAGCCCGAGAACGTGCTCCTCACGCGCGAGGGGGCGCCCAAGCTGGCCGACTTCGGCCTGGCCCGCCCGGTCGACCAGCGGATCACGACCAGCGGCGTGTTCCTCGGCACGCCGCGCTACGCCTCCCCCGAGCAGTGCAACCTGGGCGAGGTCACCCCCGCCTCCGACCTGTACTCGCTGGGCGTGGTCCTGTACGAGCTCCTGGCCGGGCGCACGCCGCACGAGGCGGCGACGCCGCTGGGGCTGTTCCACAAGATCCTCACCGAGCCGCCCGCGCCGCTCGACGTGCCCGACCTGCCGGCCGCCCTCGGCGCGGCCGTGATGCGCCTCCTCGCCAAGGACCCGCTCGCCCGCGGCGAGGGCGCGGCGGCGCTGGCGAGCGAGCTCGAGGCGTTCGCCGCCGCGCTGCCCGAGCCCGCGCCCGAGGACGACCCGCTCCGCGCCCTGGCCGCGCGACCGGCCGCGGCCGACCCGGGGAGCGCCCCCACGGCGGTCACGGTGCTCGAGGGAAGCCCGCCCCCGCAGCCGCCCGTCGATCCCGCCGCGGCCACGCTGGCGCTCACCGGCGCCGAGGCACCCACCCGGACCCCGAGGCGGCCCGCCCCCAGCGGCCTGGGCGGCGGGCGCCTGGCCGCGGCCCTCGCGGTCGCGGCGGGCGCGCTCCTGACGGCGGGCCTGGTGAGCGCGCTGGCCCTCGGCACGGGCCGGCGCGCCGGCGAGCGCGCGGCCGGCGAGCCGGTCCGCGTCGCGGTGCTGGCGTGGTCGAACGGCGCCGACGACGCCGAGCTGAGCTGGCTCTCCGACGCGCTCCCCGAGTTCGTCGCCAGCGAGCTGACCCAGAGCCCGGGGGTCGAGGTCGTGCGCGGGCGCGAGGCGAGCGCGAGCCCGATCAGCGGCGCGGCGCTGCTGCGCCAGGTCGACGGCCACGTGTGGGTGGGCGGCAGCTTCTACGCGGTCGACGACAAGATCGGGCTCACGACGCGCCTCGAGGACCGCGAGGGACGGGCGATCCCGTTCCCCTCGCCGGTGGTGTTCGCGCGCGACGAGGTCCTGGAGCAGGTGGCGGACCTCGCGCGTCGGCTGCGAGCGACCCTCGCGCCGGCCGACGTGGCCGCGCCGAGCGGCGCCGTCGCGAGCGAAGCCGCGGCGGCGGCGCCCCCGGCTCCGAGCGAGCCGGCCCGCCCCTCGCCGGATCTGGTGGTCGAGCAGGAGCAGGCCGAGCCCGAGCAAGCGGGCGGCGCCTGGGACGACGAGACGAGCGACAGCGCGCTGCCGCCGCCGAGCGCGCGCCTGCCCGGGAGCAGCAAGCCCGATCCCGACGGGCTCGGCACCGCCGGCACCCCTGGGAGCGGGGGTGAGGGCAAGGGCTACGGCAGCGCGGGCCGCAGCCGCGAGCGGGACCGGGCGGAGCTCACCTGCTGGGAGGCCGGCGTGGCCTGCAAGCAGGCCCTGGAGCAGGACGACCGCGCAGGCTGGCTCGAGGCCCTGCAGCTGATCCGCCGCCAGCCCGCGGAGCGCCGCGCCCTGCTGGCCGGCCTGCGCAAGCGGCTGCTCGCGCGGCTCGAGGCGGCGGAGTAAGCGCGCCCTCGGCGCGGCCCCGACGGTCAGACGCCGCTCACGGCCCGTCGGGGACACGGACCACCCGGAACCCCGAATCGTCGGAGCGCGCGTCGGGGGGGAGCCAGGCGCGGTGCGCCGAGCGGGCCCACGCCGGGTCCCACGCGAAGGAGCCGCCGCGGAGCACACGGCAGGCGCCGTAGCTGGGCCCCCTCGGCTCGACCGCGGGCGCCGGCTCGTACGGGCCGTACCAGTCGTGCACCCACTCCCACACGTTCCCGTGCACGTCGTGCAGGCCCCACGCGTTGGGAGGCTTGCCGCCCACCGCCCGCAGGCGCCCCTCGGAGTTCTCCCGGTACCAGCCCACGGCCGCCAGGTCCTGCTCGGCGTCGCCGCTCCAGTAGGCCGTGCTCGTCCCGGCTCGCGCCATGTACTCCCACTCGGCCTCGGTCGGGAGCCGCGCGCCGATGGCGCCGTGCCAGGCGAGCCAGCGGGTGAACGCCACCGCGCCGTACCAGCTGACGTCCACGACCGGCGCGCGCCCCCAGTCGTCGCGAGCGTGCGGGGGTGGCGCGTGGGTCGCGTCGAACACGGCGAACTGCGCGTTGGTCACCGGCGTGGCGCCGGCCAGCCACCCGCGCCGGAACGTGACCCGGTGCGCGGGCCGCTCCCAGGGGAACCCCTCCTCGGCCCGCCCCCCAATCAGGTGCTCCCCCGCCGGGACTCGGCACCACTCGATCAGGTCCGCGGGCGGCGCGCCGAGCCGCTCGTACAAGGCGGCGGCGTCCGCGCCGAGCTGCGCCAGCACCTCGGCCAGGAAGAACAGCTCCTCGGCCATGTCGACCCCGCGCTCCAGCGCGACGCCCCACAGCTCGAGCGCCAGCGCGACGGCCTGCTCGCGTCGCAGCAAGCGAGGGAGCTGCAGGTAGACCGTGCCGCGCAGGGGCGCCCCGAAGCAGGGGAGCGCGCGGGCGAGCGCGTCGAGCGCCCCGTCCACCTCCATCGCGTCCGCGTGGGGGCGCGCGAGCGCTGCGGCCAGCGCCCTGAGGTGACCTTGCGCCGCGGCGTCCTCGCCGATCCACCCGCCGACCTGGTATTCGATCGCCTTGACCAGCCCCGAGCGCGCCGAGTCTCCGACCGTGCCCCACCAGTGCCGCATGCCCTCGGTGAGCATGCGCGCGCGCGGGCGCGCGTCCTCGCGCTGGACGGTGCGCGCCGCGAGCTCGCGCAACGTGGCGGGCTCGACCCGGCGCGCGGCCTCGAGCCCGCGCACGGCGATCTCGGGGTCGGCCTCCGCCAAGGCCAACAGCGCCGCGTCGGGGCGCGCGAGCTCCCCGCACAGGAACGCGAACGGCTCGACCCAGTGGGCGCGCTCGCCCCCACGGCGGACGGCGCGCGCCGCCTCGAGCACCTCGGCCAGGGCGGGCTCCCCCTGCGCGGCGCGGCGCGCGAGGTGCCGCGCCGCGAGCAGCTCCTGCAGGCTGCGGTGCCAGAAGCGCCAGGGCGTCCCGACCCCGTCGTGCTGGCCGAGGACCCCGCTCCGGTCCGCCAGCTCGTCGAGGAGCGCCTCGGGCCCGCCGGCCCAGCGCGGCACCCGCGCGATCCTGGCCCACAGGGGCGCGTCCTCGCGCAGCCTGGCCGCCAGCCGGGACTTCGACTCGGCCAGGACGCCCTCCTCGGTCCACCGGTAGGCGAGGTGCTCGAGCGCCTCGGTCGCCGCCGCGAGGTCGGTCATGCGCGGCGACGTCTCGGGGCGGTGCAGGGCCTCGAGCAGGAGGCTCAGCGTCTGCTCGAACAGCGCGTGCCGCGTGGTCGGCCAGCCTCCGCGGACCGCCGCGCCGCGCTCGAGCAACAGCGCCGCGAACGTCAGCAGCAGCGGGTTGCGCCGCAGCTCGCCCAAGGTGGCCCCCCAGCTCGGGGGCGCGGCCGGCCGCTCGCCGCCCGCCTCGCGCCAGCGGCTCAAGAGCTGGCCGACCTGCGCGTCGTCGAGCGGGTTGAGGGCCGCCAGCTCGAACCCGCCGGGGCACCTGACGCCGTGCGGTCGGCTGGTCACCACGATCGGGCAGGGCCAGCTCGCCGCGGCGACCGCGAGCAGGCCGCGCACCTGCTCGCGCCGCGCGGGCAGCACCTCGTCCAGCCCGTCGAGGAGCAGCGCGACCCGTCCGCGCGCGGCCTGGGCGGCGGCGACCTCTCGATCCCGCTCCGAGAGCAGCCGAAGCAGCGCCTCGGGCGCCTGGGCGTCGACCGGCTCTTGCGCGAGCGCCCCGAGTCGCACGACCAGCGGCAGCGCCTCGTCTGCGCCGGCGAGCTCCAGCCCGAGCTGCTGCAGGAAGGTGGTCTTCCCCGCCCCCGCCTCACCGATCACGAGCCAGCGCCCTACCGCGTCGCCCCGCGAGCTCCGGAGCAGGCTGCGCGCCGCCTCCTGCGGCCGCGCCGCACAGAGCGCCAACGTCCGCGCCACCGCGAACTCCCGGAGCGGGAGCACCCGGCCCGAGGCGATCCCGGTCGCCAGGTTCGCGCCCCCGCAGTGCGCCGCCGTGGCCGCCCGCAGCCGCCGGGTCGCCGCGTCCTCCCTGCTCTGCGCCGGGGGCTCCGCGGCGAGCAGCTCACCGATCGTCAGCTCGAGGGCCGCCGCGACCTTCAGCAGCGAGGCGCGTCGGACCGGGCCGCCCCGCTCGATCCGCCGCAGGGTCTGCACGTCCACCACCGCGCGCTGGGCGAGCGCCTCCTGGCTCCAGCCGCGCTGCTCCCGCAGCCCGCGGACGAGCTCCCCGTTGGGCCGAACCCCCGCCACGCTCCCGCTCCTCGTCGCGCCGCAGTGTAGCCCCAAGTGCCTCCAGCTCTGCAGGTTGAGCGCGAAGATCCCGGTTAGTTCCCGGGGATTCCCGGTGCCCTGCGTTCCGATCGTGAGCGCCGCCTGGGAGGCTCGTCGCCGCGCAGCGGCGGGGGTTCAGTGGTTCGAGAGCTCGCGACGCTCCGGGCGCGGTGCGACGGCCTTGCGGCGGCGCGTGCGCGGCGGGGAGGGCGAGGCGCGTGATCGGGCGCGACGTCACCCATGCGCTGGCGCACGACACGTACGGCACCTTGGGCTGCTACGGTCGCCGCGGGGCCGCGTTCTTCCTGGTGAGCTGCGACCACGTGCTACGCGCGAGGTCGTCCGGGCCGGCCTGGCACGTCCTGTCGCGTCGCCTCGGTCGCCCTCGCGCGTCGAACGCGCGCTGGACCGGCGACTCGCTCGTCAGCGCCACGCGCGCCGTCGCGGACCTCGCCGCCGCGCAGCTGCTGGCCCTGCCGCCCGAGCCGGCCGACCGCTTGCCCGGCGAGGTGGTCCTCGCGACGGGGGTCGACCGGCTGACCGGCCTCGCGGCGCCCGTGGAGGGCGCGCCGGTGTTCGTGGTGGGGGCCCGGACGGGCCTCCACGTCGGTGAGGTGGCGAGCGCCCGCACCCAAGAGCGCCTGCCCCACCCGATCTTCGGGCCGCGCGCGTTCGAGCTGCAGTTCTCGATCCTGTTGCGGCCCTCGCCGCAGGGAGGCCCCCTCCCGGGCGACTCGGGCGCGCCCGTGATCACCGAGCAAGGCGAGCTGATCGGGTTCCTCGGCTCCGAGGTCCGCAGTTGCCTGGCGCCCGCCGCCGCGGAGTCCGTCGCGTACTGCATCCCCGCCAGCGAAGGGCTGGCGCGGCTCGGGATCGAGCTGCTGCTCTGAGCTACACCAAGGGCGCGATCACCAGCGCCGAGAGGTTCGTCAAGAGCGCCATGATGTGCACGTCGTCGGCCGCCAGGGCGAGGCCCTGGAAGGTGTTGCGCTCGAAGTAGAGCAGCCCGAGCGCGCGCCCCTGCGTGACGAGCGGCGCGGCCAGGCCGCCGAGGCCCTCGGCGCCGCCGGCGATCCGGATCACCGAGCGGACCTGCAGGCAGCGGTCGATGATCTCCTGCGCGACCCCCGCGCCCTCGTTGGTGCCGTCGCGCCGCCGCTCCACGACCAGCAGCGGGTTGCGGCCGTCCTCCTCGAACAGGAGCGTGACGGCGCGGTCGGCGGAGAACACGTCGAGGAAGCCGAGGGCGAGGCGCTCGAGGATCACCTCGAAGTCGTCCTGGCTCATGACCTCGTCGGCGAGCTGCCGCGCGCGCGCCAGGGCTCGCGCGCGGCGGGCGTCGCGCTCGCGCGCCAGCCGTGCGTCGGCGTCGCCGCCGTCGGGCGCCGCCGGGCGGCGCGTCGCCTGGGTGGAGCGCAGCGCCTCGGTCGGCGCGAGCGGCGGCGCCTCGCCCGAGGAGCCGCCGTCCTGGTGGAGCTTGGCGCGGCGGGTCCGCCCGGTGGCGAGTCGCCGGGTCGAGCCCGAGCGGCGCAGCGACTGCGTGGTCGCGCTGGGCGCGACCTTCATGACGCGCATCCGCACCGCCCCCAGGCTGAGCACGTCGCCGGGGCCGATCGTGCCGTTGCGCCGCGGCTGGTCGTTGACCCGCGTCTCGCCCGCGAACAGGTCGCGCAGCTCGACCCGGCTCCCCTGCCGCATGAGCACGACCTGGTGCGCGCCGACGCTGGGGTCGCTCAGCACGAGGTCGTTGTCGGCGGCCCGGCCCACCGTGGTGGTCCCCTCGGGGATCCCGAACACGACGGGGTTCCCGTCGCGGTCGGCGAACACCAGGCTGAGCTCGGGGGCGGGGCGGACCTCGCCCCGGTCCCGCTCAGCCATCGGCCGCCTCTTCGTCGAGGATCCGCATCGCCTCCATCAGGAGCGACATGGTGCTCTTCTGCAGCCGCTTGGGCCGCGGCGGGCGCCCCTCGTGGAAGCGGAAGTGGCCCTTGCGGAGGCGCGCGATCGCGAAGAACGCGTCCTCGGTGGCGAACCGGCCGATCCAGGCCTCGTTCACCTCGCCGGCGTCGAACGACATCCCGGCGTCGCCGCCCTCGAAGTCGATCACCAGCTCGCCGGTCTTCTTGGAGAAGTTGAGGAAGTTGACCAGCTCGGCCAGGCCCAGCCGCTCGAGGTCGCCCTCGATCAGCGGGCGGTCGCTGCCGCTCGGCGGCGGGCTGGTCTCGATCTCGGCGATCGCCTGGACCGCCTGGATCTTGCGGGCCAGGACCTCCTTCTTGAACGGCTTGGTGACGTAGCTGCTCGCGCCCACCGAGAAGGCCTGCCCGATCTTCTCCTCCTCGCCCTCGCTGGAGATCACGATGATCGGGAGCGTCTTGCCCTGGGGCACCTTGCGCACGTTCGTGATCAGGGTGATCCCGTCCATGCCGGGCATGTTCCAGTCGGTCAGCAGCAGGTCGACCCCGTACTGCAGCTCTTCCAGCTTGCGCAGGGCGTCGAGGCCGTTCTTGGCCTCGAGGACGTCCTCGAGCCCCACCTCGCGCAGGACCTTCGCCTGCACCTTGCGGGAGAGGGTGGAGTCGTCGACCAGCAGGACCTTCAAGCCATCGCCCCTTCGGCGCAGCAACCAGGCCGGCGATTGTACCGCTCGCCCTGCGCCCCGACCAGGTCGCCACGCACCGCGCGCCCGCGAGGCTCCCTCGCCGCGCGAAGGCGTCCGTCCCTCCCGTAGACTCGGGCCAATGAGCGCGACCCCGCCGGAGGTCCAGCCCGACGCCGCTCCCCCCGCGCGACCGGACGCGCCTCCCGCCGGCGTGCGGGCGGGGACCCGCCTCGGCCGCGCCGAGCACGTGCGCGCCCGGCTCGACTTCGCCCGCTTGCGGCGCGACGGGCGACGGGGCGGGGACGACGTGGTCCGGCTGCAGGTCGCGCCCAACGGCCTGGCCTGGTCGCGCGTGGCGGCCGCGGTCTCGCGCCGGTTCGGCAAGGCCCACCGCCGCAACCAGCTCCGCCGCCTGTACCGCGAGGCGTTCCGCCTCGAGAAGGCCCGCCTCCCGCGCGGCTACGACATCCTCCTCTCCCCGCCGCGCGGCGCCGCCCTGCCCGACCTCGAGCGGCTGCGGGCCTCGCTGGTGCGCGGGGTCGAGCAGCTGGCGCGTCGCTTCGAGCGGCGCGCCCCCGGCCGGCAGGGCCCGTCGTGAGCGCGCCGCTCTCCGCCGCCGCGCCGCCCGCCGATCCCGCCGTGCCCCCGCCCGCGCAGCCCTGGCTCGCCGGGCGCTGGGCGGAGGTCGCCTCGCTCGCGCTGTTCAGCGCCGGGGGCACCTGGTTCACCGAGGCGCTCCCGTTCCTGCCGCCCCACCAGGCGGTCCTGGCCGTGGGGGCCACGCTGCTCGGGGCGGCGGGGGTCGGGGTGGAGCGGGGCGCCGCCCGCCGCCCGACCTGGGCCGGCGCGCTCGGGCTGGGTCTGCTCGCGGCCGCGCTCCACGTCCTGGCCTTGCTCGCGCTGCGCGGGGCCACGGGTCCGCTGGCCGCGCTCGCCCTCCCCGGGGAGGCGGGGGCGCTCGAGCTGGCCCTGCGGGGCCTGGCCGTGGCGCTCCTCGCCCCGCCCGTGATCCAGTTCGCCACCCGGTTCGACCGCCAGGAGGCCGGCTGGCGCGCCGCGGTCCGCCGGGGGCCGCCGCACGGGGCGACCCCGCTCGCCCACGCCCTCGCCACCCGGCCGCTCCCCCTCCCGCTCCGCCTGCTGGGCTGGGTGCTCCTCCCCCTCGACCTCGCGCTGCGCGCGGCGGCCCTGGCCGCGATCCTGGGCTACCAGCTCACGTTCTCGCGCCTGATGCCCCCCGCCTGCCGCTACGAGCCGACCTGCTCGCGCTACGGGTTCCAGGCCTTCTGGCAGCACGGGTTCCTGCGGGCGGGGCTGCTCACCGCCTGGCGCCTCCTGCGCTGCTCCCCCGTGGGGTCGGGGGGGTACGATCCAATGGTCCCGCCTCCGAGTCGGAGGTCGGCCGCGTGCGCCGACCCCCGGCACGCGGGCGAGGCGAGAGGAGACGGGTGAAGACCACGTCATCGGGCCGGCTGGTGCCCCTCCTGGCGGCGCTCCTCGGGCCGCTCGTCGGGTGCAACGGCGCGGTCGTGGCCGAGCCGCCCCGCATGCCGCAGCAGCTCCGCCCCGAGCTGGCCTCGATCGAGGCCCCCTTCAACCCGCGCGACGACTACTGGACCAAGAACCTCGGCGACTACCTCACGCCCGCCGAGCTCCGCCGCTACTGGACCACGCCCGAGGAGCAGCGCTTCCACGACTTCGGCCGACGCTGGCTCGAGTTCGCCCTCCGCGAGGACCTCCTCGGGGCCGACCGCGCCGTGCTCTCGCCCGAGGAGCTGGAGGCGGTGCGCAGCGCGCCCGACTACGACCAGGGTCAGCGCGCGCTCGAGCGCATCCTGGGGGAACGGGATCACTAATGAGGAAGCACTTCGTCGTCGACACCAACGTCCTGCTCCACTCGCCGAGCTGCCTGACCCAGTTCGGCGACAACACGGTGGTGATCCCCGTCGACGTGATCGAGGAGCTCGACAAGTTCAAGACCGGGAACGACGAGCTGGGGCGCAACGCGCGCGCGGTGATCCGCACGCTCGACGAGGCGCGCGCCCGCGGCCGGCTGGGCACGGGGGCGCCCATCAACGAGGAGGGCGGGCAGGTGGTCGTCGACCTCAAGCCGGTGTGCCTGCTCGAGGACGGGCTGCGCGACGACACGCCCGACAACCGGATCATCTCGGTCGCCTATCGCCTGATGCGCGAGGGCGTGCCGGTGACGTTCATCTCGAAGGACGTCAACATGCGGGTCAAGGCCGACGCGCTCGGCCTCACGGCGGAGGACTTCGAGAGCGACAAGGTGCCCGCCCTCGACGCCATGCACCTCGGCTGGCGCACCCTCGACGTGAACCGCGACGAGGTGGAGCGCTTCCGCCGCAGCGGCAGCCTGCGCGTGACCGCCGACCCGCCGCTCCACCCCAACGAAGCCGTGCTGCTGCGCGAGGCGACCAACCCCAAGAACACGGCCCTCGCCCGCCCGGTGCTCTCGGGCGAGGACGGCCAGCGCCGCTGGACGCCGGCGCCGGAGGTCGAGCTGCGCGCCTTCGTCTCGCCCAACGAGCCGCTGATGGGCGTCGCCCCGCGCAACCTCGAGCAGCGGGTGGCGCTCGAGCTGCTCCTCGACCCCGACGTCAGCCTGGTGACCCTGGTCGGCAAGGCGGGCACGGGCAAGACGCTGCTGGCGCTGGTGGCGGGGATCCTGCTGACCACCCGCCGGCACATGTACCACAAGCTGCTGGTGGCCCGGCCGATCATGCCGCTCGGCCGCGACATCGGCTTCCTCCCCGGCACCGCCGAGGAGAAGCTCGCGCCCTGGATGAAGCCGATCTTCGACAACATCAAGTTCATCCTGCGCGACAAGCAGCCGGGCGAGGCGGACCGCAAGATCCACGACCTGTTCAAGAGCGGGATCCTCGAGATCGAGCCGCTGACGTTCATCCGCGGCCGCTCGATCCACGGCCAGTTCATCATCGTGGACGAGTGCCAGAACCTGACCCCGCACCAGATCAAGACGATCATCAGCCGGGTCGGCCACGACACCAAGCTGATCCTCACCGGCGACCCCTACCAGATCGACAACCCCTACCTCGACAGCCGCAGCAACGGCCTGTCCTACGTCGCGGAGCGCTTCAAGCACGAGGAGGTGGCGGGCCACGTCCTGTTCGCCAAGAGCGAGCGCAGCCGCCTGGCCTCGGTGGCGGTGGAGCTGCTGTAGGTCCGCCGAGCAGGCTGGTGCAACAGCCTGCCTGGCGTAGAATCCGCGCGTGCTGAGGAACCGCTGCGTCCGCTGCGACCACGTGATCGAGGCGCCCGAGGAGCAGCGCGGGAAGGTCGTCGTCTGTCCGCGGTGCGAGGCGACCAACGTCCTGCGTGGGCCCGAGGACGAGCGGGTCGCGCTCGAGCGGGAGCGGGGTGACTTCCTGCGCCGGCTCGAAGGGCGGCGGGCGGAGGGAGCTCGCGGGGCGGAGGTCCCTGCGGCGAGCGAGCCGGTCACCCTCGCCGAGCTCGGGCACGCGGGCGACCTGGTGCTCCTCGCCACGCGGCGGCTGCAGGACATGGGCGACTACCTGCTGCTGTTCGCCTACGGGCTGCTCGTGCTGGCGCTGCTCGGCGGCGGGGCGCTCGTGGCCTGGGCCGAGCTGCCCGGCGCGTGGCGCGCGATCGGCGGGGGGGCGGCGCTGTTCGCCGGCGCGCTGGCGTTCGTGACCCTCAAGGCGCTCAGCGACGCCGCGCGCGCCATCGCCGACCTCGGCGGGCTGGCCCGGGCGATCGAAGGGCGGCTGGAGCGGGTGGAGAATTCGCTGCAAAGCGCTGCCTCGCCACGAGTTGCCGAGGGCGAGCCCCAGCCCGTCGCGGCCCGGCTCGAGCGGGACGCGAGCTGAACCCGCGGGTCGCGGGGAGCGTCGGGCAGTGAGGGCGAGGCAGGTCATGGGCAGGCGAGCGACCGGGCGAGGGGGCGGGGAGCGCGGCGCGGCGCTCATCCTCACCCTGCTGGTCCTCGCGATCATGGTCGTGCTGGTCGTCCAGTTCGCCTACTCGATCAAGGTCGAGGAGAACATCGTCCAGAACAGCCAGGACGACTCGGCGCTCGAGCTGGCGGCCCGCGGCACCCCCCACTGGATCGCGGCGCTGCTGCGCGACGACACCGCCAACGGCGTCCCCTCGGGCCCGGTCGACACCCTGGCCGACATCCTGTTCGACCCCAACATCCCCGAGGCGCGCGAGCTGACCGTGGGCGAGGTCACGCTCACGATCGAGGCCGAGGACCTCGACCGCCGCCTGCCGCTCCTGTGGCTCGCCGACGAGCAGCGCAAGGAGCTCACCCAGCTCGCGCTCAAGTACCTGATCGAGCACCTGCAGGCCCGCTCCAGCTCGCCCGAGGCGGGCGACCCCGAGGCCCTGGCGCAGGCGATCACCGACCGGGTGCAGGCGATCGCAGGGACCGGCGGCGAGGGCGCGCCGAGCGAGGGCGAGGGCGGCAGCTTCCCGACCACCCGCGCGATCCTCTCGATCGAGGAGCTCCTGGCCGAGGAGGCCGCGCCCGAGGGCGGCGCCCCGGCGGCGCCCGCCGCGGAGGGCGGGGTCTCGCGCGCGCTCCTGTTCGGCAACCCCGAGGCCGACCCGCCCGAGCCCGGCCTGGCCAGCTTCGTGACCACCTGGCCGGTGCCCACGATCAACCTCAACACCGTGCTCCCCGAGGTGCTGTGGGCCTTGATCCCCGAGGAGGACAAGGCCAAGGAGCCGACCAAGCTGCGCGAGGGCGAGCTCCCCGACGAGCTGGTGACCGCGATCCGCGGCTTCCGGATCGACCCGGCGTTCGTGGCCGCCGACGACGGCGGGGCCGCGTCGACGGGCGACCAGGGCGCCTCGCGCCAGTGGTCGGGCACGGCGTTCACCGAGGTCACCGAGCTCCAGAACACGGAGATTCACGAGAAGCTGGCGCACATCTTCGGGAAGGAGGCGGACGGTCAAGGCGGCGCGGCCGGCCCAGGGGGCCAGCCGGGCGGCGAGCCGGACCCCGGCTCGGGAGGGAGCGGCGAGGGCGAGGAGGAGGAGACGTTCGAGCTGCAGCAGGCCCTCGACGTGCGCAGCCGGTTCTACGCGGTGCGGGTCACCGCGCAGCTCTCGGCCGACGTGAAGGCGGTCTACCGCCTCGTGCTCCACCGCAACGACCAGGACGTCGTGAGCGTGCTCCTGTTCGAGGAGGCGGGCACGTGAGCGCGCAGCACTATCGCGCCCTGATCCTGGCCGGCAACCTGCTGCTGGTGGCGCTGATCGCCCTGCTCGGGCTGCGCACCGCCCGCGGCGGGAGCCCGCCCGCGAACGAGCTGCCGCCCAAGGGCTTCGACGCCACGCGCTTCGCGATCGAGTCCACCAAGATCAAGAACCCGGCCGACGAGTTCCAGATCATCGCCGACGAGCTCGACCGGAAGGCCCCCGTCGCGCCGGTCCGCCCGCGCGGTCCGGTCACCCCGGCTCAGCCGCTCCCGCCCACGCCCACCGGGATCAAGGCGATGTACAGCCTGGTGTGGGTGAGCTACGTCCCCGACGACGCGTCGAAGAGCTCGATCATCCTCCAGGACAAGCAGCAGCAGCAGGTCGCGCTGGCGGTCGACGACGAGATCCACGGCTTCAAGGTGGTCGCGATCGAGATCCGCGAGGAGGCGAACGACGAGCGGGTGGCCGTGGTCACGCTCTCGGGCGGCGGCAAGGAAGAGACCATCGAGCTGAGGCGGCAAGAGTGACGCGCGCGCGCCCGACCCTCGCCCCCGCGCCGCGCCCCGGGAGGACCGCGTGATCTCCGTCGGCCTGGAGCTGACCGAGGACGCCCTGCGCGTGGCCGTGCTCGACGGCGGGCGCGCCGGCGTCAAGCTCAAGGCGTTCGAGTGCCGCAAGGTCGACACCAAGAAGGGCGAGGCCTCCGACGACATCGTCAGCGTGCTCGAGGAGGTGCTCCGCGCGGCGAACGCGCCCAAGGGGGCGGTGGTCTGCTCGATCCGCGCGCAGGACTGCACGATCCGCGAGCTGATCGTCCCGTTCCGCGAGGACGACAAGATCCGCAAGACGATCAAGTACCAGGCCGAGAGCTACTTCACCACGCAGTCGATCGACGACCTGATCATCGAGTTCAGCAAGTTCGCCGAGGCCGACACCAAGGCCAAGCTGCTGGTGGCGGGGGTCCGCAAGGCGCTGGTCGCGCGCCGCCTCGAGCTGCTGGGTGAGGCGGGGGTCGACCCGCTGGCGATCGACCTCGACGTGGCGGCGCTGCACAACGCCTACGCCCAGTTCGGCGCGTTCGAGGGGCAGGGCGCGGCGCTGCTGGTCGACATCGACAAGGACACGCTCAAGGTGGGCGTGGTCGAGGAGGGCAAGCTGCGCCTGGCGCGGGCGATCCGCATGCGCCTGGGCTCGATGCGCCTCGACGCCCACCGCCCCTCGGGGATCGGCAAGCGCGAGGCGGAGGACGCCGTCTACGACACCGCCGCCGACGAGAGCGCCCGCCTCCCGGTGGTGATCCTCGACGACGGCGACGACGAGGCGTTCAGCCTGGAGGACTCGGGGATCACCGAGACCGAGCGCGAGGGGATCCTCCACCGCGTGTTCATGGAGATCGACCGCACCGTGGCCGCGATCCAGCTCGCCCACGAGGTCGGCCTGATCTGCCTGACCGGCCCCTCCTGCCGGCTGGACGGGATCGAGCAGGTGTTCAGCGAGCACTTCGAGATCGAGGCCCGCCGGTTCGACCTCGCGAGCGCGCTCGGGGTCGAGGAGAAGGGCGGCCGCGACGCCCCCAGCGTCACGCTCGAGGCGCCGATCGCGGTCGGCCTCGCGCTCAAGGGGCTCGGGATCGACCACTCCGGCATGGACTTCCGCCAGGAGGAGTTCGTCTACCGGGGCATGTTCGGCCAGCTCAAGCGCGCGCTGGCCTGCACCGTGACGCTCCTGTTCGCGCTCGCCTTCCTCGGCGCGTTCTCGCTCAAGCAGGAGCTGCAGGAGCGGCAGGGGCGGCTGCAGTCGATCAAGTCGCTGCAGGAGAACCTCTACACGGTGGTGTTCCCCTCGATCCAGGACCCCAGCGCCCCGCACCTCCCGCTGCGCAGCGGCCCCGGCAGCTACTACCAGTCCATGCTGAGCGAGGTGAACGCGCTGCGCACCCGCTACGGCGGCGGCGGCCCCGGCGAGGACGGGCCCAACGTCTCGGCGCTCGAGATCCTGCGCGACTTCGCGCAGGCCAAGGACGCGGTCAAGGGCTGGGAGATCGAGGTGATGAAGGTCGCGATCGACCCGCGCCCCTCGGGCAAGAGCCGCTTCGTGTGCTTGACCAACGACCAGCCCGGCGCGATCGAGCTGACCAAGCAGTTCGAGCGGAACGAGGTGCTCCGCGGCAACGCGCGTGAGATCCGCTTCGACAAGAAGACCGGCAAGTGGGCGTTCGAGTTCCTGGTCGAGATCCGCCGGGAGGAGCGCTGATGGCCGGCGGCAAGGAGGAGGAGTTCGACGTCCTCACGTTCTTCATCTACGTGATGATCCTCCTCACCGTGTTCGTGGGCGGCTTCGCGCTGCTCAACTACCGCAAGGTCTCCAAGGAGTCCCAGAAGATCCAGACCGAGGTGCGGCTCCTGGCGGAGATGACCAAGCTCGCCATGGACGAGGAGGTGCGCGGGTTCGTGGCCCGCGACCGCGAGCTGCGCGCCACGCAGGCGGGCGGGATCCCCAGCCTGGCCAACTTCCGCCAGATCTACACCAACGAGGCCCGCCGCCGCGGCCT
Organism: uncultured Planctomycetota bacterium; assembly: GCA_964569055.1. Classification (GTDB taxonomy): domain Bacteria; phylum Planctomycetota; class J058; order J058; family J058; genus JAWLGW01. The sequence goes on along the minus strand of CAZMSZ010000045.1, from coordinate 299 downwards.
GCAGATCGAGAACGACGCTCAGGAGGGCGTGATCAACCTGCGCAACGGCGAGGAGTACCCCTTCCGCCTCTCGATCAGGCAGTGCAGGGTCCGCGACCTCGTCGACTTCATGGCCGAGATCGAGCGCCGCGTCCCGGGCGCCCGCATCAAGCAGGTCGTGAAGCTCGACTACAACGAGCGCGAGGAGGCGAACCGCACCTGGGACGCGGTCGTGATCCTGGCCCTGTTCAAGCCCGCGGACGAGTAGGCTCTGTCTCGAAACTCGGATCGCGCCATCGCGAAGCAATCGTCGCCGCTGG
>CAZMSZ010000044.1:1769-30700 GCA_964569055.1 uncultured Planctomycetota bacterium | reverse complement strand
TGAGCAGCGCCGCGACGACGAACAAGGACTTGGTCCCTTGCCTCATGAAAGCCTGTCCTCCCCTGCTTGGCCCCGCTCCGAGTGAGCCAAACCCGGCCGACCATCGGCGCAGATCTGACCCGAACGCGGATCGTCGCGTGGCGCGACGCAAGCCGAAGACCTCATTCCCGAGGTCGATCGGGCGGGGATCGTAAACATTCGCCCTGACGAGTTGAAGGAGTTCCTTCCGAAGGGCGCGTTCGAGCGTAAGTGCTTTGAGTTCGTCCTCGGGTGCCAGGAATTCGGCCGGGCGAGGTTGGCCCGTTGGCTGGAAACCTGGCAGCCTTGCGCTACAGGGCCGTGCGCTCGTCTTTCGATGCGAGGCTGGGGCGGCGCTGCGCGCGGCGCGGGGGAAGAACGTGAAGCGGATCGCGCTGATCTCGACGGGCGGCACGATCGAGAAGACGTACGACGAGCTGCGCGGCGTGCTCACCAACGAGGTCTCCAACCTCGACGTGATGCTGGCCGGGCTCGAGCTGCGCGGCCTGCGGCTGACGCGCCTGACGCTCATGAACAAGGACAGCCTCGACATGAGCGAGGGCGACCACGACCTGATCGCGCGCGCGGTCAGGGCGCAGGCCGAGTGTCACGATGGCGTGGTGGTGGTCCACGGCACCGACCGGCTCGCGGTCACGGGCGAGCGGATCTGCACGGCCGCCCCCGCGCTGACGGTCCCCGTCGTCCTGACGGGCGCCATGCGGCCGTTCGCGCTCCGCACGACCGACGCCATGCAGAACCTGACCGAGGCGCTGCTCGCGGTGCAGCTCCTCGCGCCCGGCGTCTACGTGGCCATGCACAACCAGGTGCTGCGGTTCCCGGGCGTGGTCAAGGACCCGCGCCTGGGCACGTTCGTGAAGGCGGCCGGATAGCCGCTACTACCCGCCGCTCACGCGCTCGCCGGGAGCGTGACCACGAACACGGCGCCCTTCCCCGGCGCCGAGCGGGCCTCGATCGTGCCCCCGTGGGCGCCCACGATGTTCCGGCAGATCGCGAGCCCGAGCCCCGTCCCCTTGACCTCGCCCTTCGTCGTGAAGAACGGCTCGAAGATCCGCCCGATCGCCTCCTCGTCGATCCCGTAGCCGGTGTCCTCGATCTCGACCGCGATCGCCGGCCGCGCGCTCTCGAGCGTCAGCCCGACGCGGGTGCGCGCGGTGATCCGGCCGCCGTCGGGGATGGCGTCGGCGGCGTTGATCAACAGGTTCAAGAACACCTGCTGCAGCTCGTTGGGGTTGGCGACCACCGGCGGCAGCCCCTCCGCGAGCTCGCGCACGACCTCGCACGCGCCCTTCTTGGAGCGCCCGCGCACCATGGCGAGCGCCTTCTCGAGCGGCTCGTGCACGTCGACCGGCACCCGCTCGGCGCTGGCCGGGGGGCGGGCGAACTCGAGCAGGCTGCGGGTCAGGAGCCCGATCCGGTCGCACTGCTCGACCATTTTGGTCAGCTCGCTGCGGACCTTCGGGCTGAGCTGCTCGCGCGGGTCGGACAGGAGCAGGCGCGCCTTGGCGCTCACGATCCCGATCGGGTTGTTGACCTCGTGGGCCACGTTGCCCGCGATCTCGCCGATCGCCGCCAGCTTCGTCGCCTGCAGCAGCATGGACTCGCGCTGCTTGCGCGCGGTGATGTCGCGCACCACCATCAGCACCTCGGCCTCGCCGAGCGGCACCAGGCGCGCCTCGTAGCAGTGGCCCCGCGGCCCGGGCGGGGCGCTCAGCTCGAAGCGGCGCGCCTCGCCCCGCTCGCGCACATCGACGAGCGCCCGCTCGAACGGGGCCCGCACGTCCTCGCTCAGCAGCTCCTGCATGGCCCTCCCGGCGACCTCGCGCGGCGGCCCGAAGGGCCCGGCCTCCTGGCGCTGGTGGCAGGCGAGCACGCGCCCGGCGGCGCTCAAGCGGATGAAGGTGTCCGGCAGCGCCTGGAAGATCGCCGCCAGCTCGCTGGTGGTCTGGGCCAGGCTGGCCTCGGCCGCCTTGCGCTCGGTGACGTCGACGATCACGGCCATCACGTAGGTGTGGCCGTGCTCGTGCCCGTAGCTGAGGCCGATCCGCACGGGGATCCGCCCGCCGTCCTTGCGCTGCGCGAACAGCTCGGCCCGCGAGCCCATGGAGCGGGCCACCGGCGCGCGCGTGTAGCGCTCCCGGTCGGCCACGTGGGCGACCTTGTATTCGTCGGGGACGAGCACCTCGAGCAGCTGCCCGGCGAGCTCGCCCGGCTCGTAGCCGAACAGGCGCTCGGCCGCGCGGTTGACGTAGCGGATCGTGCCCGCCTCGTCCACGATCACGAACGCCTCGGACGCCAGCCCGAGCAGCTTCCACAGGGCGTCCGTCGCGATCGAGTGCGCCATGCGCGGATCGTAACGAGCCCCCAGATGGCCGCAAGCTTCGGGCCCTGCGCCCGGGAGGCCGCAGCGCCGCGAACGGCGCGCGGCCGTTCGCGGCGCCCCGACGCTGCGCTCAGCCCTTCTTCGCGCCCTTGCCGCCCTTCTGCTGCTGGCTCTCGCCCTGCTGCACCTCGGTCGCGCCCTCCGCGCGCCGGCCGGCCTTGACCTCGATCCGCTTGCTCGGCGAGGCGCCGCGCTTCTTCACCGAGATCCGCAGCAGGCCGTCCGCGCTCTCGGCCTCGACCGAGTCGGCATCCACCGACACCGGGAAGGTGAAGCTGCGCTCGAAGCTGCCGTAGCGGCGCTCCACGATCTGGCGGTCCTCGTCGCCGCTCCGGGTCTCCTCGTGCTTCTCGCCGCGGAACGTGAGGCGGTCGCCGTGGAGCGTGATCTCGATGTCCTCGGGTCGGCAGCCCGGGACCTCGGCCGTGATCAGGTAGGCGTCAGGCGTCTCGGACACGTCCACCCGCGGGGTGAACGTCCCCTCGCGCCCCAGCGAGCGCTCCATGAGCTCGCGCACGTCGGGCCGCAGCCCGAACAGCTCGTCGAGCCGCCCCAGCTCGGGGAACAGGCTCTGCCCCGCGAAGGGGTGCCACTTGGACAGATTCGACACCATGGTCAGCTCCTCCTCTCGACGTGAGTCGTCTCCGGCGCGCCCGCCGGAGCGCGCCAGCGTTCGTGAGCGAGGGTGCAACCCCGGTGCCGGTCAGGCGGGTAGACTCCGCTCCCATGACGAGCTTGACCGGCAAGGTCGCGGTGGTGACGGGCGCCAGCCGCGGGATCGGCGCGGCGATCGCGCGCGGGCTGGCCGCGAGCGGGGCGCAGGTGGTGCTCGCCTCGCGCAAGCTCGCAGGGGTGGCGGCGGTCGCGGCCGAGATCGAGGCGGCCGGAGGCGAGGCGCTGCCCGTGGCCTGCCACGTGGGCGAGGACGCCGCGCGCGCGGCCCTGATCGATGCCGCCCTGGCGCGCTTCGGCAGGATCGACGTCCTCGTCAACGACGCCGCCACCAACCCGCAGTACGGGCCGCTGCTCGAGCTCGAGGGCTGGTCCGCCTGGGACAAGACGTTCGACGTCAACCTCAAGGGCGGGTTCGACCTCGCCCGCCGGGTGGCGCGCCACCTCGTGGCGCGCGGGGCGCCCGGCTCGATCGTCAACGTCGCCAGCGTGCTCGGCCAGCTCGGCGCGCCGGGCATGGGGATCTACGCCATGACCAAGGCCGCCGTGATCTCGCTCACGCGCACGCTGGCGACCGAGCTCGGGCCGCGGGGCGTGCGCGTCAACGCGGTCGCCCCCGGGCTGGTCGAGACCCGCTTCGCCGCGGCCCTCCTGGAGGACGAGGCCACCCGCCGCGCGATCGTCGGCCGGACCGCCCTCGGCCGCCCCGGCCGCCCCGAGGAGGTGGTCGGCCTGGTGCGCTTCCTCGCCAGCGACGAGGCGGCCTACGTCACGGGCGCGGTGCTGACCGTGGACGGCGGCTGGACCGCCGCGTGACGGAGCCCGTCACGCGCGTGTGAACGGGCATCGCCGCGAGACGCGCGCGACCGACGAGCGGACCGCAAGTGCTCGCCGGCGGCGACAAGCGTCGGGCGCGCCGCTTGCTCCACGCAGGGGCGCCGGCGCACCGCTGTATCCGGCGAGGGAGCCCGATGTTCGACACGATCCTGATCCCGGTCGACGAGTCCGAGCGCTCGCGCGACGTGCTGGCCGCCGTGCGCCCGCTCCTGCGCCGCGAGGACGCGCAGGTCACGCTGCTTCGCGTGCTGGTGCCGCTGCTCGAGCGCCCGAGCGAGCGCGAGGGACGCGCCGACGACGAGGAGCGCCACCTCTCCCTGCGCCGGAGCGAGGCGGAGCGCCAGCTCGCCGCCCTCGCCGCCGAGCTCACCGCGGAGGGGGTGCGCGCGGAGCACGAGGTCGTCCTGGGCGACCCCGCCGGGGCGATCCTGGACGCGATCGAGCGCCGCCGCCCCGCGCTGGTCGCCATGTCGACGCACGGCCGGCGCGGGCCCGCCCGCTGGATCCGCGGGAGCGTGGCCGAGCGCGTGCTGCGCCGCTCGCCGCAGCCGCTGCTGCTGGTGAACCCCGCCAGCGCCGAGCAGGCGGGGCGGCGCTTCGGCCGGATCCTGGTCCCGCTCGACGGCTCCTCCAACGCAGCCACGATCCTGCCGCTCGCCACCGAGTTCGCCCGCCAGCACCAGGCCGAGCTGGTGCTGATCCGGGTCAAGGACCTGCCGCTCGGCGACTACGCCGCGCCGGGGGCGCTCTCCACCCAGCGGGACGACGACCTCCAGCGCTGGCTCGGCGAGCAGCGCGCCGCCCTGGCCGTAGACGGCCTGCAGGTGCGCACGGTGGCGTCGGTCGGCGACCCCGCGGGCGAGATCCTCGATGCGGCCGAGCGTGAGCGGTGCGACCTGGTCGCCATGACGACCCACGGGTCGTCGGGCCTCGAGCGCTGGCTGTTCGGGTCGGTGGCCGAGAACGTGCTGCGGAGCTGCCGCGTGCCGGTGCTGGTGAAGCGGAGCGTTCCGGTCGCGCCGCGGTAGGGCGCCGCGGCCTGCGCCCGCGAATCAGCCCGGCCGGTGCGGCGGCCGCGTGCCCGGGCGCTTGGGCGCCGGCGTCGGGGGCCGGGCCGGCGCGCGCTGCGGGGGACGAGGGCCGCTCGCCGCCTTCCGCGCGCCGAGGGCCTGCGCGAAGGTCAGCTCGAGCTCCTCGCCGCTCCCGCGCTGCGGGAGCCCGGGCACGAACTGGCACTGCGCCCGCTCGAGCCGCAGGATCGCGTCGAGGGCGCGTCGCCCGCGCAGCTCGCCGAAGGTCGCGTGCTTGGGCGCGCCCTTCATGACCGTGATCCAGCCGCGCCCGCGCGGGCTGCTCACGCGGAGGGTGCCGTAGGCCTCCTTCTGCGCGAGGGCGCGAGCCACGGCCGCGGGCGCGACCACCGCCGCGCGTCCCTCGCGCGGGCCGGTCGCCCCGTTCTTGACGGGGAGCTCGCGCATGCGCGGCTCGAGCGCCACCTTGGATCGGCGCGGCGCGCCCGGGGCCGTGGCGACGGCGCGGCCCGGGTCGACGCCTCGGCGCTGGCGAGCCACGCGTCCGGCGTCGATCGCGCCCTCGATCGGCGTGGCCCGCTTGAGGTAGCTCATGACGAGCGGCCCGACCGTGAGCTCCTCGCCGCCGCGCAGGGCGCGCACCCCGCTCAGGCGCACGCCGTCCACCTTGACCGTCTCGCGCGCGCCCTGGTTGAGCTGCACCGTGGCCTCGTCGTAGCCGTCGGTCCAGAACAGGCGCGCCGCCTCGGCATCGGGGCAGCGCGGCAGGACCAGCTCGTTGCGCGGGTCCTTGCCCATGCAGAACGCCTTGCCCGGGACCAGCTCGACCACGCCGATCTTGGCGATCTGCACGTAGTGGAACCAGGCCGACTCGCGCGATGGGACCCGCTCCTCCTCCTGCGTCAGGTCGGCGCCGCACTGGCGGCAGCGGACGGCGGTGTCGTCGCAGCGGTCGAACGCGCAGGCGGGGCAGATCCGCATGAGGCTCCCGTCCTCGCCGTTCCGGGCGGCGAGAGCGCGAGGTTAGCGCTCGCGCGGGGAAGGCGCCAGCGAGGGGAGAGGGAGCCCGCGCGGGAGGGTTTCGTTCTGGCGTCAGCCTTCGTGCCCGCGCCCGTCCCGTGCCCGTCTCCGTGCGCGTGACCCGGCCTTCCGCCACTCGCGGCGTGCGCCTCCGCACGCGATTTCACGGTTCAGCATTGCAGAGAATCTCTGCGCCCTCGGCGCTCTCTGCGCTTCGCTCCTAAGTGGAGCTCGTACGAGATGTGTGCAATGCTCAGACGGGCACGGGCACGAGCGTCAATGCGACAGCCTCTCGTACTCGTGCGCCTACGGGTCCAGCACCTGCCCGCACAGGAGCGCCTGGCCGAACTCCGCGCCGAGCGCGTCGGCCATGAGGTCCTCCTCGCTGTAGCCGCTGCCGGAGACCTCGTCGAGGACCTCCTTCAGCCAGCCCACCGCGAAGCTGCCGCGGGCGTTGCTCCGGTGCGCCAGGATCGCGCTGGCGAAGAAGTGCTCGTACTTGTCGTGGATCGGCTCGTCCTCGGCGTTGCCGGGCAGCCGCCGCAGCGGGAGCCTGCGCTGGTCCACGAGCAGCGCGAAGCACAGCTGGAGCGCCGTGCGGTCGTCGGGCGTCCGGGCCCGGGCGGCGCGGAAGATCGCGGCGGGGCCCCACGGCTTGGGCGCGCGCCGCTCGAGGTCCGCCAGCAGGGCGGCGCTCTCGTCGGGCGTGATGTCCGCGCGCAGCTCCTCGAGCCTGCGGCCCCCCGGCTTGAAGAAGTCCCACAGCGCCCGGCCGAACCCCCAGGTCGCGACCCCGTGGCGGGCCCACCAGGCGTCCCGAGTCGGCTTGCACTCGGCCGGCGCCGGCTCCGCCGGCTGAGCCGGCGGCGCCGGCGCGGGCTCGGCGCGGGCGCGGCTCAGCCTGCCCACGGCGGCGCCGTCGCGGTAGAGCACCCCGTCCACCGCGCCCGCCGCCCCTCGGGTCAGGATCAGGCTGAGCGTCTCGCCCGCCTCGCTCTCCAGGCCCGCGAGCCGCCCGGCCGCCCCGACCGCGCGCAGGCGGCGCAGCGTCACCCGGTAGCTGCGCCGGCCGAGCGCCTCGCCCTCGCCGCGCCACCCCTCCAACGCGACGCGCAGCGGGCGCTCCTCGGCCGGCGGGAGCAGCCGGGCCTCGATCGCGCGTCCGTCGAGCTCGCCGCGGAGCAGGATCCCGCGCTCGTCCTGCGCGACCGCAGGGACGGCGCCGAGCAGCAGCAGGGCCATGGGGGCGAGGAGGAGGCGCACACCATCTACATAGCAGCGACCGGCGGGGAACGCACGCGGGACCGTGCCGGGCGCGGTCCAGCGGTCCGCCGGGCGCCGCGACGCTCAGGACGCGCTCCGCCTCCGCCCGGGCCGCGCCAAGCCGAGCGCCTCGAGCGCCTCGCCGGCGAGCGCGCACACCTGCGCGCCCGTGAGCGCCCAGCCCAGGCGCTCGTAGTGGAGCGGCCCCGCGTGCGGGGGACGCGTGAAGTCGTAGCGCGGCGCCCCCCGGAGCCGCTCGATCGCCGCCGGCGGGCGGAAGGGGGCGAGCGCGTCGCGCTGGCTGACGTAGGCGGCGAGCGCCGCGGCCTTGCGCTCCCGCTCGGCCGGCGAGAGGACGACCCGCTCCTCGGCGCCGGGTCCCGGCAAGAACGCGGCGACCACCAGCCGCCCCGCCGGCGCGTGATACGAGGTCATCTCCACCGCGGCAGCGCCGACCCCGCGCGCGCGCGCCAGCTCGAGCGCGGCCCAGGTCACGACCGCGGCGCCGTCGTGATCGGGGTGCCCGCCCTCGTAGGGGTGGGTCACGACCACGTCGGGGCGCAGCTCGACCACGAGCGCCGCGAGGCGCACCGCGAGCGGCGCGAGCGCCAGCGCGACCTCCTGATCCCGCGCGCCGAGGCGCGCCGTCCGCTCGGGCGCGACGCCGAGGTGCGCCAGGGCCGCCTCCGACTCCCGCGCGCGCACCGCCGCGTACTCCGCCGGCGAGGCCACGTCGAGGCCACGCGCCCACAGCGCCCGCCCGCGGGGCGCGCCGTCGCTGAGGAACGCGACGTGGGCGCCCCGCGAGCGCGCGAGCAGCCCGCCCGCGCCGACCACCTCGTCGTCCGGGTGGGCGGCGACCACCAAGGCGCGGGCCCGCCCCTGCGCGAGCCGCTCCAGCCCCTCACGCGACATGCACGCTCCTCTCGCGGGACGCCTCGCGGCGAACGCCGTACCCCCGCCGCAATCGCCGCGCCTCGCGCGGCGCGCGATCCGGGCGTGGTGAGGTTGCGCAGGTCCGCGCAGCGCTGCGCAGGGCGGCTCCGCTCACCCCTCCGGGCGTCCCCCGCGCGCTCGCTCGGGCAACGAGTTCGACGCGCGCGCCCGCGCGGCATGGGACGCGCGTCACGGCGCGCACCGGCGGTCCACCCGGCGCCCTCGTCGTGAGGCGCTTCGGATCGCCCGGCGGGGCAGCGGAGGGTTCACGAGCGCATGATCGAGCGGATCACGACCCGAGGGTTCGAGCTGGACGAGCGGGCGCGCGCCGCGCTCGGGCGGACCTTCCCCGGGCTGCCCTGGGCGGGGCCGCGCGCCTCCGCGGCGCCGCACCGGCTCGAGGTCGACCTCGACGCCTGGGCCTCCCCCGGCTTCGATCCCCTCCCGCTCGACTGGTCGCTCGACCCGCGCGCCTGGGACGAGCCCGTCGAGCTGGCGCTGGTCGGGCGTTCGGCTCCGCCGCTCCGGCGTGTGCGGCAGGTGGTCACTCGCTTCCAGCGGCTGCTCGACTGGCGCAACGCGGCCTCGAGCACCCGCCGGTTCGCGCGCGCCCTGCGGGCCCACCGCGCGCTCCACGACCTCGCGCTCCCGCTGGTCCGCGCCGACTACGAGCACGCGATCGACACCTGGCGCTGGGTCCTGCGCCTCGAGCCCGAGGCCAGCCTCGCGCTGCAGCTCGCGGCCTTGCTCCACGACGTGGAGCGCCTGTGGAGCGAGCCTCGCCGCCGGGTCGAGCACCTCGCCCCCGACTACGAGGAGTTCAAGCGCGCCCACGCCCGCGGCGGGGCTCGCCGGGTGCGCGAGCTCCTGGGCGGGCTGGGCTTCACGCCGGCCACCACCAGCGAGGCCACCCGGTTCGTGGCCGAGCACGAGCGCCCGCCCGCCGACGCGGGCCGCGAGGCGGCGCTCCTGCGCGACGCCGACGCGCTCTCCTTCTTCTCGCTCAACGCGGCCGGCTTCCTCGACCACTACGGACGCGAGCACACCGAGCGCAAGGTCGACTACACCCTCGACCGCCTCTCCCCCTCCCGCCGGCGGCTCCTCCTCGACCTGCGCCACCGCGCCGACGTGCTGGCGCTGGTCGGCGAGCGGCTGCCCGCCCTGCAAGGCTCGGAGGCCGCATGAAGCTGGTGGTGTTCGGGCTGACGATCAGCTCGTCGTGGGGCAACGGCCACGCGACGCTGTGGCGCGCGCTCTGCCGCGAGCTGGCCCGGCGCGGGCACCGCGTCACCTTCTTCGAGCGCGACGTCCCCTACTACGCCGAGCACCGCGACCTGCGCGCCGAGCGCGGGGTCGAGCTGGTGCTCTACCGCGACTGGGAGCGCGAGGCGCGCCCGGCCGCGCAGGCGGCGCTGCTCGGCGCCGACGCGGCGGTGGTGACCTCGTTCTGCCCCGACGGGGTCGCGGCGGCGGACCTCGTGCGCGAGGCGGCGATCCCGACCCGCGCCTTCTACGACCTCGACACGCCGGTCACGCTGGAGCGGCTGCGCGCGGGCGTGCCGGTCGACTACCTCGGCCCCGACGGGCTGCGCGGGTTCGACCTCGTGCTCAGCTACACCGGCGGGCGCGCGCTCGAGGACCTGCGCGTGCTCCTCGGCGCCGAGCGGACCGCCCCGCTCTACGGGAGCGTCGACCCCGAGGCGCACCACCCCGCCCCGCCGGTCCCGCGCTTCGAGGCGGACCTCTCCTACCTCGGGACCTACGCGGCCGACCGCCAGCCGGCGCTCGAGGCGCTGTTGCTCGAGCCGGCCCGGCGGCGGCCCGAGCTGGAGTTCATCATCGGCGGCGCGCTGTACCCGCCCGACTTCCCCTGGGCGAAGAACATCAAGTTCGTCCCCCACGTCCCGCCGGCGGACCACCCCGCGTTCTACGGCTCCTCGCGCCTCACGCTCAGCGTCACGCGCCGGGCCATGGCCCAGAACGGCTACTGCCCCTCAGGGCGCCTGTTCGAGGCCGCCGCCTGCGGGGCCGTGATCCTGACCGACCCCTGGCCCGGGCTCGAGGAGTTCTTCACCCCGGGCGCCGAGCTCCTGGTGTGCCGCCGGCCCGAGGACGTGCTGGCCGCGCTCGACGCCGCGCCGGGCGCCCTGGGCGAGGTGGCGCGGGCCGGGCGGGCGCGCGCGCTGGCCGACCACACCGCGGCGCGCCGGGCGGAGCAGCTGCTCGAGCTGCTCGAGGCGGCGAGGAGCCGCTGATGGTGACCTGGGGCGTGCTCCCCGCGGCCGGCGCCGGCAGCCGGATCCAGCCGCTCGCCTTCTCCAAGGAGCTGCTCCCGGTCGGCAGCCAGGCGGCCGGCGGCGACGGGCTCGAGCGGCCGCGCGCGGTGAGCGAGCACGTGCTGGAGCGGATGGCCCGCGCGGGCGCCGACCGGATCTGCGTGGTGATCGCCCCGGGCAAGGGAGACATCCTCGGCTACTACGGCGGGAGCTACGCCGGCGCCGACATCGTCTACGCGGTGCAGCCCCGCCCGGCCGGGCTGTGCGACGCGCTGTTCCGGGCGGCGCCCCTGATCGCGCCGGACGACGTGGTCCTGGTCGGGCTCCCCGACACGATCTGGTTCCCGATCGACGGCTACGCGCGCCTCGACGACGCGGCCCCGCTCTCGTTCCTGCTGTTCGAGGTCGAGTCCCCCGAGCGGTTCGACGCGGTCCTGACCGACCCCGAGGGGCGCGTGCGCGAGGTGCGCGTCAAGCAGCGCGAGGCCGGCACGCCCTGGGTGTGGGGCGCGTTCAAGCTGCGCGGCGCGGCGCTGCACGAGCTGCACGCGCTGTGGCGCGCGCGCCGGCCGCGCGACGAGTACGTGGGCACGCTCGTCAACGCCTGGCTGCAGGAGGGCGGCCAGGCCGTGGGCGTCCCGGTGAGCGGCGTCTACGTGGACGTGGGCACGCTCGACGGCTACCGACGCGCCCAGGAGCTGCTCGCCGCGCCGTCCCCCGCCCGGGCGGCGGCGCTCGTCACCCACCCGGAGGGGAGCGCCTCGTGCCCGTCGAAGCGGTGATGCTGTGGAACGAGCCCAACAACCTGTCGCACTGGGACTTCGAGGTCGACCCCGAGTGGGCCCAGTTCGCCGCCATGGCCAAGCTCGCGGCGCAGGCCGTGCGCGGCGAGAGCGCCAGCGTCACGCGCGTGCTCGGCGGGATCTCGCCGATCGACCCGCTGTTCGTCCAGCGCCTGGGCGGGTTCGGCGTGATCGACGCCGTCGAGGTGGTGGCGGTCCACGGCTTCCCGCTCGACTGGAACCACTGGCAGCTCCACGAGTGGCCCGCGCGGATCGCCGAGATCGAGGCCGAGGTCCCGGGCAAGCCGGTGTGGGTCACCGAGGTCGGGGTCTCGAGCTTCGGGGCCGAGGAGGTGCAGGAGCTCGGCCTGCGCCGCACCGCCGAGCTGCTGAGCGGGCGCGTGGAGCGGATCCACTGGTACAGCCTGTACGACCTGCCGCGCGCCTGGCCCGCCACCACCCGCCACCGCGAGGCGGAGGGCTCGGCCTACTACCGCCACTTCTACATGGGCCTCCTGCGCGAGGACGGCGCCCCCAAGCGCGCGCTGCGCCACTTCGCCGACTACGCGCCCGAACTGGGGATCTGCCAGTGGTTCCACTTCGAGGACCACCGGCTCGACGACGCGGTGGCCTGGCTGCGCCGGCTCGGCGTCAAGCGGCTGCGCACCGGGCTGAGCTGGGCGGACAGCTACCGCCCGGGGTTCGAGGCCTGGGCGGATCGACAAATGCGGGCGCTGGAGCCGTTCGAGGTGACCCTGACGTACTGCTTCACGCCCGAGCAGTGCGGCGTGCGCCCGCACCACACCAGCCCCCCTCGGTTCCCCGAGGAGTTCGCCGAGTTCTGCGCGCGCATGACGCGTCGTTACGCGCGATGACGGGAGGCCGTTCCGTCGGCGACCACCGCTCGCGAGGGGCGAGCACGAGCACGAGCACGAGCACGAGCACGAGCGAGGGGCAAGGCGACAGCTTCTCGGGTACGGGCACGGGCTCGGAGGAGGACCGCACATGACCAGCAGCGCGACCGGGATCGCTCCGGCCGAGGGGCGCCTCGGGGTGCTCCTGGCAGGCATGGGCTCGGTGGCGAGCACCCTGATCGCGGGGGTCGCCCTGACGCGGCGCGGGCTCGGGCGGCCGATCGGCTCGCTGGCGGAGCTGCACCGGGTCGCGCTCGGGACCCGCGAGGAGCCGCGGTTCGTGCCGCTGCGCGAGCTGGTCCCGCTCGCCGGGCTGGGCGACCTCGTGTTCGGCGGCTGGGACCCGGTCGAGCCCGATGCGCTGGAGGCGGCCCACAACGCGGCCGTCCTCCCGCCCGAGCGGGTCGCCGCGGTCGAGGAGGAGCTGGCGGCCGTGCGCGCCTTCCCCGCCGCCTTCCGCCGCGAGGCGGTGCCGCGGCTCGAGCCGCGCCGGGTCAAGGACGGGCGGGCGGCCGACGTGGTCGAGCAGCTGCGCGAGGACATCCGCAGCTTCCGCCGCGCGAGCGGCGCCGCGCGCGTGCTGGTGTGCTGCGTCGCGAGCACCGAGGTCCTGCGCGAGGAGGCGGCGACCGCCCTGGGCTCCCTGGCGCGCCTCGAGGAGGCGATCGCTCGCGACGACCCGCTCCTCGCGCCCACGGTCCTGTACGCCTACGCCGCCCTGCTCGAGGGCTGCCCCTTCGTGAACGGGACCCCCAACCTGTGCACCGACGCGCCGGGTCTGCTCGAGCTCGCGCTCGCGCGCGGGCTCCCCGTCGCCGGCAAGGACCTCAAGACCGGGCAGACCATGATCAAGACCGCGCTGGCCCCCGCCTTCGCGGCGCGCATGCTCGGGCTGCGCGGCTGGTACTCCACGAACATCCTCGGCAACCGCGACGGCGAGGTGCTCGAGGAGCCGGGCAGCTTCCGCTCCAAGGAGGCCACCAAGCGCTCGGTGCTCGACGGGATCCTGCGGGCGGACCTCTACCCCGAGCTGTACGGCGACTGCTGCCACAAGGTGCGGATCGACTACTACCCGCCGCACGGCGACGGCAAGGAGGGCTGGGACAACATAGACATCGTGGGCTGGCTGGGTCTGCCCATGCAGCTCAAGGTCAACTTCCTCTGCCGCGACTCGATCCTGGCCGCGCCGGTGGTGCTCGACCTGGTGCTCCTGACCGACCTCGCCCACCGGGCCGGTCTGAGCGGCGTGCAGGAGTGGCTGTCCTTCTACTTCAAGTCGCCGCTCAGCGCGGCCGGCCTCCCGCCCGAGCACGACCTGTTCGCCCAGCAGCGCCGCCTGCACGACGCCCTGCGCGAGCTCGGCGAGCGCGCCGCCGCCCCTTAGCTAGCCGACTTCAGCGGACCTCTGCGTTCTCGGCGATCTCTGCGCTGAGATCGCTCGTTTGCCTGGGTCGAGGGCGGTCTTGGACGCCGGTCGGTCGGAGTCGGAGTCGGAATCGGCTCTGCCGCTACCCCAGCGCGAACGCCAGCGCCGCCGGCAGGTAGCGCTCGAGCGACGCGGGGTCGTGGGTGGCGTCGGGGCAGAGCTGCACGAGGTGCGCCAGCCCCTTCGCCGCGAGCGCGCGGCCGCTCGCGGCGCCCTCGGTGAGGAAGAACGGGCCGAGGTCGTGCTGCGCGTAGCTGACGACCACCCGCTGGGCGCCGCCCGCGGGGAGCGCGTCGAGGCGCTCGAGCGGGGCCGAGGGGGAGAGCGCGATCGCGCCCCCGAACCGCTCCGGCTCGCTCGCCAGCAGGCGCAGCGCGAAGTCGGCCCCCCACGAGTGGCCGAGGAGCAGGTGGCGCGCGGGGTCCCGCTCGAGCGGGAGCGCGTCGCACAGCGCGGGCACCAGCTCGCGCGCGATCGAGGCGCGATACGCGCGGTGGCACGCCCCGCCCTCGTCCACGAACGCCGCGTGGCGGTCGTGCTCGCCGAGGCGCTCGCGCCCGTCCGCGCGGGCCGGGACCCGCGGCACCTCGACCCCGACCAGCACGGTGGGCGGGATCACGCCCTGGCGCGCGAGCACGTCGAGCGCCCGCCACAGCTGACGCCCCTCGACCCCGAACCGGCCCTGCCGCGGGTCCTCGCCGTAGAGCTGCGAGCGCCCGTCGAACGCGAGCAGGAGCGGGTAGCGGAACTCGAGCTCGGGCGAGTAGCCCCAGGGGAGCGCGATCCAGGTCGAGTAGACGGCGTCGGCGCAGCTCAGCTCGCGCCAGGGCTCGAGCCTCGGCCCCGGCGCTCGATGGAGCTCGCCGTGGACCGAGAGCGTGCGGGCCGCCGGGTGGAAGTCGAACCGGGCGGGGCCGCCCGGCCAGGTCAGCTCGACGTGCGGCGGCGTGCCGCTCCCGCGCGGGACGAGCACCCCCGCCTCGAGGCCGCACCCGCTCCGGAACCGGTGCGCCTCGAACGGCTGCTCCTGGTCGTGGAACCGCTGCGTGCTCCACTGCCGCTCCCAGCCGCCCCCCTCGAGCAGCTTGAAGCGGTGGCGGCCCGCAGGCAGGTCGACGGTCAGGTGGAACGCTCCGGTGCGCAGCTGGCGGCGCGGGTGCTCGCGCCCCCACTCGTCGCGTCCGTAGGGGAGCACCACCTCCTCGAAGCGGTGGGCCGGCGAGGCCGGGTGCCACCCGTTGAGGTCGCCGGTGAGGAAGAACGGGCCGCCCATCGTGCGCCCAGGGTAAGAGACCCCGGGCGCGCGACGGAAGCGCGAGCTCGGCGCGGCGCCGCTCAGGCGCTGCCGAGCAGCGCGCGCAGCATCCAGGCCGCCTTCTCGTGCACCCGGATCCGCTGGACGAGCAGGTCGCTCGAGGCCTCGTCGACCGCCTCCTGCGCCAGCGGCAGGACCTCGCGCGCGGTGCGGACCACGGCCTCGTTGTCCTGCACGAGCTGGCGGATCATCTCCTCGGCCGCCGGCACCCCGCGCTCCTCCTTCACCGTGGCCAGCTCGGCGAGCTGCCCGTAGCTGCCGGGCGCGAACACGCCCAGGGCGCGGATCCGCTCGGCCACCTCGTCGACCGCCAGGGCCAGCTCGCTGTACTGGGTCTCGAACAGCGCGTGCAGCGTCTGGAACATGGGGCCGGTCACGTTCCAGTGGAAGCCGTGGGTCTTGAGGTAGAGCGTGTAGGTGTCGGCGAGCAGCCGCGCCAGGCCGTCGGCCACCTTCTGGCGCTGGTCGTCGGGGATGCCGATGTCGATCTTCATGGAGTCCTCCGGGTGGCCGCTCACCTTATGCCGCCTCCGCGAGCAAGTGGTGCGCTCCCAGGGCGGTCGCCACGCCCTGGACGATCGCGGCCACGCGCACGGCGTCGTGGACCCGCTCCACCGAGGCGCCCTGCTGGCGCAGCTTCGCCTCGTGGCCGCGGACGCAGGTCTCGCAGCCGTTGACCGCGCTGACCGCCAGGCAGAACAGCTCGAAGTCGAGCGCCTCGCCGGCCGGGTTGCCGAGCCGCACCATGCGCAGCCGAGCGGGGAGCCGCGCGTAGTCGTCCTTCCCGACCAGGTGACGGAACCGGTAGTAGACGTTGCTCATGGCCATCAGCGCGGCCGCCGCCTGCGCGTCGGCCAGGACCGCCGCCGGCACCCGCTCGGCCGCCGCCGCCGCGAGCGCGCGGGTCAGCGGCTCGTGGCCGGCGCTCAGCGCGGCGGCCAGCGCCGTGCCCCACCGCTGGGCGGGCGTGAGCCCGCCCTCCTCGGCCAGCGCGCGCTCGAGGTTGAGGCGCAGGTCCTTGGCCGGCTCGGGGACCGTCGCGAGGAGCTGTTGCAGGCCGCTCATCACGCCACCTCCAGGCTGGGGGTCAGCGTGGCCTGCCCCGGCTGCCAGTTGCAGGGGCACAGCTCGTCCTGCTGCAGCGCCTCGAGCACGCGCAGCGTCTCGGGCACGCTCCGCCCGACCGAGAGGTCGTTGACGTTGACCCAGCGCACGACCCCCTGCGGGTCGACGATCAGCGTGGCGCGCAGCGCGACCCCCTCCTGCGGGTGGAGCACGCCGAGCGCGCTCGACAGCTCGCGCTTGGTGTCCGCGAGCATGGGGTAGGGGAGCGCGCGCAGGTCGGGGTGGTCACGCCGCCAGGCGAGGTGCACGAAGTGCGTGTCGGTGCTCGCGCCGAGGATCCGCGCGTCGAGCTCGGCGAACCTCTCGGCCTGGCGCCCGAACTCGGCGATCTCGGTGGGGCACACGAAGGTGAAGTCCATGGGCCAGAAGAACAGCACGGTCCACTGGCCGCGCAGCTCCTCCGAGCGGATCCGCTCGAAGGGATCGGGGCCGAGCTCCTCCACGGGGCCAGCCTTCAGGGCCAACAGGTCGAACGACGGGATTTCGTGACCGACGGTGATCATGGGGATCCTCCTTGTGAGGAGCCCCTTAGAGAACGGCGGACCGATTGCAAGGAACCGCAATAAAAAGACTTAAGAGCCTCCAATGTCGCGATATATCGACAATCGCGAAAGGCCGTCGTTAAATATCGCCATGCCCCAGGCGCTGATCGACCTCGGCCGCGACCTCTCCGACCTGCTCGACCTCGTGGCGGGCGAGGAGGACCTCGACGACCTGCTCCGGCGCGGCGTCGACTGGCTGGCGCGGGTGGTCCCCTACGACCTGTGCGTGGTGTTCACGCTCGACCGCGGCCGCCTGGTCGCGCGCCTGGCGCGTGGCCCGCTCGCCCGGCCGGAGGTGCGGCGCCACGCGCTCGACCTCGAGCGGTTCCCCACGATCCGCGAGGCGCTCCAGACGCGACGCGCCCGCGCCTACCGCGAGGAGGACCACGCCCACGGGGACGGCGACCCCTTCGACGGGGTGCTCGACCTCCCCGACGGGCACTCCTGCATGGTCGTGCCGCTGTGCGCGGGCGACCGCTGCATGGGGGTCATGACGCTCGACCGCGCCGAGTGCGTGCCCTACGACGAGGGGACCGTGACCCTGGTCGAGGTCTACGGGCAGATCCTCGCGGTCGCGCTGCGCCTGGCCGAGCAGAAGCTGGTGCTCGACCGCCTGCGGCGGGAGGAGCGGGAGCGCGAGCGGCTGCTCGAGGCGCGCCTGGTGGGCGACCCCGCGGGGCTGGTCACCGACACCGCGAGCGAGCGCATGCGCGAGGTGCTCACGCAGGCGCGCCGGGTGGCGGCGACCGACACGCCGGTGCTGCTGCTGGGTGAGACCGGGACGGGCAAGGAGCGGCTGGCGCGCGCGGTCCACGGCTGGAGCGCGCGGGCGGAGGGGCCGTTCGTGGCGCTCAACTCCGCGGCGATCCCGGGCGAGCTGATGGAGTCGGAGCTGTTCGGCCACGCCAAGGGCGCCTTCACCGGGGCCGGACGCGCGCGGGCCGGACGGTTCCAAATGGCCAACGGCGGGACGCTGCTCCTCGACGAGGTGGGCGAGCTGCCGTCCGACCTCCAGGCCAAGCTGCTGCGCGTGCTGCAGGACGGCACCTTCGAGCCGGTCGGCAGCGACGACACGATCAAGGCGGACGTGCGCGTGCTGGCCGCGACCCACGTCGACCTTGCGCAGGCGGTCGAGGCGGGGCGATTCCGGCGCGACCTCTACTACCGACTGTCGGTGTTCCCGCTGGTGATCCCGCCCCTGCGCGAGCGGCTGGGCGACCTGCCGGCCCTGTGCGCGGCCCTGCTCGAACAGCAGGCGCAGCGCACGGGCCGGCGCGGGCTGACCGTGAGCGAAGACGGGCTGGCGCTGCTGGCGCGCTACGCGTGGCCTGGGAACGTGCGCGAGCTCGGCAACGTGCTCGAGCGCGCGGCGATCCTCGCGGCCGGCCCGACGCTCGGGCCGAGCGAGCTGGGGCGCGCGCTCGGGCCCGCCCCGGGCGAGGGCCCGCGCCTGGGCGCGTCGCTGCAAGGCGGCGAGCTCACCACCCTCGACGAGGCGCAGCGCCGCGCGATCCGGGCCGCCCTGCGCGCGACCGGCGGCCGGATCCACGGGAAGGGCGGCGCGGCCGAGCTGCTGGCGATCAACCCCTCCACGTTGCAGAGCCGCATGAAGAAGCTGGGAGTGCGGCGGCGAGAGGGGTGAGCGTCAGTCGAGGGGTTCGCGTCCAGGATACGTGGTGCGCCAGCGGAATGAGCGGCGGCGGGGCGTTCAGGGCACAATCGCGCCCATGAGCGAACAGGTCCGGTCCGGTCTGGTCCAGCACCCGCGGTGCCCCTACTGCCACGGCGCCGTCGCGCCGGCCGAGCCCAAGGCCGCCTGCGACCGCTGCATGAGCTGGCACCACCAGGAGTGCTGGGACACGCTCGGGCGGTGCGCGGCCTGCCAGGCGGAGGCCCCGGTCGGCGCGCGCGCCGACCCGCCTCGCGCGCTGCGCGAGGAGCGGAGCAGCGGCCGCGGCGCGAAGTCGAAGCCGAAGGCCAAGGGCGACCTCTCCACGCTGCCCGACTGGCTCCACGTCGAGCCCGAGGGGGGCAGCCTGATCTTCCGCCGACGCTGGTACCAGCCGATGGTCCTGTTCTTCGCCTTCTTCTGCCTGTTCTGGGACGGGTTCCTGGTGGTGTGGTACGGGATCGTGTTCACCCTGCTGGCCGAGGGCGCGACGCCGGCGGTCGTCATGGCGGTGTTGCCGCTGATCCACGTGGTGGTGGGCGTGGGCCTCACCTACTTCACGATCTGCGGGTTCCTCAACCGCACCGAGGTCCGCCTGGAGGGGAGCCGCCTGGTCGTGCAGCACCGGCCGCTCCCCTGGCGGGGCGCGGTCGACCTCCCGCTGTCGGAGCTCGAGGGCCTCGCCGCGCGCGAGCACTTCTCGCGCGGCAAGCACGGGCCCACCCGCACCTATCGGCTCGTCGCGGTCCGCCGCGGCGAAGGAGCCCGGCGCGAGGTGGCGATCCTCACCGACTTCACCCAGGAGCAGGAGGTGGAGGCGGCGCGCGCGATCCTCGAGGAGCGACTCGGCCTGGCCGGATAGCGGAGGACGTCGGAGGCGGTCGCTACACTCGCGCGCGGAGGGACCCAAAATGAACCCGAACGCTCCTGCGACCCAGCCGCTCGGCGCGAACGCACCGCTCCCGCCCTGCCCCTGGTGCGGCGTGGCCGCCCCGGTGGTGTGGGTGCACGGCCATGGCCAGTGCGCCGCGTGCGGCGTGAACGCGCAGCCCTGCTGCCAGGGCGCGGAGACCTGCCCCGCGCGTTAGCCTCGGCTACCTGCCGAGCGCCCGGACCACGATCTCGTAGGTGTCCTTCGAGAGGCCGCTCTTGCTGGCCACGCGCTCGAGCTCGGCCTGCATCAGGACCTTGCGGTGCGGGTCGAACCGCTTCCAGGGGTTGAAGGCGGAGGCCGTGCGGGCCGCGACCTGCGGGTTGAGCGCGTCGAGCTCGAGCACCGCGTCGGCGACCAGGGCGTAGCCGGCCCCGTCGGGCGCGTGGAAGCGGACCTGGTTGGCGTGCGCGAACGCCCCGATCAGCGCGCGGACCCGGTTGGGGTTCTTGAGCGTGAAGTCGGGGTGGCGGGTCAGCTCGCGGACCCGCGTCACGGTGTCGCTCGCGCTCGAGATCGCCTGGACCGTGAACCAGCGGTCGAGGACCAGCGGGTCATGGCGCCACTTGGCGTAGAACTCGGCCAGCGCCGCCTCGCGCTCGGGGGTCTGCATGTGGGCGAGCACCGCCAGGGCGGCGCCGGCGTCGGTCATGTTGTCGGCGACGCGGAGCTGGCGCAGCGGGCGCTCGCGCGCCTCGGGCTCGTCGAGGAGCGCGAGGTAGGCCAGCGCCACGTTCTTGAGCCGGCGCCCGTCGATCGAGGGCTTGTCGTTGCTGTAGGGCGCGCCGGTGGCGTGCCGGTCGTAGGCCGCGCGCAGCTCGTCGGCCGCGGCGCGGGCCAGCGCGCGCCGGAGCTGCTCGCGCGCGGAGTGGAGCGCGTCGGGGTCGACGGGGTTCATGTCCTGCGCCAGCTGCAGCTCGGCCGGGAGCGCGAGCGCGGCGGCCTTGAGCGAGCCGTCGAGCTGCGGGTCGGTGAGCACCCGGCGGAACGCGGCCACGAACGCCGGCGAGACCTCGACCGGCCGCCCAGCCGCGGCGCCCGCCGCCATGCCGAGGAGCAGCTTGGCGGCCAGCTCCTGCCCCGCGTCCCAGCGATTGAACGGATCGGTGTCGTTCCCCATCAGGAACGCCAGCTCCTCGTCGCTGCGCTCGAGCTTGAGCCGGACCGGCGCCGAGAAGCGGCGCAGGAGCGAGGGCACGGGCCGCTCGCTCACGCCGCTGAACGTGAAGCGCTGCTCCGCCTCCTGCAGGAGCAGCACCCGCTCGCTCGCGTCGGCGTCCGGCTCCTCGGCCTCCCCGGCGAGGCGCAGCGGGAGCGGCTGGCCGCGCCCGTCGAGGAGCGCGGTCACCACCGGGATCGGGACGGGCCGGGTCGGCGTGCCGCCGGGGGTCTCGCCGTCGGCGCCGAGGGGGTAGCGCTGCCGCAGGGTGAGCGTGTAGGTGCGCGCGGCCGCGTCGTGCTCGCCCACCGCCTCGATCACCGGCGTGCCGGCCTGCTCGTACCAGCGCTCGAACCGCGACAGGTCGACGCCCGAGCCGTCCTGCAGCGCCTGGCGGAAGTCGTCGCAGGTGACCGCCTGCCCGTCGTGCCGCTCGAAGTAGAGGTCCATGCCCTTCCTGAAGCCCTCCTCGCCCAGGAGGGTGTGCATGGCCCGGATCACCTCGGCGCCCTTGCGGTAGACGGTCGAGGTGTAGAAGTTGTCCATGGAGATGTACGAGTCGGGCCGGATCGGGTGCGCCATGGGCCCCGCGTCCTCGGCGAACTGACTCAGCCGCAGCGCGCGCACGTCGGCGATCCGCTTGACGGCGGCCGAGGTCATGTCGGCCGAGAACTGCTGGTCGCGGAAGACGGTCAGCCCCTCCTTGAGGGTCAGCTGGAACCAGTCGCGGCAAGTGATCCGGTTGCCCGTCCAGTTGTGGAAGTACTCGTGGCCGATGACGCCCTGGATCGCCTCGTAGTCGTCGTCGGTGGCCGTGTCGGGCCGGGCCAGCACGTACTTCGAGTTGAAGACGTTGAGGCCCTTGTTCTCCATGGCCCCCATGTTGAAGTCGCTCACCGCCACGACCATGTAGATGTCGAGGTCGTACTCGCGCCCGAAGCGCTCCTCGTCCCAGCGCATGGAGTCCTGGAGCGAGCGCAGGGCGTGGGCGCACTTGTCGGCGTTCTGCGGCTCGACCCAGATCTCGAGCCGCACCTCGCGCCCCGAGCAGGTGGTGAACGTGCCGGGGTGCGAGACGAGGTTCCCGGCCACCAGCGCGAACAGGTAGCTCGGCTTGGGGAAGGGGTCCTCCCACACCGCGAAGTGGCGCCCGCCGGGCAGGTCGCCCGCGCCGACCTTGTTGCCGTTGCCGAGCAGCACCGGGTAGCGGGCCTTGTCGGCCACGATCCGCGTGGTGTAGCGCGCCATGACGTCGGGCCGATCGAGGAAGTAGGTGATCCGCCGGAAGCCCATGGCCTCGCACTGGGTGCAGAAGTTCCCCGAGCTCTTGTAGAGCCCCGAGAGCTGCAGGTTCTCCTGCGGCTCGAGCCGCACCTCGGTCTCGAGCTTGGTCCGCTCGCCGAGCCCCGGGATCACCAGCCGCTCCTCGCCGTCGAGCGAGTACTCGGAGGCCGCGAGGACGCGCCCGTCGACCTTCACGCCCACCAGCTCGAGGTCCTCGCCGTCGAGCCGCAGCGGCTCGCCCGCCGGACAATCGGCCGTGCGCACCACGTCGAGCGCGGCGCGCACCACGGTCGCCTCCTCGCCGAGCTCGAACTCGAGCGAGACCGTCTCGATCCGATAGGCGGGCGGCCGGTAGTCCTTGCGGTAGACGGGCTGCGCGGCGGGCTGGGCAGTCGAGCTCACGGCGACCTCCGGTCTCTCGGGTGAGGCGGCTACTCTATCGCGCCGACGCAGCGCGCGTCCGCCTCAGCGGGCCCCCCGCCGCTCGGGGCAGAACCCGCGCGCTCCCCCGAACGGGCACACCCAGCAGGCCGCCTTGCCCGGGTGCTCGCGCAGCGCGAAGTCGCGGGCCGCGATCCTGCGGGCGGCCTCGACCACGCGAGCCTCGGTCTCCTCGGCGGAGAACGTGGCGATCGGCACGCGGCCCTTGGCCTCCTCGTGCTGCACGAAGTAGGCGTAGCAGGCGCTCACCTCGCGCTCGAACGCGCGCTCGAGGGCCAGGCGGTAGATCGAGAGCTGGAGGCGGTAGCGCTCGGGGTCGACCCCGCGGCTGGTCTTGAAGTCGGTGATCGCCCACGTCCCGTCGGGGAGCCGGTCGAGGCGGTCGATCGAGCCCGAGACGGTGACCGTGAGCTCGTCCTGGGCGCCGAGCACCAGGGTGAAAGGGACCTCCACGTCTTCGGGGCCGGGCTTGCGCGCGCCGAGCTCGCTGGCGAGGAAGTTGGCGGCGAAGCGCGCCGCGCGGGCGCGGTCGCTGGCCGACAGCTCGCCCCAGCCGCGGTCTTGGGCGGCCTCGCGCACCAGCTCCTCGAGGGGGCGGTCCTCGTGGGCCCAGCGCTCGAGCGCCTCGTGGAACACCGTGCCGAGCTCGTGGGCGGCGAGGTCGGTCGCTTCGCCCGCCTCGGCTGCGCGCCGGAGGCTGCTCCCGTGGCCCATGCCGGGGAGCGGGGTCACGAACGTGAACTTGTACTTGAGCGGGCAGGTGTCGTACAGGCTGACGTGGCTGAACGAGAGGTGGACGCCGCGCGGGCCGGCGGCCGGCGCCTCGTCCTCGGGCTCGGGCGCGGTGATCCGCTCGAGCGCGGCGGCGAGCGCCTCCTCCACCGCGAGCGGCGTGGCGGACGCCTCGGGTTCGGCGACGGCCAGCGGAGCGGGCTCGTGAGCGCCCGCGGGCTCGGGGAGGCAGGCGCTCACCCGGTCGAGGAAGGCCGAGTTGCCCGCGCCGGAGAGGAGCAACAGGTGCTTGGCCCGCGTCATGGCCACGAACAGCACCCGCCGCTCCTCCTCCTCGCGGGCCGGGGCCGCCAGCGCGCTCAGGTGGCGGTGGAGCGCGGTCTCCTCGAACACCTCCTTGCCGTTCTCCTCGCGCCCCGTGACCCCGCGGCGCAAGAGGGCGCCCACCCCGTCCATGTAGGCCACCTCGACGGGGAACCCGCGCATGGGCCAGGAGCGGTCGTTCACGCCCGCCACGAACACCACCGGCCACTCCATGCCCTTGGCCTGGTGCACGGTGAGCACGTTCACCACCCGCCCGTCCGCCTCGAGCCCCTCCTCCTCCTCGCGGATCTCCTCGTCGAGCGCGCGGACGAGGTAGCGCACCAGCTCGTGGAGCGAGCCGTAGACGTGGGCGTGCTCGAACCGGCGGGCCAGGCGCAACAGCCGCTCCACGTTCTTGCGCCGGCGCAGCGCCTCGAGCTCGCCGCGCGAGGAGTCGGCGAGGAGCAGCTTGCCGTAGCCGGTCTCCTCGAGCACGTCGAGCAGCAGGCGCGAGACCGGCACCGTCTCGCGCCGGCGCAGGCAGCGCTCGAGGAACGTGCGCAGCTTGCCGAGGCGGGCCAGGGTCTCGGGCTCGAGGCCGAGCCGCGCCGCGAGCTCCCGCTCGTCGAGCGCGCGGCGGAGCGCGTCGAACGGCTTGAGCCGAAAGCCGGGCACGACGGTGTCCTCGTGGGCGTCGGTCTCGACCGCCTCGCCCTCGCTGCCCACCCGCTCGAGGTTGGCCAGGCGGTGGAGGCTCCGGTCGGAGAGGCCGAACGGCGGCTGCTGCAGCACCCGGACCAGCGCCAGCCCGTCGTAGGGGTTCGCCACCGCCTGCAGGTAGGCCAGGAGGTCGAGCACCTCGCGCCGGTCGTAGAACCCGCTCCCGCCCAGCGTCCGGTAGGGAATGCCGCGCGCGCGCAGCGCCTCCTCGTAGGCCCGCACGCTCCCCACGCTGCGCAAGAGGATCGCGAAGTGGCCCCACTGGAGCGCGACCTGTTGCCGCTCGCCCGTGGGGGTGACGCTCACGACGGGGGCGCCGCGCCGGGCCAGGATCTGTTCGGCGATCCAGTCGGCCTCGTCCGCCTTGCTCGCGCCGCGCCACACCCGCACCGCGGGGCGCGCCGCGGCCGGGTCGGCCGCGGCCGGGCCGAGCGCCGCCGCGACCAGCGCCGGCCGAGTGGGCTCGGGCGCGCCGGCCAGGAGCGCGCCGCTCGAGACGTCCAGGATCTCCTGGTACGAGCGGAAGCTCTCGTAGAGGTCGAGCACCAGGCACTCGCCGCCGGCGGCGCGCACGCGCCCCGGCAGCTCGCGAATGTTCTCGACGCGCGCCCCGCGGAAGGCGTAGATCGACTGGCGCTCGTCGCCGACCGCCATGAGGTTGGCGAACGCCGGGCGGGCGAGCAGGCGCAGCAGCTCGAGCTGGACCAGGTTGGTGTCCTGGAACTCGTCGACCAGGATCGCCCCAAAGCGCGCGCGCGCGGGCGCCGCGGCGGTGGTGTTCAGGAAGGCCGCCGCGCGCGTCTGCAGGTCGACGAAGTCGAGCAGCCCCTCGGCGCGCTTGCGCGCCTCGTAGCGCCCCTCGACCTCGGGCAGGTAGCGCGCCAGCGCGGCGTGGGCGGCCCGCTCCTCCGTGAGCGCGTCCTCGCCCAGCCCGAGCTCGGCCGCCAGGCCGGCCAGCCGCTCGCCCACGCCGGCCACGATCGCCCGCGCGCCCTGCAGGTTCTCGCGTCCGCGGCCGAGCACGGCCACCGCGTCGGGGTAGCGCCGCCCGAGCCGGTCGAGCACCGCCGCGGGGATCGGGTCCCCCGCGGCCTCGGCCGCCAGCGCCTCGTCGGCGAGCGGGCCCGCGAGCAGCTCGCGCCGCAGCTCCTGCGCGAGGTCGGCCGCCTCGACCTCGTCCTGGATCCGGGTGGCCGGCTCGAACGCGGCCGCCAGCGCGTTCTCGCGCAAGAGGCGCAGGCACAGCCCGTGGAAGTTGGTGACCCAGGCCGTCTCGAGCGCGAGCGAGCTCGACAGCCGCCCCGCCTCGAGCAGCCGGCGGGCGAGGCGCTCCTTCAGCTCGCGCGCCGCCTTGCGGGTGAAGGTCACCACCAGGACCTCGTCGATCGAGAGGCCGCCCTCGCCGATCAGGTGGAGGTAGCGCTCCACCAGGACGTGCGTCTTGCCCGAGCCCGGCCCCGCGTTCACGAGCACGCAGCGATCGAGCGGGGCGCGCACGATCCGCTCCTGATTAGGCGTCAGCGGCATCGTGCTCCTCCTTCCCGCAGATCGCGCTGAAGGGGCAATACGTGCAGGCCTTGGCCGAGGGGGTGATCTCGAACCGCCGCCGCTCGGGGGCGTGGATCGCGCGCAGCTTGGCCTCGATCGCCTCCCAGGCCGCGTCGAGGTCGGCCGGCGAGACCCAGGCCCAGTCGGTCATCTTGCGCCCGCTGCGCCCGTAGAACGGCGTGCCCTTGGGGGGCGCGCGCTCGGTCACCTCGAGCAGCACCTCGAGCGTGCCCGGCCGCCAGTCGCTGGTGTGGCGCAGGAAGATCTTGCCCAGGAACTTGGGCGCCACGCGCTGCGTCTCGAGGTAGGCGCGGTAGTAGGTCACGAGCTGGACCTCGCCCCCCTTCTTGATCGCGCCCTGGAGCGACAGCCCGCGCGGGTTCGTCACGCGCAGCGTCTTGTAGTCGGCGATCAGCACCCCGCGCGCGCCGTCGAGGTCGGGCGCGTCGGCGCACACCCGGTCGAGCTTGGCGACCATGCGCGCGCCCGCCGCCTCGAACCGCAGGGTCAGCTCGCGCCCGGCCACGAACTCGAGCGGCTCGTGCGCCTGCAGCTCGAGGTACGGCCCCACCATGGCGAACGCGCTGGCGAGGCTGCGCCGGAGCTGGAACGGCGAGCCGAAGCTCTCCTGGCGCGCCTCGAGCGCCGCGCGCAGCCGCTCGCGCAGCTCGCCCTCGAGCGCGGCGCGCGCGGCGGGGTCACAGAAGGCGGCCTTGCCCGGGTGCGCCCCGTGGAACGCCTCGAGCACCTCGTGGATCACGGTCCCGAACACCGCGGCGGCGCCCGAGCCGCGCTCGAGGTGGAGCAGCTTCGAGTAGTAGAACTTGCGCGGGCAGTCGGAGAAGTCGCCCAGCCGGCTGGCCGACAGCTCCACCTCGTCGCCGAGGAGGGCGAGCGGCCGCTCCTCCTCGCGCGGGAACGGCTCGGCCGCGGTCACGAACGCGAGCTCGACCCCGGCCGCCTGCGCGCGCTTCCCCGCGAGCGCGCGCTCGAGCCGCGCGCGCAGCGCCTCGTCGCCGCGCTGGTAGAGCCGCCGCAGGGCCACCTCCAGCTCGGCGAGGTCGAGCGCGGCCTCGAGCGTGCCGCTCAGGCGGTCGGTGTCGCACAGCTCGACCTGCGGAGCGCGAGAGGCCGCCGCGAGGTCGGCCAGGACCGTGGTCGCGGCGGCCTTCTCGTCGTGCACCCGGCGCCAGAAGTCGACCTCGCGCCCGCCGAGCGCCTGCAGCAGGAACGGCGAGGGCGCGCTGTCGTCCTCCTCGCCGTCGTAGCGCCGGGCGCAGGAGAGCACGAGCCGCTCGCGGGCGCGGGTGATCGCCACGTAGAACAGCCGCTCCTCCTCGGCGAAGTGCCGCTCGGGCGACTGGTGCCCCGGGTCGTGGAACGCGGGCTCCACCTGCCGCAGCGCCACCAGCGCCGCGGTCGTCAGCACTCCGGACACGCGCGGCGGCGCGGGGAACCGGCCCGCCACCAGGTGGGGCACGACCACCACGTCGAACTCGAGCCCCTTGGCCTGGTGGACCGTCATGACCGAGACCGCGTCGGGCGGGTCGAACCGCTCCTCGCCGGGCGCGTCGAGCTCGCTCTCGCTGGCGAAGTGCTCGAGCAGCTCGCGCAGGTGCTCGGCGAGGTCGGCCAGGGTGGGCGGGGCGCCGCCCCCGTCGGTCGCGATCTCGGTGAAGTCCACCACCATGCTGTGGAGCTTGGTGACGTTGGCCGCGTGGCGCGCAGCCAGGCGCGGGTCGCGCGCCTCGAGCTCCAGGATCCAGCGCACCAGCCCGGTCTCGACCGCGATCGTCGAGACCAGCGCCGGCAGCGCGTCCTGCGCCTTGCGCGCGCGGGCCCGCAGCACCACGAACCGCTGGTGGAAGTCGTAGAAGACTTGCTTGTCCTCGGCGCTCATGAGCGCGAAGAAGTAGGGCGGCTGCGCGCGCGCGCCCTCGGCGGCGACCTCGGCGGCGGCCTCGACCGCGTCGGCCTGCGCCGGGCGCCACACCGGCCAGCGGTCCGGGTCCTCGCGCTCCATGAGGAACCGCAGGAACCACAGGTAGCGCCCCGCGTGGCGGTCGCGCTTGACGACCCGGTCGAGGAACCGGGCGCACGCGAGCTGCGGGAGCGCCGGGATCGGCGAGGCCAGCACGCGCCGCAGCGCGGCGTCGCTCGCCTCGTCGGTGAGGGCGAGCACGTAGTTGACCAGGACCGCCACCGCCTCGTTGCGGTAGAAGCCGGCGTTGCCGTGGACCCGATACGGCACCCCGAACCGCTCCAGCTCGCTCTCGATCGCCTTGGCGTCGCGCTTGAGCGAGCGGCAGAGGATCGCCATGTCGCGCCAGCGATACGGCCCCTCGCCGCGAGCGCGCGGCGTGCGCCGCAGCGTCAGCAGCTCGCGCACGACGGCGGTCGCCTCGGCCAGGCTGGTGGGGCTGGTGAGCACCCGCACCGCGGGCTCGTCCGGCGCGGGCGGCTCGTCCGCGGCGCCGCCGGCGGGCGCCGCGAACACGCGGCGGCTGAGGGCGACCAGGCCGGGGAGAGCGCGGTGGTTCTTGCTGAGCGCCTTCTCGAGCGCCTGGGGGAAGGTGGCGCGGAACGTGCTCAGCACCTCCTCGGGCGTGGCCCCGCGGAACCCGTAAATGCTCTGGTGCGTGTCGCCGCAGGCGGTGACCCGCTCGGCGAGCGGGCTGCCGCGGGTCAGCTCGGCGATCAGCTCGGCCTGGGCCCGATCCATGTCCTGGAGCTCATCGACGAGCACCGCGTCGAACCGCGCCTGGGCGGCGGCGCGGACCTCGGGGCGGCGCAAGAGCGCGGTGGCGCGCAGGATCAGGTCGCGGAAGTCGAAGTGGCGGCGCGCGCGCAGCTCGTCCTCGTAGCCCTGGTAGACCCGCGCCAGGTCGGTCAGCAGCGCGTCGCCGCCGGCGCGCGCGGCGGCCTCGGCGAGGGCGCGCGGCTCGAGCAAGTTCTGCTTGCAGAGCGCGAGCGCCCCCGCGACCTCGCCCACCAGGCCCCGGCAGTCCCGCGCCGCGGCGAGCGCCGGCGAGACGGGGACCCGGCGCAGGACGTCGCGGACCAGCACCCACTCCTTGAACCCGGTCAGCAGCCGAAACGAGCGCGGCACGCCCGACTCGACCGGGTGGCGCCCGAGGAGGTCGTGGCCGAACGAGTGGAAGGTGGAGATCCAGAGCACCTTGACCGAGGTCCGCGTCGCCAGCTCGACCCGGTGGCGCATCTCGGCGGCGGCCTTGTTCGAGAAGGTGAGCACCAGGACCCGCTCGGGCGAGGTCCCGCTCGCCACGAGGTCCAGGAACTTGTGCACCAGGGTGCGCGTCTTGCCCGAGCCCGGCCCTGCCTGCACGAGCACGGCGCGGTCGCGCACCGCGACGACGGCGGCCTGTTCGGGCGTGAGCGGCTCCATGCGTCCCCCGGGCCGCGGCGCGGCCGGGCCACTATGGCACGGCGACCGGCACGCTTCATGCCGCCTCCCCCGCGCTGGCGCGCCGGACCCGATTGATAGGGTTGCGTTCGGGCGCGGGCGCTCGGAGCGCCTCGGTGGCGCGCGCGGCCCTTAGGATGGGAGGTGCTCGGTGGAAGCCGC
>CAZMSZ010000044.1:0-1669 GCA_964569055.1 uncultured Planctomycetota bacterium | reverse complement strand
GGCCGCCCGCGAGCGCGCCGCGCTGGCCGAGGCGGAGGTGGCTCGCCTGCGCGCGGAGCTGGAGCGGCTGCGCGGCGAGTAGCTCGCGCCGGTCGCCGGTCTACTCCGGGGTCGGCACCGCGCCGCGAGCCGCCGCGGCCCCGACGTGGCGGGTGCAGCGGCAGGTGTCGTTGGCGAGCACCAGCCAGCTCGGGAGCTCGACGGGCTGCCCCTCGCGGGGGGCGGCGCCGCCTTCGCTGAGGCGCTGCACGTGCTCGAGCACGCGCATGTGGATCGCGTGGACCAGGGTCCTCGTCCAGGCCCCCCAGTAGGGCGCCGGGTGGAGCTTGGTGCGGACCCAGGTCGTGCCGACCAGCGTGGTCGTGCCGTCGGGGTTGGCGCGCAGCCGGAACTGCCCGCGCGAGGTGTCGACGTAGCGGGCTACGGCGGCCGGCTGGCTGGCGACGCCGAAGGTCAGCTCGCGGCCGGGGTCCCACACCTCGATCGGCTCCTCGAACTCGCCGATCGTGAACACGCAGCGACGCAGCGCGCCCTCGCCGACGCCGTCGAGGCGCGCCTCGATCGGGAGCGCCACGATCGAGAAGATCACCTCGGGCGGGCTGTCGATCGGGGGGAACGCGATCACGTGGCGCCACACCACCTCGGGGGCGGCCTTGACGTGCACGGTCGAGACCACCGCGACCTCGTCGGCGCTGGGCGGGTGGAGCTGCTCCCAGCCGATCAGGCCGGGCGCGAGCAGGAGCGCGGGGAGGGCCGCGCCGTGGAGCTTGGGGACGCGCCCGCACGCGAACCCGATCCCCGTGCCCAGGAGCGCGATCGGCAGCACGAGCGGCGCCGCCATGACCATGCAGCCGAGGCCCTCGAGCGCGAGCGCCAGCAGGAGCGCGAACACCACCACCGAGGCGCAGAGCGTGGCGACCATGGCCCCGCGCATACCCTCGCGGGGCGCCAGCCCGAACAGGTAGCCCGGCCAGAACCCGACGCCGAACGGCACCCCCACGAACAGGCCCACGCCGAGCACCTCGCGCGGCAACAGCCCGAACCCGATCAGCTCGGTGAGGTAGACGTTGGTGCCGAGCAGCAGCCCCGCGGCGCCGAACAGGACGCCCGCCCCGGTCGCGAGGAGGAAGCGCCGCTGCGCCGGGAGCGCGACCAGGTGATCGAGGAAGTCGCGGTCGCGGCTGCCGTCGTCGGCGACCGCCCGGGCGGGGCCGCTCTTGTCGGCGCGCTCGTCCCCCTCCACCCCGCGCGGCGCGCGCGAGGGCGTCGCCGCCAGGACCGCGAAGAACGCCCAGTGCAGGAACGGCAGGAAGAACAGCCCGCACCAGAACGGGCTCACGCCCATGTCGCGCAGGCGCCGGGCGCACAGCGCCACGCCCGCCGCAATGAACGGGAGCGCGCCCGCGAGCAGAGCCAGCCAGAACGTGGGCGCCTCGCCCGGCTGCAGCAGCGGCGAGACGCGCGGCGAGAGGTACATCAGCGGGCTCCAGGCCGTGCCGAACCCCGCCGCGATCGCCGAGTCGATCCCGTACTTCACCGCGAACAGGAGCGCGCCAAGGAGGACGAACCGCCCCCGCCCGATCGCGCCCTGCCAGGACCACGGGTCTGCGAGCGCTCGCAGCAGGGGACGTCCGGCGGAAGGATCGGGTCCAGCGGCCTCGGTCACGGC
>CAZMSZ010000043.1:21801-30827 GCA_964569055.1 uncultured Planctomycetota bacterium | reverse complement strand
CGAACTCGCTGCCGGGGCCGACTGCGGCCGCGCCGGGGGGAGGCTCACCCGCTCGGCTTCCACTTTCCGGCCAGCACCGCCTCGACCCACGCGCGAGCCTCGGCCTCGTCGACCATGGCGCCCGCGAGGTTGCGGTAGCCGGTGAGGGTCTGGACCGTGCCCTCCACGTCGACCGGCATGCCGTGCTGCTCGTAGTAGCGGAGCTGCTCGTAGTAGCCGAGCTGCTCCTCGGCCCACATGAAGTCGCGGTCGCGCAGGTAGCGCTGGATCCAGGCGTTCACGCCCGCCGCCTGCTGGCGCTTGGCGTGGACCTGCTCGTGGCTGAGCAGGGCCTCGTAGCGCGGCGACCCGGGCGGGCGCTCGGCCAGCCAGGCCTCGAGGTCCTGCACGTAGATCTCCGTCCCGACGGTGGTGGCGACCGACGAAGACAGCCCGGGGAGCGGGGGGCGCTCGACGATCCTCTCGAGGGGACGCCAGCGCTCGTCGAGGACGTGGCCGCCGCCCTCGCCCTCCTCCCCGGCCTTCCCCTCCTCGCCCTCGGCGGTCTCGCCGCCGCGCCCCGGCTCCTGGCCGGGCTCACCCTGGCCCGGCTCGGTCCCATTCTCGGGCGCGGGGGAGTCGCCCCCGCCGTCGAGGTCGTCGAGCAGCTCGCACCCGCTCAGCGCGAACACCAACAGCAGCACCCCGGCGCGCCGCATGCGTCCCTCCTGCTCGCCCGCGCGTCGGGCGAACGCGAGCGGGAGACGCAAGGCGCGGGCCGCGGTCAGTTGTTGCTGGCGTGCTCGGGCGGGTCGTCGCGCTTCTTGAACAGGTCGAGGAACCGGTCCTCGTAGGCGGCGAACGCGCCGTGCTTGTCGAGCTCGCGCTTGAGCTCGAGCGCGCGGGCGCGGTCCTGCTCGGCGCTGAGGAACAGGCTCTCGATCAGGCTCAAGGCCTCGGGGGAGAGGCGCAGCCGCGGCTCCTCGCCCTCCTCTTCGCCCGCCTCCTCGCGCGCGCTCGCCTCGCCGGGAGCCTCCTGCCCCGGGGTCCAGCTCCCCTGCTCGGGCGCGGGCGGGTCCGACTCCTTGGTCGTGATCGCGCGGATCTGCCGCAGCAGCTCCTGCAGCCCGCGCTCGAGCGAGGCCGCCTTCTCCTCGAGCTCGGTGAAGTCGATCGTGACCCCGGCCAGCGCGCAGAACAGCTCGAGCACCGCGTGGGTGGCCTTGAGGTAGGGGAGGTTGACCGCGATCTGCGGCACCTCGCCGAGCAGGCCGAGCGCCTCCATGCCGCGCGAGGCGGCCGCGCCGAGGAGCGTGCCGTTGAGGCCGACGATCTCGCCCTCCTTGATCGTGACCAGGCTGCCGCGCACCCGGCGCACCTCCTCGAGGAGCGCGGGCTCGGTCGCGACGGTGAACACCTGCGAGGGCTTGGTCGGGTCGGACGGCGTCACCATGGAGGCGAACGTGATCACCCGCTCCACGTCGAGCTCGCGCGCGAAGCGGAGCAGGTCGTGGCACAGGCGGTAGCCCCCCGTGGCGGGCTGGGCCTCCCCCACGAAGATGATCAGGTCGCGGCCGCCGCTCGGGTTCCGCCAGGCGTACAGGCGGTTCTCCGGCAGCCGCGCCGGCTGGACCACGCCGTCCTCGATCTGCACCCGATCGAGGTCGAACAGGGAGGGGTCGGCCCCTTCGAACTCGCCGACCTGCGCGGCCCCGAGCTGCTCGATCAGGTATCCCGCCGCCGAGAGGGCCACCTTGCCCATGCCCGGCCAGGCGGCGATCAGCCAGGGCGACCGGAGGTTGCGCAAGGCATTCGGGTTCTGTTCGCTCATGCCCCTCGATTCGCACACGCCATGCCGGTGTCGTGGCGTCGAACTGACAACAGCTTACGCTCCTTGGGGGCTGCGCGCTCGGCAGGGCGGCTGCCGCCGTGGCAGGGCGCTCGGAGCCGGGCTAGCTCTTGGCGTCCATGCGCACCGAGCTGACCTTGGGCGCGCGCAGCCGCCCCGGCTGGAACAGGCCCGAGCCGACGAGCGGGCGCACGTAGGCGTGGTAGTCGTCGGTCACGTTGTTCCCCGCCGCGTTGATGAAGCGGTCGTCCATGTGGCGGGTCTTGCCGGCCACCGCCTCGAGCGGGACCAGCTCGTAGTCCACGCCGTAGTTCAGCACCGGGCGGCGGATCGCCACCGACCCGTCCACGTCGTCCCACATGGCGTACTGCACCGCCTTCTCGCCGACCTCGCGGGCCTCGGCCGCGTCGCGGTCCGACGTGCAGCCCACGAACGAGCGCTGCAGGTAGCCGAACGTGTCGGCTCGCACGCGGCTGATCTTGAGCCCGGCCTTGACGTGGTCCATGAGCAGGTCGCCGAGCGCGCCCGTGCCCGAGAGCTGCACGTTGCCGTGGGCGTCGGCGCCCATGGGCTTGAGGCGCGTCATGATCGGGGTCCCCGCCGCGTCGGAGACCCCCTCCGAGACGGCGACCACGCAGCGCCCGTAGCGGGTGTAGGCGGCGTCGACGTCCGCCAGGAACCGGTCGGGGTCGAACGGGCGCTCGGGCACGTACACGAGGTGCGGCCCCTCGTCCTCGTAGGTGCGCGCCAGGCAGCTCGCCGCGGTCAGGAACCCGGCGTGCCGTCCCATGACGACCCCGATGTAGACGCCGGCCAGGGCGCGGTTGTCGAGGTTGATCCCCATGAACGCCTGCGCCACGAACCGCGCCGCCGAGCCGAAGCCGGGCGTGTGGTCGTTCTCGAGCAGGTCGTTGTCGATCGTCTTGGGGATGTGAACGCAGCGCAGGGGATACCCCGCCTGCTCGGCCTGCTCGTTGACGATCCGCAGCGTCTCGGAGGAGTCGTTGCCGCCCACGTAGAAGAAGTAGTGGATCCCGTGGGCCCGCAGCACCTCGAACATGCGCCGGCAGTACTCGGCGTTGGGCTTCTCGCGGGTCGAGAGCAGCGCCGAGGAGGGGGTGCGCGCCACCTCCTCGAGGTTGTGGGTCGTCTCGCGGGTGAGGTCGAGGAACTCCTCCTCCACGATCCCGCGCACCCCGTAGAGCGCCCCGTAGATCCGCGAGATCTGCGGGAACTTGCGGGCCTCGAGCACCACGCCCACCAGGCTCTGGTTGATCACTGCGGTGGGGCCGCCCCCCTGGGCGACCAGGACCTTCCCTGCCAGCTTGTCCGCCACTGCGCTGCTCCGTGTGCTCGGGTTGGGGGCGTCATGCTCGCAGCCCGCCGTGGCGTTGCAAAGAGCAGCCAGCGGATCAGGCGGCGCGCGCGCGGCGGACCCGCCAGGCCGCGGCGGCCGCCTCGAGCAGCACGAGCAGCAGGCCGAGCGCGGCGAGGGCCGGCGAGAGCGAGGCGCGCTCTGCAGCCAGCGACTCGGCGGCGAGCGGCCTGGCCGCCGTGGGGAGGGTCGTGAGCAGGGCGCCGCGGCCGGCGCGCGCCGCGGCGGCGAGCGCGCCGAGGTCGGGGCCGGCGCCGCCCGCGAGCTCGGTGTGCCCGGCGTCGGGGACGTGGGCCGCGGCCAGCCGCGCGCCGTCTGGGCCCACGAGGATCACCCGCAGCGGGCGCGCGCTCGGCGCGCGCGCCGTGGCCCACGCCTGGTCGGGGCCCGCGGGCGCGAGCAGCGCCTCCGCCCGGCCGCCGTCCTCGGCGAGCAGCAGCGCCCGCGCGCCGAGGGGCAGGGGGCCTGTGGCCTCGAGCCGCACGGCCTCCCCCTCGCGCGTCGCGCGCAGCGCGACCGCCTCGGCGGGCGGCGCGGCGAGCTCGCCCGTGAGCGCGCTCAGGAGCGGCGCGGCGGTCGGGCCGGGGAGCGGGGCCGCCAGCACCCGCCCCAGGCCGAGGCGCCCGAGCACGAGCGCGGGCGCCTCGCCGAGCTCGGGGTCGAGGACCGAGGCCAGCGCGACCGCGCCGCGCTCCGGCTCGGGCCGGAGCCGGACCGGGGCGAAGGCCGGCGCGCTCGCCGGCAGCTCGAGCCCGCGCGCCTCGCCCGCGGGGGTGAGGGTCAGCGGGAGCGGCCCCGCGCGCCGGTCGGCGCGCTGGGCGAGCAGCTCGCCCTCGAGCAGGTCGCGCAGCGCCTCGCCGGCGCCCGCGGCGCGCGCCACGTCCACCTCGAGCGCGGGCGCGAGCTCGGACTCGAGCGCGCGCAGCGTCTCGAGCGGGCCGGGGCCGATATGGATCAGGAGCGCCCGGGCGGGCCGCTCCGCCCCGGCGCGGGCCGCGGCCAGCGCGGCCGCCGCGCGCCGGAGCGCGTCCGCGTGGCGCGCGGGGTCGGGGTCCTCGGCGTCGGTGGCGAGCGCCACCAGGACGTCGACGTCCGGGCTCGCGCCGGCGAGGGCCTCGAGCCCCAGGAGGAGCGCCCCGCCAATGTCGGTCCCCCCGCGCGGCTCGCGGCGCGCCAGCCGCTCGACGAGCCCGGGCGGAACCGGGCCGAGCGGCGCGGCCAGCTCGGGCCGCTCGGCGAAGGTGATCACGGCCAGCCGGTCGTCGGGGCGGAGCAGCTCGAGCGGGAGGCCGGTCTCGAGCGCGCGCAGGTAGTGGGTCGCGGCGCCCTCGCTCGCGCCGGCCGCGGGGAGGGGCGCCCCCATGCTGCCCGAGGCGTCGAGCAGCACGGCGAGCCACAGCGGTCGCTGGCGCTCGCGGCCGGGACCGGCGGTCACCGGCAGCAGCGTCTCGAGGGCGCTCCCGCCGTAGCCGCCGCCGCCGAAGGCGCGCTCCGCGCCGACGACGGCCAGGCCCGCGCCGGCGCGGACGGCGGCCCCGAGCGCCGCGACCTCGCCCGCGGCCGCGGCCGCGCTCACCTCGTGCAGCACGATCAGGTCGGGGCGCTCCTGCGCGAGCGCCTCGCTCAGACGCTCGGGCGGCGCGCTCACCGCGCCGCTCAGCCCGGGCAGCGGCGCGCCGACCCGGAGCACGCGCGGCCCCGCCCCGACGGTCAGCGGGCGGGCGAGCGCGTCGTCCTCGGGGGCGTCGTCGCGGCCGGCGACGCGCACGCGAGCGCGCACGGTGTAGGCCCCCGCCCCGAGCGGCGCGGTGGTCGCGGCGAGGCGGAGCTGCTCGCCGGGCCCGAGGTCGCGCTCGTCGCGGGCGAGGACGCTCGGCGCGCCCCCCGCGCGCTCGAGCGAGAGCGTGAGGGTCACGCGCGCGGGGCGCAGCGCCGCGGCGCTCGCCTCGAGCGCCAGGCGGGCGCCCGGGCTGGCGCGCTCGGGCGCGACCAGCGCCGTGACGCGCGCGCCGTGGAGGGCCGGCGCGTCGGGAGCGAGCACGTGCAGGCGCGCGCCCGCCGCGGCCAGGCGCGCCGCGGCGGGCAACAGCTCGCGCCCGGTGTCGCGCCCGTCGCTCACGAGGAGCACCTCGCCGCCGGGCCCCGCCAAGCGGCCGGCCGCGTCGAGCGCCGCGCCGAGGTCGCTGCCCCAGGGCGCGACCGGCGCGCGCAGCGCGTCGCCGAGGCGGCTCGCCGCTTCGTCGCGCGGCGCGGGCGCCAGCGCGACCACGGGGCGTGCGCCGGCGAGCACCAGGCCCGCGCGGTCGTCGGGGCCGAGGTCGCCGAGCGCGCCCACCAGCGCGGGGGCGAGGCGCTCGGTCGCCCGCTCCACCGACCGCGAGCGGTCGACCACCAGGACGCGCGTTCGCGGCCCCGCGGCGGGCAGGGTGGGACCGAGCGCCGCCAGGGCCAGGCAAACGAGCACGGCCCCGCGCAGCCCCCAGGTCACCCGACTCGGCGCCACACGCCCTCCTTTGGGCGAAAGCTCATGGTACGCCGAAAGTTGCGCGCGCGACCGGGGCGGGGCCCCGAGGCGAGGCGCGGGGCCATTCGGCCCCCTACCCCCGGCTGAGGGGCGATTCTCCTGAAAAAAGCGCTGACTTGTCAGGGTCAGTGGCTAGCATGGCCGCCGAGCCAAACGCTCACAGCGAGCTTTGATCGCTCATTTGGACGTCCCAAAGGGGGAAGACATGGCCAAGAAGAAGACCAAGAAGAACGCCGCGAAGAAGGGTGGCGCCGCCGCGCCCGAGCTCGTCGTCAAGAGCAAGTGCAAGGAGGCGCTCAAGGCCCACGACGTGAACGTGGCCTCCGACGCCCTCGACGGCCTCAACGCCGTCGTCGCCTGGTACATCCAGCAGGCCGCTCAGCGCGCGCTGGCGAACAACCGCAAGACGGTCCGTTCGCACGACTTCACGGTCGGCTAAGCCGGCTGCGGCGTTCCGACGCTGCTGGAGCGGCGGTCCCTCCCGATCGGGGTCGGACCGCCGTTCTTCTTGGTTCTGGGGGGCTCCGCCCCCCAGAGTCCCCCCGGCTGTCGCTGGTTTTGCGCCGCCGCGGCGACGCGGCTGGGTTGGTGTGAGGCGCCAGGTGTTGGTGTTTGCGCCGCGTCGCCCGAAGCGGCGCTGCTCCTTGGGGAGAAGGCGCTTTGTAGGGCGGAGGGGGCTTCGGGCGTGGCGTGCGGGGTTGCTGTCGCTGGTGGGGCGGCGGGTGGGGTCAGTCGGGCTGTTTCGAGGGTAGCCGTCGTCGCGGCGCTGCGGATGCGCGTGATCGCAGCGCTGAACCAGGGGCATTTCGCGGTGGCTTCCCCCAGGCCCCGCGCTCTCGGCGAGCTCAGTGCGCGTGAGCGCAGTCGCTGAACCAGGGGCATTTCGCGGCGGCTTCCCCCGAAGAGCACGCGGGCCGGATGCTGGATGGGGACGCTGCGCGGGGCAAGATGATCTGAGTCTCGGAGCCCGTCGGTGGCCCGGGCGCGAGAGATCGCGATGAGCAGGAAGGCAGTCCAGGGAGTGGCGAGCAAGGACCTCTACAGCGTGCTCGGGGTGGCGCGCGATGCCGGGGCGGACGAGATCCGCGCGGCCTATCGCAAGCTCGCGCGCAAGCTGCACCCCGACGTCAACCCGGGCGACGCCGCGGCCGAGGCGCGCTTCAAGGAGGTCAGCGCCGCGTATGCGGTGCTGTCCGACGAGAAGAAGCGCAAGCTCTACGACGAGTTCGGCGAGGTCGCGCTGCAGGCCGGGTTCGACGAGGCGAAGGCGGAGCAGATGCGCCGCTGGGGCGGGGTCGGCGCCGGCGCGGGCGGCTCGCCGTTCGACTACGGCGCGTGGTCCGAGTCGTTCGTCAGCTCGGCGGGGCTGGACGAGCTGCTCGGCAGCTTGTTCGGCGGGCGCTTCGGGCGGCGCGGCGCGGGCGGCCCGCCCATGAGCCGCCGCGGCTCGGACCTGCGCGCCGAGCTCGCGATCGACCTGCCGCTCGCGATCCGGGGGGGCACCACCGCGCTGCGCCTCGACCTGCCGGGGCGCGAGCGGGTGGAGGTCAAGATCCCGCCGGGCGTGAAGGACGGGCAGACGCTGCGGCTGAGCGGCCTGGGCCAGGAGGGCCTCGGCGGCGGGCCGGCGGGCGACCTCCTGATCACGCTGCGCGTGCTCGAGCACCCGACCTATCGGCGCGAGGGCGACGACCTCCACGTGGACGTGCCGATCACGCTGGGCGAGGCGCTGCGCGGCGGGACGGTGGCGTTCGACGGCCCGACCGGCGAAGTGAGCCTGAAGGTGCCGCCGGGGACGCAGACCGGGCGGCGGTTCCGGCTGCGCGGGCTGGGCGCGCCTCGGGCCGACGGGACGCGGGGCAACCTCTACGTGCGCGCGGTCGTGACGCTGCCCGAGCTGGACGGCGCCAGCGCCGAGACGCGCGAGCGGCTGGCCGAGCTGGCCGACGCGCTCGGGCCGCACTACCGCGACGACGTGAGGCTCAAGGTCAGGTTCGGCTGACGGTGCTGTTCTCGCGCGACTCGAGCCTGCCGCTGCTCTTCGGCCTGATCGGGCTGATCCTGGGCGTGTGGGTCGTGCTCGAGCCCGCCCTGCGTCCGCTGGTCGAGGCGGAGCGCGGCGGGTTGGCGGCGGCGCTGGCGCTGTTGGTCGGGGTGCCCGCGCTCGTGAACCTGGCGCGGTTCCAGCGGGCGCCGGGCGGCTGCGCCGCGGTCCCGGCGGGGTTCTTGGTCGCGGGCGTCCTGTTCGGGGTCGGCCGCCCTCCGCTCGAGGTCGCGATCGGGCTGGCGGCGCCGAACGCGCTGTTCCTGCTCGCAGACGCGGTCGTGCGCCCACTGGTGGCGCGGTGGCGCGAGCGGGCGGCCATGAGCGCGCTGGCCGCGGCGCGCCGCCGCAGCGGGGAGGGGAACCCCACCGACGCCGCCGGCGCGGAGCTCGCCGCGCGCCTCCTGGAGCACGGCAGCGAGGTGGTGCGGGTCGTGGCGGCCGAGACGCTCTCTCGGGCGGCGCCCGAAGACGCGCTCGGGCGGATCGAGCGGGCGGCACGGGCCGGCGGCCCCGCGGCGCGCGAGGCGGCGAACGTCGCGCTCGCGCTCCTCGCCGCGCGGGCCGCCGAGCCGGCCCTCGGCCTGGCCGCGACCCTGGCCGCCGACGCCGACGAGCGGGTGGCCGTCCCCGCGGCGCGGAGGCTGGCCAGTCTCCCCAGCGGGCGGGCGCGGGCGCTCGAGCTGCTCTCGGCCGCGACGCCCGCCGTGGCGCTCGCGCTCGGCGGGGGGCTCCTGCTCGAGCCGGAGCGCGACGGGAACGAGCAGGCGGTGCGGCAGCTCGTGCGCGTGGCGGCGGACCCCGGCGCGCTCGAGGAGCTCCGCTCGCGCGCGGTGGACCTGTTGACCGAGCCGACGCCCGAGGTGGAGCGCGCGCGGCTTCAAACGGACCCCGAGGTCGAGCCTGCCCCGCCGCTTCCCCCGGCGCTCCTCGCGATCGCGCGCGAGGCCGTGCGCGCCCGCCTGAGCGACGAGGCGGTCACCCCCGAGCTGCTGTGGCTGGCCGCGGCCCACGGCGAGCCCGAGGACGCGCCGCGCGCGGCGGCCTGGATCGGCGACCCCGACTTCCCGCGCACGCTCGCCTCGCTCGAGGCGGTGGCCGGGATCGTGGCCCGCCACGAGACCCTCGGCGCCGCCCGCGAGCCCACCCACGCGGCGCTGACCCGGGGCAAGACGCGGATCCGCGAGGTCCACCCCGAGGACGACAACATGCTGGCCGACCGCGTGGTCGCCCGAATCGACGGCCTGCTCGAGCT
>CAZMSZ010000043.1:18957-21701 GCA_964569055.1 uncultured Planctomycetota bacterium | reverse complement strand
GGGCGCAGCATGGCGAGGACCTCCTGCGGGGTCTGCGGGCGGCGGCCCGGGTCCTTGCGGAGGAGGCGCTCGACCGTCTTGCGGGCGATCAGCGGGACGGTGGGTTGGTAGTCGGCCACGTCCGGCGCGGGGGCGCGCAGGTGACGCTCCATGACCTGCGCGGCGTTCTTGCCGTCGAAGGGGTACTCGCCGGTGAGCAGGTGGAAGTAGGTCACCCCGAGGGCGTACAGGTCGTAGCGGATGTCGGGGATCCCGGGCGCGCGAATGTACTCGGGGCACATGAAGTACGGCGTGCCGAGCACGTCCTCCTGCGAGGTGATCGCGGCGGTGTCTTGCATGCGCACCAGGCCGAAGTCGATCAGCTTGACGTGCCCGTCGCGGGTCACGAGCACGTTCTCGGGCTTCACGTCGCGGTGCACCAGGCCGAGCGAGTCGATCGCGGCCAGGGCGCCGGCGATCCCGGCCACGTACCACGTGGCCTCGCGCGGGGGGAGCGGCGCCTCGCGGTCGGCGATGTCCTTGAGCGTGCAGCCGTCGACCAGCTCCATGGTGAAGTACAGCCGGCCGCGGTACGAGCCGACCTCGTAGAACTTCACGATGTTGGGGTGGTCGAGGCGCGAGATCGCGGTCGACTCGCGGAAGAAGCGGGCCACCGCCTCGGGGTTGTCGTGGAGGTCGCGCGGGAGCACCTTGAGCGCCACGTCGCGCTCGAGCGTCACGTCGCGCGCGCGGTACACCACCCCGTAGCCGCCGCGGCCGAGCAGGCCGCGGACCTCGTAGCGCCCGAGCTGCGCGCCGATCCCGTCCTCGCCGAGGTCGGGGTGGCGCAGGATCATGCCCTCGTCGGAGATCGCGATCGGGTCGTAGGTCGTCGTCTGGAGCAGCCCGAGCCGCTGCGCCTGGAGGCTCTCGATCTTGCCGAGCAGGTCGCGCCGGTCGAACGGCTTGAGCAGGTAGTCGTCCGCCCCGAGGTCGAAGCAGGGGATGATCAGCTCCTCGCGCCCGACGTCGATCAGGACCAGGATGGCCGGGGCGCGCGTGCGGACGGCGACCTGCCCCTGGGCGGCCGCCGCCTGGCTCGGCTCGAAGGCGCCGAGCAGCCGCTCGGCGCCGCCGCCGAGGAGCGCCGCGGCCTCGACCACGAGCACGTCGGGCTCGCTGGCCTGGATCGGCAGGGCGCCGCCGCTCACCGCCGAGGCGGCGAGCGCGCAGGTGTCGTGCGCGGCGGCGTCGAGGGCGGAGACCGCCTCCATCCGCGTGTCGAGATCGTCGGTCACGATGGTGATGCGGGCCATGCGGCGGTCCTCCGTATCCTCTTTCGGACCGCCGCGCGCTCGCCTTGAGGGCGGGTTCGCCGCCGCCGCGAGGAGCCCATGCCGCGCCGCGTCCCGTCCTGGTCGTTCCTGCTCTGGGCGCTCGCCTCGGTCGCGGGGGGCTGCGCCTCGCCGTCCGACGCGGAGGAGGGAGAACCGCCTCGTCTGCACCTGGTGGTCCCCGCCGACTACCCGTACGGCGCGCGGGCCGAGGCCGCGCCGGTCGAGAGCGCGACGATCCCGCGGGTCCTCGGCTGGAGCGACGCCACCCACGTGCGCTCGGTCGACCGTCTGGTGCCGACGATCGCGGGCGCCGCCCCCGCCAGCGAGGTGCTCCGGTTCGGGGAGCACGCGCTGACGCTCGAGGGCGACCCCGCCGTGCGCGCGGCCGTGGCCGCGTTCCTGGCCGATCGCCGCCGGTTCGACGACGTGGTGATCGAGCTCGAGGCGGAGCTCAGCCAGGTCGACCTCGACGACCTGCCGCCCGCGGGCGAGGGCGCCGTCGTGCAGGTCCCGACCGCCTCCGCCGCCCTGGCCCTCGCGGTCGAGGCGCCGCCGGGGAGCGACGTTCCCGGGGTGGGGACGTACCGCGCGCTCCTGGTGCTCCGGTTCGGGGAGCACGCGCTGACGCTCGAGGGCGACCCCGCCGTGCGCGCGGCCGTGGCCGCGTTCCTGGCCGATCGCCGCCGGTTCGACGACGTGGTGATCGAGCTCGAGGCGGAGCTCAGCCAGGTCGACCTCGACGACCTGCCGCCCGCGGGCGAGGGCGCCGTCGTGCAGGTCCCGACCGCCTCCGCCGCCCTGGCCCTCGCGGTCGAGGCGCCGCCGGGGAGCGACGTTCCCGGGGTGGGGACGTACCGCGCGCTCCTGGTGCTGAACGACGGCGAGACGGCCACCGTGGTGGACCGCGCGCCCCTGGCCGCGATCCAGCACCCCCCGCGCAGCGACGCCGAGCGGATCCTCGGCCTCGGCCCGTTCGCGGGCTACTCGATCCGCGTGCAGCCCGCGCTGGCCGAGGAGGGGCGGGTGCTCGCCGGCTGGCTCGAGGCCGAGGTCGGTTCGCTCGAGCTGTCACGCGGCGAGCGGGTCGAGGTGTGGGGCGCCCGCGGCCCGCGAATCGAGCACGAGCTCGTGACGCTCCGGTTCGCGCTCCGGCCTGGCGAGACGCTGTGGGTCCTCATGGACCGCCCGGGCGCGCGCGACGAGCGCGCGGCCCTGGCCCTGCGGCTGCGCTGGGTCGAGGCCGAGGCGCACGGGCGCGAGGAGGAGCGGGTGGAGGAGGCGGAGCCGGCAGGAGACTGAGCGGGCCGGCGGCTCACGTGGAACGGCGAGCGCGGCGCTTGGGCCGCTCCGCGCGGGCGTTCGTGAGGAGCTCGAGCGCGATCTCCTTCAGCTTGGCGGGCTCCGTCTCCTGGAGCGCCGCCAAGAGCA
>CAZMSZ010000043.1:0-18857 GCA_964569055.1 uncultured Planctomycetota bacterium | reverse complement strand
TGCTTCATGACGGCTTCTCCAATCGCGAGCTTAACGCCTCGGCTCAGGGTCGGGTCCTCGTACAGCCGACGCAGGTTCGCCGCAGCCACCTCCGGGCGATGGTCGAACGTGCGGAGGAAGCGGGTGCCTGGCAGGTCGGGGAGACCGCGCACGTCCGCGAGCAACAGCTCCAGCGCGCCGAGGCGAGCGCGGTACAGGCCGCCGACCGGGTCGTCCTCGGAGCCGAGCAGCCGGAGCCCGCGGGCCGGGCGACCGACCGAGACGATCAACGTGAGCGGCGGCCGCCGACGTGCCGACGACCGCACGGCCCAGCGGTCGAGCGCCCAGGCCGCCTTGATCATCGTCGACGTGAGCCGGGAACGCTGAGGCGGCGCCGAGTAGTGCTCGAGGAGGACCTGGCGCGCGGCGAGATCCGGTCCGATCACGCCCCAGCACGGGTTCGGTCGCTCGACGTGCAGCAGCGCGTCGATCCAGCGGGACGACTCGGGGACGGCCACCTCGGTCTCGATGCGCGAGGGGTGGACCGCGCGCATCAGCGCGAGCGCGCGCTGCTGATGGCGCTTCGAGCCCTGGGGCGGAGCGGAGGCTGGCGGCACGTGCGCCTCCTGCATTCGTTGTGTGTTCGGGGTCGCGCCCGAGCCTACCTCGCCCCGCCGACAAGGCCGGCGCGCGCCGGGCGCGACCCGCCTCAGCTCCCGCGCCGGAGGACCCGCCCCGCGTAGCCGCCGTCGCCGCCCTCGGGGCTCGGGAGCCACAGCTCCTCGTGCTCGAGCTCGAGGTGGCCCGCGCCCTCGACCAGCGCGCGCAGCTGCTCGCTGCCCTCCTCGGGCTCGATCGAGCACACCGAGTAGACGAGGCGTCCGCCCGGGGCAACGAGGCGCGCGGCCTGGGCCAGGATGTCGGCCTGCTGGCGGGCCAGGCGCTGCTGGCTCTTGCGGTCGTAGCGCCAGCGCGCCTCGGGGCGGCGGCGCAGCACGCCGGTGTTGGAGCAGGGAGCGTCGACGAGCACCGCCTCGAACGGGGCCTCGTCCGCGAGGTCGCTCGTGGCGTGGCGGCCGTCGACCCGGCGCGTGCGCAGACAGCTCAGGCCGAGGCGGCGCGCGCCGCCCTCGACCTTGCGCAGCCGGGCGGGCTTGACGTCGCAGGCCAGGAGGTCCGCGCGGTCGTCCGCCAGCTCGGCGAGGTGCGTCGCCTTCCCGCCGGGCGCCGCGCACAGGTCGAGCACGCGCTCGCCCGGCGCGGGCGCGAGGAGGGGCGCCACGCGCTGCGCGGTGAGGTCCTGGATCGAGAACGCGCCGCGGCGCCAGGCGTCGGTGTGGCGGAAGGCGCCGCGCCCCTCGCCCAGGCGCAAGCCCGTCGCGAGCTCGGTCGCGAGCGCCTCCACCCCGGCCGCGGCCAGCTCGGCGCTCAGCTCGCCGGCGCTCGCCCGCAGGCGGTTGACGCGGGCGAACAGCGGGGGCGGGTCGTTGGCGGCCCGGCACAGCTCGGCCGCGCGCTCCTCGCCGTGCGCGGCGATCCAGGCCGCCACCAGCTCGTCGGGGAGGCTGTAGAGCACGCCCAGGCGCCCGGCCGGCCCGCGGCGCGACGCCCCCAGCAGCGGGCGCGCGAAGCGCACGGCGTCGCTCCGCGACAGGGGGAGCAGCGCGTCGTCCGCCTCGGCGGCCGGCGTCCACGCGACCCGCTCTGCGATCGCGCCCTCGAGCGCCGCGAGCACGCGCGCCACGTGCTCGCGCGCCTTCTTGCCCTCGCCGATCCCCTCGAGCTCGACGAGCAGCGCCTCGCGCGGCTCGCCGCCGAACAGGAGGCGATAGCCGAACAGCTCCAGCGCCGCGACCGCCAGCGGGGTCCCCTTCTTGAGCGCTCGCTTGGCGACCGCGCCCAGCACCACGCCCAGCGTGCGCCGGTGACGGAGCACGCCGCTCGTCCAGGCGGTCAGCCGCCGCGCCCCGGGCCCCGCCGCCTGCCCGGCGAGGTCCTGCAGGTCGGCCTGGCGCGAGCCCTTCTCGCGGCT
This sequence comes from uncultured Planctomycetota bacterium, assembly GCA_964569055.1. Lineage (GTDB taxonomy): Bacteria > Planctomycetota > J058 > J058 > J058 > JAWLGW01. Next base: position 16,846 of record CAZMSZ010000043.1, on the reverse strand, counting down.
CGCCAGCAGCGCGAGCGCGCGCCGCAGCCCCTCGGCGTCGCTCAAGCGTCGCGCGCTCGCCGCGCCCCGCGCGCCCCGCGGCCGCGCTTCTTGCCCGGTCCGCGGCGCGGGCGCCCACTCTCGCGCCGCCCGCCGCCCGCGCGCTCCTCGCCCGGCGGGCCATCGCCCCGCCCGCGCTTCGGCCCCCGCGCGGGCCGCTCCCCGCCCCGCGCCGAGCGCTCCTTGCGCGCCGCGCCGCGCGCGGGGTGACCCTCGCGACCTTCGCCGCGTGGGCCGCGCTCGCGGCGACCCTGGCCATCGCCTCGGCCGCGCTCCTTGGGCCCACGGCGGCGCCCGCGCGCGTCGGCCTCCGCCTCGTCGCGCGAGGTCTTGCGCGCGCGGGTCCCCTCCTCGGGGAGCGCGCCGAACAGGCGCTTGAGCAGGAGCGTGGCGTAGGAGCCCGGCGGGAGCGTGAACGACAGCGCCAGCTTGAGGCGGCCCTCGCGCCGGTCGTCCTCCTCCGGCTCGCCGATCCTGAGGTCGGCGGGGGAGACCACCAGCGGCCGCTCGTAGTGCTTGAAGAAGCAGCCGGGGATCCCCTCGATCTGGAACCGCTCGATCGTCAGCCCCTCCTCCGCCAGGACGGCCTCGATCGCGGCGCGCACGGCGGGGTCGTCGGGCGCGACCGTGGCGTCGAGGAGCGGGAAGCTCGCGGCCAGCGCGGGCGCGGCCTCCTGCGCGGCGAGCTCGGGCCACACGTGCTCGCCGCCCACGTACGGGGTGCGGGCGAGGCGCTCGCGCGGGAGCCGACCCTCGAGGTAGCGGGCCACCGCGCGGTTCCAGATCCACGACTGGTAGGCGAACACGTGGAGCGCGCGCTCCTTGCCGGGCATGCGCCGGGTCGCGCCGGCGAAGTCGGTCGGCTTGCGCCGCAGGTGCGCGACCACCGACTTGAGGTTGCGGTTGCCCCACTTGCGCGCGATCGCGTCGAAGTCCCCCCACAGCTTGGTCACGAGGTGCTTGAACCGCTTCTCGGGCAGCGGATCGCGGGCGCCGGGCGTGGTCAGGAGGTCGCGCACGAACCCCTCGAAGTCGCCGTCGACCAGCTTGCGCCCGGGCAGCCCCTGCCCGGCGACCAGCGAGCCGAACCGCTGGTCGTCGAAGTAGTTGATGTAGCCGTGCGCCCGCAGGCGCGCGGCGCGCTCGGCCAGGGGGGCCACGTCCTCGGGGCCGAGGTCGCGCACCACCAGCTCGAAGGCGTTGCCCACGAGGTCCTCGGCCGAGAGCGGCGCGGGGGCGCGACCGAGGTAGCGCAGCCAGATCCCGGGCACGCGCAGGCCGGGCTCGAGGCGGCCGCCCGCGACCGAGATCAGCTGGGTCGTCACCGCCTGGCGGTCCTTGAGGCCGACGTAGGCGATCCGGTCGAGCGGCACGTCGCTGCGGGCCGAGAGCCGCCGCAGCGCCTCGAACGTGTCGAGCTTGCGCTTCTTGAGCTCGTAGACCGAGACCGGCCCCTTGGCCACGGGCTCGAACCGGGTCAGCTCGCGCACCCGGAAGTCATCGGGGACCAGCTTGAACAACATTTTGCCGCCGAAGGGGTTACGAAAGGCCTGGCGCCAGGAGGACCATGTTAGCAGTTAGGAGGTGTGGCGGGCGCGTGCACCGCCGGCGGCTGACATCGAGGCGTCGTTCCTCGTATGCTCCCCCGCCCGACCCGAGCCGAAACCCCTGCTGGAGGCGCGCGTTCGCGGGTGAGTCGAGGCACGCCGAGACCCTCCCCCCGAACCACCAGGAGCTCCCCATGAGGATCGCGTCCACCCTGCTTGGCCTGACCCTGTTGTTCCCCGCCGGCGCCGCGCTGGCGCAAGATCCGGCCCCCCAGCCGGCCCCCGAGGGCGACCAGCCCCGCGGCGAGGACGAGGGCACGCGCGAGGGGGACCGCGAGGGCACGCGCGAGAGCGACCGCCCCGGTGAGCGCGACGGCCGCCGGCGCGGGCAGCGCGGGCGGAACCGGTCCTTCGGGGCGCTGGGCGACGTCGAGCGGCTGAAGGAGGAGCTCGGGCTCAGCGCCGAGCAGGTCAAGCAGATCGAGGACCTGCAGGGCGTGATGCGCGAGCAGATGCAGAAGATGCGGGAGGAGATGCGCGAGGGCGGGTTCGACCCGCGCGCCATGCGCGACAAGTTCCGCGCCGCGCGCGAGGAGGTCGAGGGCAAGCTCGACACGATCCTGACCCCCGAGCAGCGCGAGAAGCTCAAGGGCCTGCGCGAGCGCATGCAGCGCGATCGGCGCGGCCGCGGCCGCGGGCGCGAGGAGCTGGGCCGCCGCCTGCGCGAGGAGGCGGTCAAGGCGCTGGCGCTCACCACCGAGGAGCAGGCGGTGGTGCTGCCGCTCCTCGACGCGGTGTTCGAGACCCGCAAGCTGCTGACGCAGGAGCAGGAGCGCCGCCGCCAGGAGCTGCTCGAGAAGGTCCGCTCGGCCGAGCAGGGCGAGGAGCTCGCCAAGCTGCTCGAGGAGTACCGCGCCGCGCGCGAGGCGGACAAGGCGCAGCTCACGCTCGCGCAGAACCAGCTGCGCGAGGTGCTCACGGTCGAGCAGGAGGCGAAGCTCGTCGGGCTGAACGTGCTCGACTGAGGGTGGCGCGGCAGCGCCACGCGCCCGCTCCGGCGGCGCGCAGGGCGACCCGCCGTGCGGAGAGACGATGGGACAGCGGCTTGGCGAGATCTTGGTGGCGCGCGGGGTGGTCACCGTCGAGGAGGTGGCGCAGGCGCTCGCGGCGCGGGCGGCGGGCGAGCGGATCGGCGAGGCGCTGATCCGGCTCGGCTTCGCGAGCTGCGCCGACGTGGCGCGCGCCCTCGCCGAGCAGACCGGGCTCCCGGTGGTCGAGCTGCGCGAGCTCGCCCCCGAGGAGGCGGCGCTCTCGGCCGTGCCGACCCGGTTCGTGTTCAAGAACCGCGTCATGCCGCTGGCCCGCGAGAACGGCCTGCTGCGGGTGGCGACCGCCGACCCGTTCTGCCTGGCCGAGCTCGACGAGCTGCGCCTGTTGACCGGGCTCGACGTCGAGCCGCAGCTCGCCGCGTTCGACGAGCTCGAGGAGACGATCCGCCGCCACTACGGCGTGGGCGCCGAGGCGCTCGACCGCGCCGCGCAGGAGGGGATCGCCCAGAGCGCGGGGGACGAGGAGGAGGGCGACCTCGAGGGCGACGACGACGCGGCGCTGATCCAGTTCGTCAACCGCCTGCTGCTCGACGCCCTCGACGCGCGCGCCTCCGACATTCACGTCGAGCCGACGCAGCACGACCTCAAGGTGCGCTACCGCGTGGACGGCGTGCTGCACCCGGCGGTGCTGCCGCGCGAGCTCAAGCGGTTCCAGGCGGCGATCGTCTCGCGCATCAAGATCATGGCGAACCTCGACATCGCCGAGAAGCGCCTGCCGCAGGACGGCCGGATCCGGCTCAAGCTCTCGGGGCGCGAGCTCGACGTGCGCGTGTCGGTCATGCCGACCCTGTACGGCGAGGGGCTCGCCCTGCGCATCCTCGACTCGGGCGGGCGGAGCAGCGGGCTGTCGCTCGAGCAGGTGGGCCTGGCCGCGCACCACGCGGCCGTCTTCCGCAAGATGCTCGCGGCGCCCCACGGGATCGTGCTGGTGACCGGCCCGACCGGCTCGGGCAAGTCGACCACCCTCTACGCCGGCCTGGGCGAGCTCGACCGCGAGGCGCTCAAGGTGATCACGATCGAGGACCCGGTCGAGTACCGCATGGTCGGCGTCAGCCAGATCCAGGTGCGCGACAAGATCGGGCTGACCTTCGCGCGCGGGCTGCGGCACATCCTCCGCCACGACCCGGACGTGGTGATGGTCGGCGAGATCCGCGACCAGGAGACGGCCGAGATCGCGGTCCAGGCGGCGCTCACGGGGCACCTGGTGCTCTCCACGCTCCACACCAACGACGCCGCGGGCGCGGTGGCGCGCCTGGTCGACATGGGCGTCGAGCCGTACCTGGTCGCGGCCACGATCGAGGGCCTGCTCGCCCAGCGCCTGCTGCGGCGGGTGTGCGCGAGCTGCGCCCGGCCGACCCCGGTGAGCGAGGCCGACCGGCCGCAGCTCGTCGAGCTGGGCCTGGGCGACCTCGAGGCGCTGACCCGGGGCGCCGGCTGCGAGGCCTGCGACGGGCAGGGCTACCGCGGGCGGACGGGGATCTTCGAGCTGGTGCCGGTCGACGACGGGCTGCGGGAGCTGGCCACCCAGGCCGCCTCGGCCGTGCGGCTGCGCGCCTACGCGCGCGAGCGGGGGCACGCCTCGCTCCGCGACGACGCGGTCCGCCTGGTGCGCGAGGGCGTGACCACGCCGGCCGAGGTGGCCCGCGTGACCCGGGCCGAGGCCTAGGGTGGCGGCGTTCGTCTACCGGGCGCGCCGCCTGGACGGGACGGCGGTCGCCGGCACCCTCCCCGCCGACAGCGAGCAGGCCGCGCTGGGCGCGCTCGAGCGCATGGGGCTGTTCCCCCTCGAGCTGCGCCCCGAGAAGGAGCCCGGCGGCGCCCCCAAGGCCGCCCCGGTCGCCGGCGCGGCCGAGCCCGCGGAGCGCGGCGGCGGGTTCGACCTCGCCGCGCTGCTCGGCCCGCGCCGGGTCAGCGCCGACGCCGCCGCGCGCTTCGCCCGCCAGCTCGCCGACCTCTCGCGCGCGGGGGTCCCGATCCTCAAGGCGCTCGACACCGTCGGCCGCGAGCCGGCCGCCGACGACGCGGTGCTGTGGGGCGCCAAGGAGAGCCGTGACGACCGGCGCGTGCGGGCGGTCCTGCGTGAGGTCCGGCGCGACGTGGCCCAGGGGGCCTCGCTCGCCGACGCGATCGGCAAGAGCGGCGAGCTCCTCCCCGAGTCGGCGATCTCGATCGTGCGGGCCGGCGAGGAGGGCGGGTTCCTCGACGCGGCGCTGCGCCGGGTGGCGGTGTTCGCCGAGCGCGAGCAGGCGCTCTCGCGGCGCGTGCGCAGCGCGCTCACCTACCCGGCCCTGCTGACCGGCCTCTCGGCCGCCGCGGTGGTGTTCCTGCTCACCTGGGTGGTGCCCCGCTTCGCCACGATCTACTCCGATCTCGGCGGCGCCCTCCCGCTCCCCACCCGGATCCTGATGACCACCGGCTCGGTGCTCCGGACCTGGGGCCCGCTCCTGGTCCTGGCGATCGTGGTCGGCGCGGTCCTGGGCCGGCGGGCCCTCGCCCGCGAGGAGGTCCGCGCCCGGCTCGACGCCCTCCTGCTGCGCCTCCCGCTGATCCGGGCCGTGGTGGCCCAGGCCTGCATCGCGCGCTTCGGCCGCACGCTCGGGACCCTGCTCGCCAGCGGGGTCGGGATCCTGCGGGCCCTCGAGATCGCCGCTCAGGCCTCGGGCAACCGCGAGTTCGCCCGCCTCCTGGCGGGGGCGGCGGGGCCGGTCCGCGAGGGGGCGCCCCTCGCCAAGCCGCTGCGGGATACTCGCCTGTTCCCGCCGCAGATGATGGAGATGGTGGAGGTCGGCCAGGAGTCGGGCAACCTCGCCGAGGTGCTGGAGCACGTGGGCGAGCGCGCGGACGACGATGTCGATCATGCCCTTCGCCTGATGGTTACGATCCTCGAGCCCGCCCTGATCGTGTCGGTGGCGGGCGTGGTGTTCTTCGTGGTGCTGGCCGCGCTCCTGCCGGTGTTCAGCCTCAACTCGTTGATCCAGTAAGGAGACCTGCCATGCGCTCCCTGCGCCGTTCGCGCCGCGCCTTCACCCTGATCGAGCTGCTGCTCGTGATGGTGATCCTGGCCGTGCTCGCCGCCCTGGTGATCCCCCGCTTCGCCGGGCGGAGCGAGGAGGCGCGCGAGAAGGCGGCCCTGACCCAGATCAGCTCGCTGTTCGGGACCGCGCTCGACATGTACGAGGCCGACAACGGGCACTACCCGACCACCTCGCAGGGGCTCGACGCGCTGCGCGTGAAGCCCTCGGGGGCCCCCGAGCCCAAGGGCTGGAAGGGCCCCTACCTCAAGAGCGAGGTCCCGAACGACCCCTGGGGCAACCCCTACGTCTATCGCTGCCCCGGCACCCAGAACGTCGACGGCTACGACCTGCTCTCGCTCGGCGCCGACGGCCGCGAGGGGACGGAGGACGACGTCAAGAACTGGCAGTAAGGCTCACGCCGCGCCGCCAGGCGACCCCGCTCATGACCTCCCGCCCGCCCCGTCCGCTCCTCAGCCCGCGCGTCCGCTCACGCTCCCGCACGCGTGCTGGCGGGCGGCGCGCCTTCACCTTGATCGAGGTGCTGTGCGTGCTCGGGGTGCTGGCCGCGGTCACGGCGCTGGTCGCGCCGCGGCTGGCGGCGTCGCTCGGGCGGGGGCGCCTCGAGACGCAGGCCCGGACGGCGGTGGCGCTGTGCCGCAAGGCGCGGGCGCTCGCCACGGCCGAGGGCCGGAGCTACTCGGTGATCGTGGACGAGACGCTCGGCGAGATGCGCCTGGTCCGCCGGCGCGACCCGCTGGCGCCCGCGCTCGACGAGGAGGACCCCGAGCGCGAGGTCGTGGTGGATGCCTCGTGGGCGCGCCCGGTGCCGTTCGAGGAGGACGTGAGCGTGGTGGAGGCCACGGTGGACGGCGAGGCGACGGGCGGCGCCGCGGGGCTCGAGACCGCGATCGCGTTCGCGCCCGACGGCTCAGCCGTGCCCGCGACCCTGGTGCTCGAGGGGCCGGGCGCCGACCGCCTCGTCGTGGTGGTCGACGGCCCGATCGGCCTCGCCCGGATCGAGCCGGTCGAGGACGACGAGGTCACGCCGTGAGCCGCCGCGCGGGCATGACGCTGGTCGAGGTCCTGGTGGCCGTGGTGCTGTGCGGCGCCGGGCTGGCGGTCGTCGCGAGCGGGGCCTCGGGCGCGATCCGCGCCGAGGCCTACGCGGGCGACCTCGCGCGCGCGGCCGACCACCTCGAGCTGCTCCTCGCGCGGCTCGAGTCGGGTGAGCTGGAGCTGCAGAGCGCCGAGGGCGACTTCGCCGAGGACGGCGCCGCCGACCTGGCCTGGGCGGTGGACGTCACGCCGGGGGACCTCGAGGGGCTGCAGGTGGCCACGGTCGCGGTCGCCTGGACGCGCTACGGGACGCCGCGCGAGCTGGTCTGTCAGCGGACGTTCTTCGTCGACCCGCTGTCGGGGACGCGATGAGCCGGCGCGCGTTCACGCTGATCGAGGTGCTGCTCGCGACCAGCCTGGCCGCCGTGGTCGGGCTCGCGATCGCCGGGGTGCTCGGCACGCTGCTCGAGGCGCAACAGCGGGTGCGCGCGCGCGGCGATCAGCGGGCGGTCCTGGCCGCGGTGGAGCGGCGCCTCGCCGCCGACCTGCGGGCCATGCTCCCGCCGGGCGGGCTGTACGCGGCGGGGCTGATCGGCGAGGACGCGCCGTCCGCCGCGGGGCGCGAGCCCCTGGCCGACCCCGACCTGCTCGCGGTGCTGCGCCTGGCGGCCGAGGCCGAGGGCGTCGACCCGCCCCCGACCGACGCGCGCGACCGGCTCACGCTGGCGGTGCTGCCGCCCGCCCCCGCCTTCGGCGAGGAGCCGCCGCTCGGAGAGGGCGCGATCTGGGAGGTCGTGTACGAGATCGACGACGACCCCGCCACCCCCGAGCGCGGGCTGGTGCGGCGCGTGACCCGCGTGCGCGACCCCGCCACCGGCAGCCTGCCCGAGCCGCCCGAGGAGCTCAGCCAGCAGGTCGTGGGCCTGGAGGCGAGCTACTACGACGCGCAGGCCGACGCCTGGCAGGAGACCTGGGACTCGGGCGCGAGCGACACGCTCCCGCAGGCGATCTCGCTGCGGCTGGCGCTGGTGCACGAGGGCGCGCTCCTGGCGTATCGGATCGTGGTGGCGCCGGCGACGGCGCGCCCCACCACGCTCGTGGAGCCGACCCCATGAGCCGGCGCGGGCGAGCCCCCCGAGAGCGCGGGGTGATCCTGGTGGTGGTGCTGCTGGTCCTGGTGGCCGCGGTCGCGCTCACGCTCGCGCTCGGGCGCGAGACGCGCGTCGAGGTCGCCGTGGCGCGGGCGCGCGCCGACGAGGTGCTGTTGCGCGCCCTGGCGGACAGCGCGCTGGAGCGGGCCCGCGCGGAGCTGCGGGCGGACGCGGTCGCCGGCGACACGCTGCTCGACGCCTGGCGCGACGACCAGAACGCGTTCGCGGGCGCGGCGCTGGGCGAGGAGGGCGGCGAGGGCGCGGGGCGGGTGTGGTTCCTGCTCCCCGAGGAGGACCCGGGCGACGGGCGCGAGGTGCGCTACGGCCTGCGGGACGAGGCCTCCCGCCTCGACGTCAACGTGGCCGAGCGCGAGCAGCTCCTGCTGCTGCCCGGGATCACCGAGGAGGCGGCCGACGCGATCATCGACTGGCGCGACGAGGACGACGAGGTCACCGGCCAGGGCGGCGAGAGCGCCTACTACCTGGCGCTCGACCCGCCGTATCGCGCCAAGAACGGCCCGCTCGAGTCGCTCGACGAGCTGCTGCGGGTGAAGGGCGTCGACCCGATCATGCTCTACGGGGAGGACCGCAACCGGAACGGGCTGCTCGACCCGGGCGAGGACGACGGCGACCTCTCCTTCCCGCCCGACGACGCCGACGGGGTGCTCGACCGCGGCCTGGTCGACTACCTGACCGTGTTCTCGCGCGACCTCGACCGCACGCTCGACGGGCGGGCGCGCCTGGCCTGGAGCGAGGCCGAGCCCGACGCGCTCACGGAGCGGCTGGCGGCGGCGGGGGTGAGCGAGCAGGCGGTGGAGCGCATGCGCGACGTGCAGGAGAGCGCGGCGCAGGCGAGCTCGCTCGGGGAGATCGTGGGGCGCTTCTTGGCGCTCTCGGGCGGCCAGGCCGACCCGGCCGAGGTCGGGCTGATCCTCGACGAGATCACGGTCGGCTCGGGCGAGGGCGAGGCCGTGCCCGGGCGGATCAACGTGAACACCGCGGCGCGGCCGGTGCTGGCGGGGCTGTTCGAGCCGGCCGAGCTCGAGGCGGTGCTCGCCCGGCGGCTCGACCCCGCGGCCGACCTCTCGACGCCCGGCTGGCTGCTCGAGGTGCTCGAGCCCGCGCGCTTCGCGGCGGTGATCGACCGGGTGACCACGCGCTCGTGGCAGTTCACGCTCGACGCGGTGGTCCTGCTGGACGCGCGCCCGCGGTTCCGGCGGTTCGAGGCGCTGCTCGACCGCTCGTTCGCGCCGGTGCGGGTGCTGACGTGGCGCGACACCACGGGGCGGGGCTTCCCGCTCCCGGGCGAGCGCGGGGAGACGTTGCCGTGAGGGGCGCGCGGGTCGGGGTGGACCTCGGACGGGCCGGGGTGAAGCTGGTGACGTGCGACGCGCGCGGCGCGGCGCGCGGCGCCGAGCGGCCGGTCGACCCCACCCTGACGGGCGAGGCGCGCCGGGCCGCGCTGGTCCAGGCGCTGGCGGACGCCGCCCGCGAGCTCGGCCTGCGCCCGGGCGCCGAGCTGCACGTCGCCGTGCCGCGGGCGCAGGGGATCGTCAAGCGGCTCGAGCTGCCCAGCGCGCCCGACGCCGAGCTCGACGCGATGGTCAGGCTGCAGGCCGCCAAGGAGCTGCCGTTCCCGCTGAGCGACACCGTGATCGCCTGGGCCCGCGAGGGGGCGGGCGCCCAGGGGGGAGAGCGGGTCACGTTCGCGGCGGTCCGGCGCGAGACGCTCGAGGAGCTGCGCGGGGTGGTGGAGGCCGCCGGGTTCCGGGCGGGCTCGCTCGAGGTCTCGACCAAGGCCGCGGCGCGGACGGTGGTGCTGGAGGGGCCGGCGCAGGAGGCCGGGCAAGGTCCGGGGCACGAGGTGCTGCTGGTCGAGGTCGGGCACGCCACCAGCGACGTGATCGTCACGCGGGGCGGGCGGCTGGTCTACACGCGCAGCGCCTCGGTCGGGAGCGGCCGGGCGGGCGAGGGCGAGGGCTGGCTGGCGCGCCTCGAGCAGGAGGTGATGCGCTCGCTGGTCGCGGCGCGCACCCGCGCGGGCGGCGAGGTCGGCGCCAGCGACGAGGGCGCGCCCCGGGGCGGCCCGCCCGACGCGCTGCTGCTGGCGGGCGGCGGCTCGGGCCTGAGCGCCCTGCGCGACGTGCTCGCCGCGCGCGTGGGGCGCGAGCCGCAGATCCTGCGCGGGCTCCCCGACGGCGACGACGAGCGCGCGGCCCGGTTCGTGGTGGCGCGGGGCCTGGCCGACCCGCGGCCGACGCCCGGGATCCCGCGGCTCGACCTCGCGCACCGCGCCCAGGCCCGCGCGGCGCGCGGCACCCGGCAGCGCGTGGCGGTCGGCGCGGGGCTCGCCCTGGCCGCGCTGGTCGCCCTGGGCGTCAGCATCCAGCAGGCGTTCGCCACGGCCGAGGCCGAGGTCAGCGAGCTCGAGGCGCTGCGCGCGGACCTCGAGCCCGCCGTGACGCGCGTGCGTCAGGCTCGCGCCGAGCTGGACCAGGCGCGCGCCTGGACCGCCCGCAAGGGGCTCGAGCTCGAGCTGCTCCTGGCGGTGGCGGCGGCGCTGCCCGACGCCGAGCGGGTCTACCTGACGCAGCTGCGGTGGGTGGAGGACCGGCCGCTCCGCCTGGCGGGGCGCGCCAAGGACTGGGGCGCGGCGGCGGCGCTGTTCAGTCGGCTCGAGGCCGACCCGCGCTTCGCGCGCGCGACCTTCGACGCGATCCGCCGCCCGCGCGAGCCGAAGGCGATCGGCGTCGAGTTCAGCGGGCAGGCCGACCCCGCGGAGGCGCGCCCGTGACCCCGCGCGAGCGCACCCTCCTGGCGATCACCCTGACCGTGGTGGGCGGCGCCGCGGGCGTCACGTTCGGCCTCGACCCGGCGCTGGCGCGCTGGCGCGAGCTGAGCGCCAAGCGCGAGGCCCTGGCGCGCGACGTCGCGCAGGACCAGGCGCTGGCGCGCGAGGTGCGCCCGCTGGCCCGCGAGCAGCACGCGCTGCTCGGCGCGCTCGCCCCGCCCGAGGGCCAAGCGATCGTCCCCTGGCTGGCCGACCACCTGCGCGCGCTGACCCGCGAGGCGGGGTTCGAGCCCGCCGCCCTGCGCTACGTGAGCGCGCGCGCGCTGCCGGCCCCGAGCGGCAAGGGCGAGGCGGGGCCGTTCGCCGAGCTGCGCTTCGAGCTCGAAGCCCGCACCACGCTCTCGCGGCTGCAGACGTTCTGCGTGGCGCTCGCGGCGTCGGACCGCGCGGTCCGGGTGGCCGCGTTCTCGCTCGCGCCCGAGCGCAAGGGCGACGAGCTGACCGCGCAGCTGACGCTGATCGCGCTCGCGCCGGCCGCCGCCGCGGGCAGCACGGGGGGGGCGCGATGAGCGGCGCTCCGCAGGGCGGCCCGACCGCCAACCGCCGCAGCGCGATCCTGGCCGGCGCCGCGGCGCTCCTGGTCGGTCTGCTAGCGCTCGACACGCTGTTCGTGCGCGCGCCCGAGCCCGCGGCGCACACGGGCGGCGCGGACGTCGCCGCGACCGGCTCGGGCGGGCTGACGCCCGGCGCGCCCGAGGGGCTCGACCGGCGCGGGCTGGCGGCCCGCTACCGCCCGATCGACCTGGCGCGCCTGTTCGCGCCGCGCGACTTCCGCGACCGGCCCGCGCCGAGCGCCGGCCCGGCGCCGGCGCGCAGCACGCCGCGCGCGCCCGACGCCCCCGCCGCCCCGCCGCCGGTGAGCCTGCGCTTCACGGGCGTGGTCGGCACGCCGAGCGGGCGGCTGGGCGTGCTCGAGGCCCAGGGGACCGGGCGGGGGCTGTTGGCCGCGGCCGGGCTGCGCCTCGGCCCGCTCGAGGTGGCGGCGGTCGGCACCGACGCCTTGACGCTCACCGGCCCCGCCGGCTCGCAGCGGGTCGGCCTGGGCGAGAAGCTCGACCTCGAGCCCTCGCAGCTCCCGCCGCTCGAGGCGTTCGCCCCCACGACGGGCGCGGCGAGCGCGGCCACGACCAGCGCGCCCGGTGTGCCCCAGCTCAGCGAGGAGGAGCGGGCGTCGGTGCTCGAGCGCCTGCGCGCCCGCCGGCGGCGCTCCCTCTCGGACGCCAGCGACGCGCCGGCCGCGGACGGAGCGACCCCGCCCACGGCGAGCACGCCGACCCCGGCCGCGACCCCGACCCCCGCTCCGGCCCCGGCGGCCACGGACGCGCCCTCCAACTCCGTCCTCGAGCGGCTGCGCGCCCGTCGCCGCCGCGCCTTGAGCGCCGCCGCGTCCGACCCGGCGGCCGCGGCGGCCGACGCGGCCGACGAGGCCGAGCCGGACGACGACGAAGAGCAGCCTGAAGGAGAACCGCAGTGATCCAGCTCGACCGCTCGCGCGCCCTGCTCGCGCCGCTCGCCATCGCGGCCCTGCTCGCGCCCGCGCCGGCCGCGCGCGCGCAGCAGCAGGAGCCGCCCGCCGAGGAGCGGCGGCTGACGTTCACCTTCCGCCGCGCCTCGATCCAGGCCTTCTTGGGCTACCTCTCGCGCGAGGGGGGCTTCACGTTCCTGCAGGAGGCGGCCGTCCAGGGCGACATCGACGCCATCGCCGAGGGGCCGCTCACCCGCGACGAGGCGCTCGAGGTGCTGCGGGGCTGGCTGCTCCCGCGCGACCGCACCATCCTGCGCACCGGCGACGTGGTGCGGATCGTGACGCTCGAGGACGCCAAGCGGCGCGGCCTCCCGGTGCGCGTCGGCAGCGACCCCGCGCAGATCAACGACACCGACGAGCTGGTGACGCAGGTCATGCCGCTCAAGTACGTCCAGGCGGAGCAGGTCAAGAGCCAGCTCGAGGGGCTGCTCTCCGACCAGGGCGTGCTCATGATCGAGCCGACCGGCAACTCGCTGGTCGTGCGCGACACGTCGGCCAGCATTCGCCGCTTCGCCGAGGTGCTCAAGGCGCTCGACCAGGCGGTCACGGCCGAGCTGCAGGTCAAGGTCTACCGGCTCAAGAACTCGGACGCGGTCGAGGTCGCCAAGGTCATTAGCGAGCTGTTCAGCGGCGTCGCCACCGCGCAGCAGCAGCAAGGCAACAACCGCGGCGGCCGCGGCCGACGGGGTCGCGGGAACAACTTCCGCGAGATGGCCCAGATGTTCTTCGCCGGTCGGGGCGGGGCGCCCGGCACCGCGGGCGCCCAGACCTCGCCCGTGCAGGTCTCGACCGACCCGCGCACCAACGCGGTCGTCGTGACCGCCAGCACCGACCAGCTCCGCCTGATCGACTCGCTGATCGCCGAGCTCGACCGCGACGAGGACCCGGTCGTGACCGAGCTGCGGGTGTTCCCGCTGAAGAACGCCGACGCGGCGGCGCTCGCCGAGACGATCACGGCCCTGTTCGCGGAGGAGCAGCAGCCCCAGCGCGGGCGGGGACGGGGCGGCCGCGGCGGCGGCGGCGACGAGGTGCCGCGCTGGGTGCAGCGCATGATCCCCGGCATGGAGGACGCCGGCGGCGACGAGGACGGCTCGGTGACCGACCGCTACGCGCCGCCGCCGAAGGTGACCACCGACCAGCGCACCAACTCGCTGATCGTGTCGGCCACCCAGCGCGACCTGCTGCTGGTCGAGAAGCTGGTGGCCGACCTCGACAAGGACCCCACCGAGAGCTCCGCGGTGCTCGTGCTGCCGCTGCGCCACGCCACGGCGGAGAGCCTGGCCACCACGCTGGGCGACGCCTTGGCCCAGAACCAGACCACCGCCGCCGGCGGCGGCGGGCGCAACCAGAACCAGCGCGGGCGCGGGCGGGGGCGGCAGGCCCAGCCGGCCGCGACCAGCGCGCTGAGCACGGGGCTGGTGGGGGAGGTGACGGTCACCGCCGACACCGAGGCCAACGCGCTCCTGTTCACCACCTCGCCGCGCAACTTCGACCGGCTGCGCACGATCGTGAACGACCTCGACCGCGCCCGGCGGGAGGTGTTCATCGAGTGCCTGATCGCCGAGGTCCAGCTCACCGACCGCGGCGAGCTCGGGATCCAGTGGAACGCGGCCTTCACCAACTCGGTCGAGAACGCCGAGGAGGGCAGCCAGACGCTCGGCACCGACTGGGGCCTCGACAGCCTCGCCGACGGGCTGCGGTGGACCACGAGCTCGGACAAGCTGACCGGCCTGTTGCGGGCGCTCAAGACCGAGGGTCGGCTGAACATCCTCTCCTCGCCCAAGATCCTGGTGCTGGAGAACGCCGACTCGGAGATCTCGGTCGGCCAGGAGGTGCCGTTCGTCACCAACTCGCGGATCACCCAGAACGGCGACACGGTCAACACGATCCAGTACCGCGACGTCGGGATCATCCTGCGGGTCACCCCGCAGGTGAACGAGGACGGCTACGTGCGCATGGTCGTGCACCCCGAGGTGTCGTCGATCGCGCCGGACTCGGAGTCGGTGCCGATCAGCGAGGGGGTGCGTTCGCCCACCTTCAACAAGAACTTCGCGGACACCACGATCGTGGTGCGCACCGGCGAGACCGCGGTGATCGGCGGCCTGATCCGCGACTCGTGGTCGGAGAGCCGCTTCAAGATCCCGGTCCTGGGCGACATCCCGGTGCTCGGCCACCTGTTCGGCTCGACCAGCCGCGAGAAGGTCAAGCAGGAGATCGTGGTGTTCCTGACCCCGCACGTGGTCGAGGACGCGGGCGAGCTGCGCGACCGCAGCCGCAAGGCGCGCGAGCAGTTCGCGCTCGTCCCGCCCGAGGTGCTGCAGGCGGAGCTCGAGCGCTGGCTGCGCGAGCTGGAGGAGGGGACGCACGCGTTCCACTACAACCGCGGCACCGTGCTGCTCGAGGGCGGGCGCCTGGTCGAGGCGATCGAGGAGCTGGAGCGCGCGGTCGAGCTCTCGCCGGGCGACGCGGCCACGCGCCTCAACCTCGGCCTGGCGCTGGCGCGGGCGGGCGCGCTCGAGCGCGCCGCCACGGCGCTGCAGCGGGCGGCGCTCCTCGACGGCGCCGACCCCGAGATCTCCTACAACCTGGGCGCGGTCTACTGGCGCCTGGGTGACTTCCCGCGCGCCGCGGCCGAGCTCCGCCGCGCGCTGCAGATCGACCCGCGCCATGAGGGGGCGGCCACCTGGCTCCCCAGGGCCATGCGGCAGCTCCAGCGCCTCGAGCGCGGGCTGCTCGAGGAGGAGGACAAGTGAGCCGGCGAACGACGCCGCGCTTGGGCGGGTGGGCCCTGGGCGCCCTCGGCCTGCTGCTTGGGGCCGCGGGCTGCGCCAGCGAGCCGCCGACCGAGACCGCGGCCCCGACCGTCTCCGCCGACGAGGCGGCCCGCCGCGAGCCGGTGACGGGGTCCGCCGACGCGCCGCCGTTCGGCGAGCCCCGCGCCAAGCTCCCGCCGCGCGACCTGCGCCCGGAGGACGAGCGGGAGTGACCTCTCGCCCGTGGTGGGCCCTGGCGCTGCTGGCCCAGGCCGTGATCCTGGGCGCCGGGGGGCTGTGCGCCACGCTCTCCCTGAAGGTCGGGGCCGGGGTGCGCCTCGGGCTGAGCCCGGCGCTGGTCTTGTCGGGCTATGCGGTCGCCGGCGGCGTGGCCCTCGTGATCACGCTGGCGGCGCTGGTCGTCGCGCGCCGCGTGCGAGCCTGGCCGTTCGAGCCGCTCGAGCGCCCAGCTTGGAGCGAGGCGCCTTGGGTCCCCTGGGTCCTGCTGCCGCTGGCGGGCTTCGGCACGGGGCTCTACGCCTCCCTCTTGAACGACGTCAGGTTCTTCAACGGCATGCACGCCGCTACGGTGGTCGCCTACCTGTGCTTCCTCCCGATCGCGTTCGCCGCCGCGATGGCCGTCGATCCGCGCCGCTTGCGTCGGTTCGGCTCGCTGACCGCGCTGATGCTCGGCATGGAGGTCGGATCGCAACTGGGGGTGGCGGCGCTGCGGCCCGCGCTGTTCCCATGGCTCGAGGTCACCGTCGTCGACAGCATGGCCTGGGGCGCAGGAGCACTGACCGTGTTCCTGCTGGAGGGGCTGCAGAGCGCGCTTCGAATGCGCCGGTCGCGCAGCGCGACTCCCGGGGAATGAGGCCGCGCGCGCCGGAAGGACCAAGGGCCTTCGTCGCCTTGACGCGACCTCGCGACGGGCCGACCATGGACGCCAACCGGAGGGAAGACGGATGCGGCGAACGCTGAGCGGCGCGCTGGCGCTGGCGGCTGGGGCGTGGGCGCTCACGGGGTGCGCGGGCGCGATCATTCACAACGTCACCGCCCAGCAGCCGAGCAAGTGCGGCAAGCTGCTGGTCGACTGCGAGGTGATCGGGCTGTACCCCCAGCCGTGCGAGGTGGTCGCGACCTGGGCGGGCTACGAGGCCAAGGCGCCCGTGCCGCTGCAGGGCACCGCCGAGACCGAGTTCGTCACCGTCGAGCTGACGGACTGGGTCTACAAGGGGAACGGCGCGCTCAACCGGCTGGACGTGTCGTTCGAGCGCAAGGGCCGGCCGATCGCGCGCAAGCGCTACCCCCCGCTGTTCGACAGCCCCGACGTGCTCGACGACCCCTGCCCCGACGACACGAGCGCCGCGAGCCAGAAGGAGCCGGCGACCGCGCCGGCCAACGGCGGCGGCGCGGCGGCTCCTGCGCCGGCGCCCGCCACCGCCCGCCAGCCCTCGGGCTGGCCCACGCCCGAGCAGTACTCGGCCAGCCTCGACGCGCCGACGCGCAAGCCGCTGACCGACGAGATCGTGTGCGAGCTCGACGCCTCCTCGGGCCCGCGCTACGTGGCGCTCGAGCACACGCCCAACGGGGTGGTCAGGCTCACGATCGACGTGGCCTCCAAGGGGGAGGCCCGCTTCCGCGAGGTCACGTTCTGGAGCATCGAGCTCCTCGACGAGGAGGGGCAGCCGCTCCCGCTCGCCGAGGAGGGCCGCGTCGACCTCGGCGGCCATCGCCGGGTCAGCGCCGAGTGGCGCTTCGACGGCAGCCCCGTGGTCCTCAAGCTGCAGTCCTTCAGCCA
>CAZMSZ010000042.1:8884-31230 GCA_964569055.1 uncultured Planctomycetota bacterium | reverse complement strand
CACGGGCACGGGCACGAAGTGTGTGGAATCGTCAGACGAGCACGAGCACGAGCACCGAATCCGGTCCCGATCCCGACTACGGACTCGGACCGCTGCCGTCCTCCTCGGGGCGCCCCTCCTCCACGCGCGGCCACTCGCTCGCGCCGTCGAGCGCGAGGCCCGCGCCGAAGGCGAGCAGGATCGCGACCAGCGCCAGCAGCTGGCCCCACCAGGGCCAGGTGTGCGGCAGCGCGCCGGTCACGCCGGCTGCGACTCCCACCCCGCCCAGCCCGACGACCAGGCCGCAGGGCACGCCGATCTCTACGCGTCCGCGCTCCCGGCCCACGCGGCGCCGATCAGGCGATCGGCCGGAACGGGTTCCACGCCAGCGTCTCGCGCCGCTCGTTGTCGAGCTCGAGCTCGTCGTGGAGCAGGTCGAGCACGCGCTCGCGGCACATCTCCAGGAACTCCTCGCGAGACATGCCGTTGACCTGCCAGCTCTCCATGACGCGCTGGATCGGGTCGGCCTCGGTCGGCCGCGGTCGATCGTCGACGGCCTTGGCGAGCGAGGCGCTGAGCGAGGGCGGCACCGCGAGCTTGGGCTCGGGCGGCGGGGCGGCCTCGGCCGCGGCCTCGCGCCGGTACTCCGGCTCGAACGGCTCGGGCGCGATCCGCTCGCGCGGCGCGTGGCGGGCCACGAACGAGCGCTCGGCCGCGTAGGCCTCCGCCTCGAGCACGCGCCGACGGCTGCCGTCGATCTGATCGGGGACGCGCCCCGCGCGCTCCTGCAGGGCGTGCGTCGCCTCGTGGACCAGCGTCCCCATGCCCTCGACCGTCTCGGGCGCGAACGAGCCCGAGCCGAACACGATCCGCTCGCCGACGGTGAAGGCCTGCGCCTCGATCGTGTGCGCGAGCTGCTCGGCGTGGAACCCGGTGTAGGTCGTCACGAGCCCGAGGTCCTGGCCGAGGCTGCTCTCGAGCCGCTGCCGGACCGACCACTCGAGCGGGAGGCCCGGCTGCTCGAGCGACTCCATCCGCTCGGTGAGGTAGGTCAGCCGCCGCCGCTGCTGCGGGTCGAGCTTGCTCCACTCATCGAGCCAGTCCTCGGGGTCGAGGCCCTCGCCCGCGAGCAGTCGCCCGGCGCCCTCCTTGCGCTTGAACAGCATCGGCACGATGCCGGTGAGCGCGGCGGCGGCGCCCGCGGCGATGAGCGCCGCGTAGCTGTAGCGGTCGAGCAGCCGGAGCAGGGTCGGCTCCTTGCGCGCGATGTCCGTGATGCCGCCCGCGAGCGGCATGTCCTTGTCGACCTCGAACAGGTAGGTCTTGGTCGGGTAGACCGCCTCGTAGGCGCGCTTCCCGTCGCCCATCTGGATCGGGATCCGCACGTCGCGCGCGCCGCCGAGGCCCCACACGGCGCGCATCTGGAACTTGCTCGGCGTCGGGGTCGCGCCCGCGTAGACCCCGAAGCCGGCGGCGCCCTTGCCCGCGAGCAGGCGGTTGGTGGTCGTGATCCCCCGGCCCCCGACCCGGTCGGTGAAGTGGAACGCGAACCCGTCGACCGCCTCCCCGCTGCGGAAGCGCTTCATCAGGCCGTGGGCGTCCTGCGCCGAGAAGCCCTGCATGCGCAGCGCCCTGAACTCGAGGTAGCTCGCCGGGGCGACGCGCGTCAGCCCGGCGCTCGCGATCATCTCCTCGAGCCGCTCGACGTCCTGGCGCAGCTCGTCGATCTGCTCGGGCGTGGCCCTGGTGCTCGTGCGCGCCACCCGCTCCTTGATCCGCCGGGCGAACGTGACCGCGCCCTCGGCGGCCTCGGCCGACGCGCGCCGGACGGCGCTGCGCGAGCGGGCGAGCCAGTTGCGCACCCGGTGCATGTTCGACTTCACGAAGGCGACCGCGCGCTCGATCACCGCGTTGAACACCCGGACGACGCGCCGCTCGCTCACGAGGCGGCGCAGGAGACCGGCGCCGCGCCGGAGCAGGCCGCCGGTGATGAACGGGATCGGGATCACCCCCGCGAAGCACAGGACGCGCTCGAACACGTCGAGCTGCTCCCAGGTGAACAGCGCGCGGCCGACGATCCCGCACAGGACGTCGTAGACGTCGCCGACGATCGGGATGAAGCCCACCGCCAGGTCGGCCGCGGTGCCCAGCGAGCTGCCGAGCTGACGGAACAGCGAGAACGCCTCCTGGATCTCGGGGTCCGAGGAGTGATCGGGGACGGGCACGATGCCCGACTGCTCCTCGGCGCTGCGGGCGATCGCGCCCGGGTAGCCGCGCAGACGGAGCCCGCCCGCGGCGCCGACGCCGCCGCCCGCGGCGGCCACGCCGCCCCCGGTCGTGAGGCTGCGGTAGACCGCCGCCTCGTTCGCCTCGGCCTGCCGCTCCAGCCGGTCGTGGCCCGCGATGGTGAAGCTCTTGGTCTGGATCCCGCGGGCGAACGCCTCCGCCCGCGCGCTCCCGCCCTGCTTGCGCGAGACGGTGCCCCCGCTGGCCTCCAACGTCGGCGCCCCGCCGCGCTCCTGCTCGATGTGCGTCAGCTCGTGGATCAGGAGGGCCATGCCGCGCGACGAGGTCGGCTCGTAGCGGCCCGCGTTGAAGTAGATGTGCCCGGCGAGCGCGAACGCCTGCGCGCCCACCGACTCGCTCGCCGCGATCGCGGCGGCGTCGGTGTGGACCCGCACGTCGGCGAAGTCCCCGCCGAGCATCGCCTCCGCGCGGCCCCGCACGTCGGTCGGCAGCGGCTGGCCCGCGCTGGCCGCGACCAGCGCCCCGAAGCCCGCGGGCGCCGCGCCCTCCGCCGCGCCCGCCCCGCGGGCCTGCACGTGGTGCATGGTCGGGCCCGAGCCCGAGGCGGCGTCGACCCACACCACGTCCAGCCGCTCGATCGCGCACTTGCCCGGGCCGCTCGCGCGCACGCTGATCCCGCCGTCGGCGCGCCCGAACAGCTTGTTCACGAAGCGCCCGATCGCGCTCCGCCGCAGCATCCCGTCGCCCGCCGCCTTGCGGTGGATCGCGCCGCCGAACGCCTCGGCCCGCTGCAGCCCGCGCGAGAGCACGAACCGCTCGTTCGCCTCGGCCTGCCGCTCGAACCGGTCGTGCCCCGCCACGCGGACCGCGCCCGAGCTCGCCGAGCGCAGCGGCCCGCTCGCGCCCGCGCCCGAGCCGAACTGCTCGGCGTGCGTCAGCTCGTGGGCGAGGAGCGCCTGCCCGGCGATGGAGCCCGGGTTGAAGCGCCCCGGCGCGAAGTAGATGTCCTGGCCGAGCGTGAACGCCTCGGCGCCGATCGCGCGGCTGGCCTGCTGGGCGGCCGGGTCGGTGTGCAGCCGGACCGAGCCGAGGTCTCCACCCACGATCGGCGCGAACGCCGCCTCCAACCCGCGCGGCAGGGCGAACCCGCTGCTCGCGCCGACCGCCTGGCTGAAGCTCGCGGGCGCGCTGCCGGACCGCCCGCCCTTGGCGCGCGCCGGGCCGATGCCGATCAGGGTCTTAGGCTTGGCGCCCGGCGCGGGCTGCGCCGGACCCATGCCCATCGTGGTCGTGCGAGGCGTGGCGCTCGGCGCGGGCTGCGCCATTTCGACCACGGGCAGCTCGACCGGCGCGGGTCCGACCGGCGCTAGCGCCACCGCCCCCGACAGCTTGTTGACGATGATCAGCACGGGTCGGGGTCGACCTCCGTCCGGCTCCTAATTCTAGAGCGTGGCACCGGCAGCCGCAGACCGCCGCGTCCCGCCGCCCAGGGATTTGAGCATAAACGAGTTACAGCTCCGAGTCGGCCTGATTCGGCGCCGGGTCACGTCCTATAATTCCAGGCCGAGCGGGGCCGGTCCCGACTCAGCCCGAGGTCGCCATGGCGAAGTTCGTCCTGCCCATGCCGGAGCTCTCGACCCCGCCGGTCCCCAAGGACGGGAAGCCTCCGGTCGGGCCCGATCGCCTCAAGGCGGTCCTCGAGGCCGCCATGTCGCGGGCCGAGGCAGAGCTCCAACGCAAGTACGCTTCGCTCGAAGGCGCCGACCTCCAGCTGGAGGAGGTCCGCGGGCTCGACCTCGCGCTCTCGAGCGACCCCGCCCAAGACGAGCGGGTCGCGGCGGTCTGGGGCCGCGCGATCGTGGCCGCGGTCGAGGGCGCCCTCCCGCACGTGCAGCTCGCGAAGGGGCTGAGCGCCGAGGTCCGGGCCGCCCTCGGCGCGTGGGTGCCGGGCGGCAGCGGCGCCGCGCCGAGCGGTCAGGTCGTGTTCATGCTGGGTTGGGAGCTGGGCGACTCGGACCAGGGCAAGCGGGTGGCTGCCTTCCTGCAGGGCACCCGCAACGAGACCGCGCCCGTGTTCGGGGCCGCCGCCTCCAAGCGCCCCGCGGACGTTGGGAACCTCCACGACTTCCTGGGCACCGGGATCACCAGCGGCGAGGCGGCGCTGCTCGCCGTCCACGGGCAGCTGATCGGCGACCAGTTCGTCCACAACGCGAGCGACGTCGCGCTCAGCCGCGGCTACAAGCTCCTGGGGGAGAAGGTCGACGCGCTGAGCCTCTATGCCCGGGCGCGCCTGGCGGGCAATCACGACGTCCCTCGCTACCTCGCCGACCTGTGGGGCCCGAGCATCGGCGGCAAGGTCAGCGCCGCGTGGTTCGAGGAGCCGGCTCGCAGCTACCCGGCGACCGCGCTCGGCGGGCTGCCCCGCGCCCAGCTGCCCCAGCTCGCCTGGCGTCCGATCCTGCCGCGGGACCGGGTGCTCGCGATCGCGCGGGAATGCGTCGAGCTGTGCGCCAAGGGTCAGCACGCCGAGGCTCGGCGTCGGATCGCCCCGCTCGGCGAGCTCGATCGGCTGCGCGTCTCGATCGCCTGGCGCGAGGCCGCACCCGACGCGGGCTGGACCGAGTACGAGATCGCGGCGTGCGCCACCCGGCACGCCAACCCCTCGGCGCTCGGCTGGATCGGCGCCCACCCGGCCCCGATCTGGGACGACCTCAACGACCCGGCGCCGTCTGGGGCCATCCCGGCAGGCGCCCGGGTCCTCGTGCACGCCGAGTGGACCGACGCCGCGGGCGGCAAGTGGCTCGGCGTCGAGGCCAAGGACCAGCGCGGCTGGATCTCGGCGACCACGCTCTGGCGCGCCGAGTACCACAAGGTGGACGGCGTCCTGTTCGCCCGCGGCCCGAAGGACCGCGACGAGGTCTCGCCCAACGACGTGGTGCAAGGCAGCCTCGGGACCTGCTACCTGCTCTCGACCCTCGCCGCGATCGCCTTCGCGCACCCCGACCACATCCGCCAGTCGATCCGCGATCACGGCGACTCGGCCTCGGTGCGGTTCTATGAGCGGGACAAGGTGACCGGCGCCCACACCCGAGAGGTGTGGGTGCGAGTGTCGCTCGACTTCCAGGCCAACAAGCGGGGCGGCTTCCTGCTGACGCACTCTCGGCAGCGCGACGCCGACGGGAAGTTCGAGCTGTGGCCCGCCGTGTTCGAGAAGGCTTACGCCGCGTGGAAGGGCGGCTACGACGCGATCGACTACGGCAACCCGGGGCTGGCCATGCGCGAGCTCCTCGGACCGAAGGCCACCTCGAGCGGGGTGGAGATCGCCGGGAACGCCGCGGTGCTGCACCCGCTGTTCGCGCACGCGCGCGACACGGTGAACTGGAAGAAGGACGGCGTGCACGCGATGGCGCCGGGGCTCTCGGACGCCGACCGGCAGCTCCTCGAGACGTACTGGGACGACGCCGCCTGCAAGCAGCTCCGCGCCGACCTCGAGCGCAAGCCGAGCCTCGCCTTCGATGTGCCGCTGCTCGTCCACCACGCCAAGGCGGCCGGCGTCTCCAAGGCTGGCCAGAAGATCCTGGCCGACTGGCTCGAGGCGGAGCGCCCCAAGGCGCTCGGCTCGAAGCGCTACCCGCCCAACGCGGTGCGCCTGTTCGACACGCTCAAGGCCAAGCTCGACGCGGTCCGCGACGGCAGCGGTCGCCACGTGGTGGTGCTCGGCACGCGCAAGTGGACGGGCGAGCAGACGGCCGCTGCGGGTGAGGCGGTGAGCAAGGAGGCCGCCGGGCTCGTCGCCACGCACGCCTACACCGTCCTCGACGCCTACACCGGCAAGGACGGCCGGAAGTACGTCCGGGTCCTCAACCCGCACGGCCGGCGAGGTCGGAAGTACAAGAACAAGAGCGCGCTCGCCAACTTGCTCGGCTTCAAGTTGAAGGGCGTGGAGCAGGACGACCCCGAGTTCGAGATCGAGCTGTCCGACGTCGTCCGCTACTTCCAGACCGTGAACTTCACCCAGGTCGCGTAGCGCCGAGGGAGCCCCGTGATCGAGCCCTTCACCGACCTGGCGGCCTTGCGCGCCCGCACGGCGCCCGCCGCCGATCGGGCGCTGCTGGCGAGCGAGCTCGACGACCTGCCTCCGGGCGGGGCGCTGAGCTTGCCCGCGGCCACGATCATGACGCCGCTCGTGCTCGAGCGGGCGCTCACGCTGCGGGGCGCCGTGGACGGGCTCACGATCCTGGCGGGGGAGCCCGGCGACGCGGCGATCGAGGTCACCGCCGGCGACGGCGCCGAGGTCGTGCTCGAAGGGCTCGTGATCGTCGGGGGCGGCGGCCCGCTGGGCGCGATCGCCGTGCGCGGGGACCGCCCGCGGGTCGTGCTCCGCGACTGCGTGGTGCTCGATGGCGCGGCCACGGGCGACGGCGCGGGCGGAGTCACGATCTCCTCGGGCCGCCTGGTCTGCGAACGCACCGTGTTCGCCGGCAACCGCGGGCGCCTGGGCGGCGCGCTCTCGGTGCTCGAGATCGCCGACCTCGAGGCGCGGGCGTGCTTGTTCTGGGCCAACGAGGGCAAGGACGGAGGCGGGGCGGTCTGGCTGGAGCAGGACGTGGACGCGCAGCTGGTGAACTGCACGTTCCTCGACGATCGCTCGGGCATGCCGAGCGCCGGCCAGACGCTGCACGCTCGCTACATGCGAGGGCGCGCGCCGCAGGTGCGCCTGGTGAGCTGCGTCGTCCGCTCGCGATCGGCCTGCTTCGGCTACGGGACGCCGGGATACGAGGTGCCCGTGCGGCTGCGCGCGTGCACCGTCCCCGACCACGCCCGCCGTCACCCGCAGCTCGAGGCGGACGAGGCCACGGCCTTCGCGGAGGTGGAGCTCGGCCCCGGCCTGGCGGCGAGCGGCGCGGCGGGCGACCCCGACGGCGCGCCGCAGGAGGCGACCGACCTGTTCGGCCGCCCGCTGCGCAGCGGCGCCGGGGTCGTGCGCGGGGCGGTGGCCCCTTAGCGGCGGTCGGCCGCGCCGTTGGCGGGTGCTATCATTTCGCCCATGGAGCTCTCGGTCCGCACCCTCAACGCCGGCCGCGCGACCGACCCGCTCGAGCGGCGGATCATCACCCGGGCGCTCGAGATCGTGGCGCGCCGCGCCGCCAAGGAGAAGGTCCCGCTCCCCGCGCAGATCGGCACCGTCGAGCTGCGGATGCCGATCTCGCTCGCCCGCGTCCAGCAGGGCTACGTGACCGAGCAGCGCGCCGCCGAGTCGCTGGCCAACGCGCTGTGGACCAAGCTGCGCCCCGAGCAGCGGGCGGACGCTGGGCACGTCAAGCACTTCTGCCGGCTGTGCTTCACGGCGGTGCCGTGGGGCGCGTCTCCCTGCCCCGTGTGCCACGGCAACGCCGCCCGCGCCGAGGAGATCCGGCGCGCGAAGCTCGAGGCGGAGCAGGCCAAGGCCCAGGGGCGGGGGCCGACCCTCGAGCTCGAGCCGGGCGTTCACTATCAGCTCGCGTTCGGTGACCAGCGCTACCAGGGGCAGGTCGTCCAGGACACGCCCAAGCAGCTCGTCCTGTGGGCCAACGGCCCGATCGCCCTCCCCAAGGAGGGGATCGTCCCGAGCAGCGTCCGGCCGGTGTGGCGCCCCCGGATCCCGACCGGGAGCTGGATCCAGGTCGACACGATCCCGCCGATCGGCGGGGTGGCCGGCATGCCGCAGCACCAGCGGCTGCGGGGGGAGGTCACCGCCTCGTCGGCCAGCTCGATCACGGTGGGCGGCACGCAGGTCCCGACCGCGTTCGTCGACTGGTACACGTACCAGGCGATCGAGGCCCCGCGCCCGGAGCCGACGCCGCGCCCGCAGCAGCCGCTGATCGACGCTCAGCTCGCGATCCAGGAGAACGACGGCTGGTATCACAAGGCGTTCTTCAGCCAGTGGTGCAGCCCGGGCTCCCAGGCGCGCCTCAAGGACGAGGGCTGGAAGATGCACATCACCGCCTCGCTCGAGCACGCGGGGGAGGTCGCCGAGCTGTGCCTCCCGTACCTGCGTCGGATCGACATCCCCCACAAGATCGTCGCGAACGCCGAGGCCTACGTCCGCGAGATGACCGACACGCAGGTCGGCAAGCTGATCACGATCTATCCCGAGTCGCCCGAGGAGGCGCTCGCGATCGTGCGGGTCCTCGACCCGATCCTCCAGCGCGCCGGCGTGAGCGGCCCGCCCGTCCCGGCGGAGATGCCGCTCGGCAGCTCGCGCATGATCTACACCCGCTACGGCGGCTACACCAAGGACACGGTCCGCGGGCCCGATGGGGTGACGGAGGTCCCCGACGACCGCAGGAGGATCCACCCGCCGTGGGTCGAGAACCCCTTCGTGTGACGAGGGCGTAAATGTCCGCGCCGCCCCCGCCGTTTCCCGCCCCGCCCGAGAGCGTGTGGAGCCTGGCCGACCCGGCCGGGGCCGTGACGTTCCTGCACGCCGTCGGGACGTGGAGCATCGAGCTCGGCGACTGGCTGCGCTCCGAGCCGGCCACGCTGTCGCCCGCGCTGCGCGCCATGCTGCTCGGCCTGCTCGAGCAGCGCGGCGACCGCCCCTCCGGCCTCCGCCCGTTCCCGCGGGCGGCGGTCGCGGACCCCAGCCCCGAGTCGGCGGTGGCCGCCCTCACGTGGCGGCGCGCGCTGCTCGACTACCTGGCGGACGTGTGGGACGTGATCGGCGCGCCGCGGTTCGAGCGCGCCGAGTGCGCCGCGGCGACCCAGAGCCTGCTCCCGCCCGACGCGGGCGACCGCTGCCTGAGCTGTCTGTTGCGGCTCACACCGACCGAGCGCCCCGATCACTGGCACGTGTGCCCGGCCCGGCAGCTCGCCGGGGGGCCGCCCTCCCCGTTCACGCCCGGGCAGCTCGGCGCGCCGCCCCCGCCGCCGCCCGGGTTCAACCCGCCCCCGCCGCCGTCGCCCGAGTGAGCTCGCCCGTCCTCCCCGTCGCGCGCTACGAGGCGGACGCAGGCGGCCAGCTCCTGCGGCTCGAGGGCCTCTCGGCGCTGACCGGGGAGGCCACGCCTGCCCAGTGGGACGACCTGGTCTGGCCGCCCGACCAGCGCTCGGTCGCGGCGCGCCGCGCGGCGCCGCTCGAGGCGGGCGGGACCCGCGTGCTCGAGTACCGCGCCCGCGCCGGAGCGCGGGTGGTGTGGCTCTCGGACGTGGCGCGCGGCGAGCTGGGCCCCGACGGCGCGCTCCGCCAGCGCGGCGCCCTGATCGAGCGCAGCGCCGCGCGAGCCGCCGAGGTCCGCGCCGAGCGCGGGCGGGAGTGCGAGGCGCTGGCCAAGCTCGCCGGCGGCCTGGCCCACGAGGTGAACAACCCGCTCTCGAGCGTCCTCAACTACCTCCAGCTCGGCGAGCGGATCGGCGGCGACGACCCGCGCCTGCGCGAGGCGCTGCTGGGCGCGCAGGCCGAGGGGCGCCGGGTACTCGAGGTCACGCGCGCGCTGGCGCAGGTGGGCGCCCGCAGCGAGAGCGGCGAGCCGCACACGATCGAGGTCGCGGTCGTGGCGCGCGCCTGCCTCTCGATCGTGCGCCGCCAGCTCCGCGAGGCGTTCGTGCGGCTCGAGGTCGACGTTCCCGAGGACCTCCCGCTGGTGCGCGGGCACGGGAGCGCGATCCCAACCTCGTTCCTGGCCGGCCTGCAGAACGCCCTCGAGGCGCTCGTGGAGCGCTGGCCGGCCCCGGAGCCGGGCAAGCGGCTCACGATCCGCGCCACGCTCGAGGCCGAGCACGTGCGGCTCGCGGTGCAGGACGGCGGCGGGCTGCGGCCCGAGGACGCGGCCCGCGCCTTCGAGCCGTTCTACGGGACCCGCCCCGACCGGGCGGGGCTCGGGCTGACGATCGCGCGCGAGCGGCTGCGCGCCCTCGGAGGCGACGCCACGCTCGAGGCGACCGGCGACGGGGCGCTCCTGGTGCTGCGCCTGCCGCTGGCCTGAACGTGGGCGCGCCCGAACGCTCGGCCGCGCGGGAGGGCGCGTGCTTGCGCCTGACCCTCTCGGGCGAGCTGCGCGGCGCGGACGCCCTCGCGGGCTGGCCGCCGGCGGAGGCGCTCGGCGAGCTCGAGCGCGTCGAGCTCGAGCTGGGCGAGCTCGAGCCCGAAGGCGGCGCGGCGATCGCGGCGCTGGTCGACCTCGTGCGCCTCCTGGCCGCGGCCGCGGCGCGGGTCGAGCTGCGCCGCGCGCCCCAGATGCTCGCCCACACGCTCTACAAGGCGGGCCTGCTGCGCGACGGGCGGGTGCGCCTCGTCGGCGAGCGCGAGCCCGAGCAGGGCTATCCGGGTTGAGCGCCCTTCAGCTCGGGTGCGCTTTGGGCCGATAACGCGCGCGGGTGCCGAGCGCGCGCCGAGCGCGCGAGAAGGGGGGCGAGGTTGGGCTGGCGGAGGCCGAGCGCGAGGACGACGAGCGCCCAGGCGGCGCCCACGGCGACGGGCTGGGTCCCGCTGGACGAGGTCGCGCGCGACCGCGGCGCCCGGGCGCGCTGGATCGCGCGGATCGCCGCGGGCGAGGCGCCCGCCCGCCTCGATCCGGAGACGGGCGCGGTGTTCGTGTGGGGCGCGCTGACGCGCGCGCGCCTGGACGCGCTGCTCGCGGCGGGGGTGCACGCCCGCCTGCCCGCCCTGGTCGACGCGCGCGCGGCCCTGCCCGAGCTGTGCGCCCGCCTGGCCGCCCGCGCGCCGCGCGGGCGCGGCGAGCGGATCGCGTTCCCGACGGCGGCGGCGCGCCGCGCGGCCTGAGCTACTCTCCGCCGGGGCTGCCCTTCGGCGCCAGCGCCTGCCACTTCGCCTCGACCTCCGGGTTGCAGGGGATGCACTGCGACTCGGGCAGGCCGTGCTCGGCGCACCAGTCCTTCTTCGCCTTGAAGCTCGCGATCAGCGACTCGTCGCAGCGCGTGCACACGGCCTCGGGCACGCCGTGCTCGCCGCACCAGGCGTTCGGGCCCACGCCGTGGTCGCCGCCCTCGGGCGCGGCGGTCGGGTCCGCGGCCGCCTTCGCGTCGGCGGCGGGAGCCGTGGGCCGGGCGCCAGGGCTCTCGGGCGGGCACCCCGTCAGGAGCAGGGCCCAGGCGAGGGTCAGCGTGGGGACGAGCGGCGCGCGGATCATGACGAGGGCTCCTCGGTGGACGGGGACGGTGCGCCGGCGGACGTCCCCTCGCGGGGACGCAGCACGGCGTACAGGACGGGCAGCACGACGAGCGTGAGCAGCGTGGACGAGGCGACGCCGCCGATCACCACGGTGGCGAGCGGGCGTTGTACCTCGGCGCCGACCCCGGTGTTGAGCGCCATGGGCACGAACCCGAGGGCCGCCACCAGGCCCGTCATGAGCACGGGGCGCAGGCGGGTCTCGGCCGCGCGGCGGATCGCCTCCAGCGTGGACAGGCCGCGCGCCTCGAGCTGGCGGATCGTCGAGACCAGGACCATGTCGCCGAGCACGGCCACCCCCGACAGCGCCACGAACCCGACCGCGGCCGAGATGCTGAACGGCAGGCCGCGGGCCCACAGCGCCAGCACGCCGCCCACGGCGGCGAACGGCACCCCGGTGAACACGCGCAGCGCGTCGAGCAGGCGGCCGTACGTCACGTAGAGGAGCGTCAGCACCAGCAAGAGCGCCATGGGCACCACGACCAGCAGCCGGGCGCGCGCGCGCTCGAGGTGCTCGAACTGCCCGCCGAACGCGAGGCGGTAGCCGGGCGGCAGCGTGACCTGCGCCGCGAGCGCGCGGCGGACGTCGGCCACGAAGCCCGCGAGGTCGCGCCCGCGCGCGTTCGCCTGGACGACGATCCGCCGCTTGCCCCACTCGCGCTGGATCGTGGACGGGCTCTCGACGAGCTCCAGGCTGGCGAGGGCGCTGAGGGGCACGCGCTGGCCGGCGGGGGTCGTCAGGAGCAGGGCGCCGAGCGCCTCGGGGTCGGTGCGGAAGCGATCGTCGAGGCGCACGGCGAGGTCGAACCGGCGGGGCCCGTCGATCACCTGGCCGATCGGTCGGCTCCCGACCATGGCGACCGCCTCGAGCACCTCGGCGGCCGCCACGCCGTGGCGGGCCAGGGCCGCCCGGTCCACCGTGACCTGGAGCACGGGGAGGCCCGTGACCTGCTCGGCCGAGACGTCCGCCGCGCCGGGCACCGCCTCGACGACCCGCTGCACCTCGAGCGCCTTCTCGGTGAGCACCTCGAGGTCGTCCCCGTACAGCTTGATCCCGAGGTCGCCCCGGACGCCGGCGACCATCTCGTTGACGCGCATCTCGATCGGCTGGGTGAAGATCGCGCGCATGCCCGGCAGCTCGCCGACCACCGCGCTCATGGCGGCGACCAGCTCGTCCTGGGTGGTGGCGCGCCGCCAGCGCTCGCGCGGCGTCAGCGTGACGAACACGTCCGACAGCTCGAGGCCCATGGGGTCGGTCGCGACCTCGGCCGTGCCCGTGCGGGTCCACACCCGCTCGACCTCGTCGGGGAACGCCTGCAGCACGACCTGCTCGATCCGGGTGCCGTAGCGCACGCTCTCCTCGAGCGACACGCTCGCCAGCCGCACGGTGTTGATCACGAGCGCGCCCTCGCGCAGCCGCGGGACGAACTCGGCGCCGAGCCGGCTGGCCACCGAGCCGCCCGTCACCAGCACGCTCAGCGCGACGAGCAGGACCAGCGCGGGCCGGCGCAGCGCGCGGTCCAGGACGGGCCGATACGCGGCCTTCAGCGCCCGGACCAGGGCGTTGTCCCGGTGCCCCCCGCTGGCCGTGCGGCGCAGCACCAGGCTCGCCAGCACCGGCATCAAGGTGACCGACAGGACCATGGAGCCGAGCAGCGCGAAGATCACGGTCAGCGCCATCGGCCGGAACAGCTTCCCCTCGACCCCCTCCAGCGTGAGGATCGGCAGGTAGACGACGATGATGATCAGCTCGCCGAACAGGGTCGGACGGCGCACCTCGAGCGCGGCGTCGCGCACGACCTCGCGCACGCTCCGGGCGGAGGCGTCCTCGCCCAGGCGGCGGGCGGCGTTCTCCACCATGATCACCGAGCTGTCGACCACCAGCCCGAAGTCGATCGCGCCCAGGCTCATCAGGCTGCCCGCGATCCCGAAGCGCACCATGGCGTCGAACGCGAACAGCAGCGAGAGCGGGATCGCGAGCGCCACGATCAGCCCGGCGCGCAGGCTGCCGAGCAGCGCGAACAGCACCGCGATCACCAGCAGCGCGCCCTCGAGCAGGTTGCGCCGTACGGTCTCGAGCACGCGCTCGACCAGGCTGGCGCGGCTGTAGACCGGCTCGACCGCCACGCCCTCGGGCAGGGTCTTCGCCACCTCCGCCAGCCGCTCGGCCAGCCGGACCGTGACCTGCCGGCTGTTCTCGCCCATGAGCATGAACCCGAGCCCGAGGACCACCTCCCCTTGGCCGTCGGCGGTGACCGCCCCTCGACGGACCTCGTGCCCCTCCTCGACGCGCGCCACGTCCCCCACCAGGATCGGCACCCCGTCGCGGGCGGCGACCACGATCGCCGCCACGTCCGCCACGTCGTCCACCAGCGCGAGGCCCTGCACCAAGGTCGCCTCGCCGCCGCGCGCGATCACGCCGCCGGCCGCGCTCAGGTTGTTGGCGCGGACCGCCGCCACCACGTCGTCCACGGTCAGGTCGCGGGCGAGCAGCTGCTCCGGGTCGACGATCACGTGGAGCTGGCGCTCCGCGCCGCCCCAGGCGTTGACCTCCGCCACCCCGGGCACCGCGGCCAGCGCCGGCCGCACCTGGTAGTCGTGCACCGTGCGCAGGTCGGTGAGGCTCTCGCCCTCGCCCGTGACGAGGTAGTGGAACACCTCGCCGAGCCCGGTCGACACCGGGCCGAGCGTCGGTCGCGCCACCCCGTCGGGCAGCTCGGCCGCGCCGAGCCGCTCGGCGACCGCCTGCCGCGCCTGGTAGACGTCGAGCTCGTCGGCGAACACCAGCGTGACCTGCGAGAACCCGAACTTGGAGACCGAGCGGGCCTCCCGCAGCCCCGGCAGCCCGCTGAGCACGGTCTCCACCGGGATCGTGAGCTGGCGCTCCACCTCGAGCGGCGCGAACGTCGGCGCGACCGTGTTGACGGTCACCTGCACCGGAGTGGTGTCGGGGAAGGCGTCGAGCGGCAGCCGGCGGAGCGCGTCCAGCCCGAGGAGCACCAGCAGGGCGGCGGCGACGAGCACCACCGCCCGGTGCGCGAGGCACAGCTCGATCAGCGCCTCGAGCGGGCCGCGGCGCTCGCTCGGAGCGGGCGCCCTCACTCCACCGGCTCGCAGCAGCCGGCGCCGATGCTCCCGGCGAGGAGCTCGGTCTTGAGCAGGAAGGCGCCGGTGGTCACGACGTGGTCCCCCTCGTCGAGCCCCGTGAGCACCTCGACGTGCGCGCCGGCGGCGCCGCCGAGCTGGACCTTGCGCGGCAGGTACGCGCCCTCGCCCGAGGGGAGGAACACGACGTGGCAGCAGCCCTCCCACTGCACCGCCGCCGCCGGCACCAGGAGCGCGTCGCGGCGGTCGCTGAGGAGCACGTCGGCCGCCCCGAACATGTTGGCGCGGAGCCGGCCCTGCGGATTGGCCAGCTCGGCGCGCGCCTCGAGCGTGCGCGTGCGTCGGTCGATCGCGCTCGAGATCCAGGAGATCCGGCCCGTGAACCGCTCGCCCGGGAGCGCGGCGAGCGAGACCACGACCGGCTGCTCCAGCGCCACGCGGGCGATCGCGCCCTCGGGGACGTCGAGCAGCGCCCACAGGGTGCGGGTGTCCGCGACGGTCAGCAGCGGCCGGCCGGGCGCGACGGCCTCGCCGGGCGCGGCGTCGAGGGCCGTCACCACCCCCGCGAAGGGGGCGCGCAGGGCGAGGCGGGCTGGCCCGGCCGGGGCGGCGCGGGCGGCCTCGATCTCCTCGGGCGCGAGGCCGAGGGCGCGCAGCCGCTGCTCCGCCTCGAGCAGGGCCGCCGCGGCCTGCACCCGGCGCGTGTCGGCCTCGATCACGGCCCGCTGCGTGCCGACGCCCTGGGCCACGAGCTCGAGCTCGCGCGCGTGGGTCCGCCCCGCGGCCTCGAGCAGCCTCGCGGCGTTCACCAGGGCCGCGCGCGCGGCGCCGAGCTCGGGCGCGTCGATCCAGGCGAGCACCGCGCCCGCCTCGACCGGGTCGCCCAACCCGACCTGGAGCTCGGCCAGCGTCCCGGCGGCCCGCGGGGAGAGCTCGGCGTGCTGATCGGCGGCGTAGACGACCTCGGCGGTGACGGCGACCCGCTCGCGTAGGGGCCCGCGCGAGGCCGCCACGGTCTCGATCCCCACCTCCTCGGCCACGCGCCCCGAGGCGAGCCGGATCCGCTGCTGGTGGAGGCGGCAGCCCGCGGTCGGCGCCGCGCGCCGGCGCTCCGCCGGCGAGAGCGGCGCGGGCGGCGGCGGCGGGGCGGCCGCCGCCCGCGGGTTGCAGAGGACGCACTGGGTCTCGGGGAGGCCGTGCTCGGCGCACCAGTCGTAGGTGGCCTGGAACACCGGGATCACCGCCGGATCGCAGCGCGTGCACAGCGCCTCGGGGACGCCGTGCTCGGCGCACTGCCCGCGCCGCTCCACCAGCGTGGGGTCGCACACGAAGCACACCTCGCGCGCCGCGCCGTGCTTGCAGGTGGGCCCCGCCGCGGGGGCCGTCGGCGGGGACGCGGCCCGCGCCGGGTCGCAGGCCACGCACTGCGACTCGGGCAGCGCGTGCTCCGCGCACCAGTCGCCCTGCGCCTGGAACGCGGCGATCAGCTCCGCATGGCAGCGGGTGCACACGGCCTCGGGGACCCCGTGCGCGGCGCACCAGCCCTCGGTCTCGAGGCGGGCCGGGGTGCAGAACGGGCACGCCGCGGGGGTCAGCATGTGCGGACAGGAGCGGGCGAGGGCTCCCTCGTCCGGCCCGGCCCTGAGCGCGAACACGTAGGCGCCGTAGCTGGCCGCCCCCAGGATGAGGAGCGCGCCTGTGACGAGGAGCTTGCTGGTGCGGTTCATGGATCCCTCGCGCGCGCGGCCCGCTGTCGCGGGTCGCGCGGTCGGAGCTCGGTCGGGGGAGAGGAACGCTCGTCGCGGCGCGGGGCTCGCCTGAAGGCGAGCGCGAGCCCGAGACGAGACCGAACGAGGAGGGCGCGCGGCGGCGCGCCGCCTCACGCGCGCGGAGGGTGGAACACCTCGCGCGGCCGATCGCGTCGAGCGCCGGGCAGCTCCATGGCCACGCTCGGCGCGAGCGCGAGCGGAGGCGGCGGGCCCTCCGGCTCGGCCGTCGTGATGGGCAGCCCGCCGCAGCAGGCGCACTGGCAGCCCGCGGCGCAGCCGTCGGTCGGGCGCGGCGGAGGGGCGCGCTCCTCGAGCGCGGCGCCGTCCTCGCCGCTCGTCGTGGCGGGGCGCTCGTCGCACCCGCCCGCGTCGCAGCAGGCCGCCTCGGCGCTCGCCCCAGCCTCGGCGCGGAGCACGTCGAGCGGGACGTGCAGCACCAGCAGGCCCGCCACCAGCGCGAGGCAGATCGACCGCACGAGCAGGGCGGCGCGAGGCATACCGCGACCGTAGCCGCGGCCCGGGGAGCGGTCAAGCAGCCGGCGCGCCTTCCCGCTGGGGGTCCTCGGCGCCGAACCGGGCGTAGATCGCGGGGAGCACCAGCAGCGTCAGCAGCGTCGAGGTCACCAGCCCGCCGATCACGACGGTGGCGAGCGGCCGCTGCACCTCGGCGCCCGCCGAGGTGGCGAGCGCCATGGGCACGAACCCGAGCGAGGCGACGAGCGCCGTCATGAGGACGGGGCGCAGGCGGGTCCTGGCCGCGCTGGCGGCGGCCTCGAGGCGTCCGAGCCCGGCGCTTCGGAGCTCCACCACCGACGAGATCAGGACGACCCCGTTGAGCACCGCCACGCCGAACAGGGCGACGAACCCGACGCCGGCCGAGATCGAGAAGGGATACCCGCGCGCGGCCAGCGCCAGCAGGCCGCCCGTGGTCGCCAGGGGCACGTTGAGGTAGACGAGCGCCGCCAGCCGCAGCGAGCCGAACGCGGAGTAGAGCAGCACGAAGATCAGCAGCAGGGCGAGCGGCACGAGCAGCGCCAGGCGGGCCGTGGCGGCCTGGAGGTTCTCGAACTGCCCGCCCCACTCGAGGGTCCACCCCGTGGGGAGCTCGACCTCGCGAGCCACGGCGGCCTGGGCGTCCGTCACGGTCGACGCGAGGTCGCGGCCGCGGACGTTGGCCTCGACGGTCGTCCTGCGGCTGACGCGCTCGCGGCTGATCTGGGCCGGGCCCTCCTCCAGCCGGATGTCCGCCAGCTGCGAGAGCGGGACCATGGCCGGCGGGCCGTCGCCTCGGGCCGGCCCGGCGACCCTCAGCTCGCGGAGCGCCTGGAGGCTGTCCCGGACCTGCCCGCCGAAGCGGGCCTGCAGGACGAACCGCCGCTGCCCCTCGAGGACCGTCCCCAGCGCCTTCCCGCCGATCGTCTCGACCACGTCGAGCACGTCCTCGGCGTTGATCCCGAGCCGCGCGATGGCGTCGCGGCGGAGCTGCACGCGGACCGTGGGGAGGCCGGTGGTCTGCTCGGCCTTGGCCTCCTCGATCCCGGGCACCTCGCGGATGGCGGCCACGATCTGGTCGGCCACCTGCTTCATGCGGTCGATGTCGTCGCCGTAGACCTTGATCCCGATGTCCGAGCGCACGCCGCTGATCAGCTCCGCGACCCGCAGCTCGATCGGCTGCGAGTAGCTGAACATGACGCCGGGGAAGCGCTCGGTCAGGCGGGCGTCGATCGCGGCCAGGAGCGCCTCCTTGCCCTCGAAGCGCCAGGTCGAGCGCGGCTTCAGCATGAGGTAGGTGTCGCTGATCTCCACCCCCATGGGGTCGGTGGCGATCTCGGCGCGGCCCGTGCGGGACACGATGGTGTCGACCTCGGGGAACTCCTCCTTCACGAGCGCCTCGACCGCGGTGCTGATCGCGTTCGACTGCTCCAGCGAGATGCTCGGGATGCGCCAGATCTGCATCGCGATCGCCCCCTCGTCGAGGCGGGGGATGAACTCCGCGCCGAGGAACGGGGTCACGCCGAGGCTGGCCAGGAAGATCACCACGGCCGCCAGCCCCGTGCGGAGCGGGCGCGCCAGGGTGGCGCGGAGGAGGGGCTCGTAGGCGCGCCGCGCCAGCCGGAACAGGAGCGGCTCGCGCTCGCGCACCCGGACCAGGAACAGCGACGCCAGCACGGGCATCAGCGTCAGCGCGCACAGGAGGGAGCCCGCCAGCGCGAACACCACGGTCAGCGCCATGGGCTGGAACATCTTCCCCTCGATCCCCCGCAGGGCCAGGATCGGCAGGTAGACGATCATGATGATCCCGACGGCGAACGCGACCGGGCGCGCCACCTCGTGGCAGGCGCTGCGCACCTTCTCGAGGTGAGGTCGCGGGTCGTCGCGGTGCTCGTGGAGGTAGCGGATCACGTTCTCGATCAGGACGACCGAGCCGTCCACGATCAGCCCGAAGTCGATCGCGCCGAGCGACATGAGGTTGCCCGACAGGCCGGCCCAGGACATGGCCGTGAAGGCGACCAGCATGGAGATGGGGATCGCCGAGGCCACGAGCAGGCCGCCGCGCAGGTCGCCGAGGAGCAGCAGCAGGACCAGGACCACCAGCGCGCCGCCCTCGAGCAGGTTGATCGCGACCGTGCGGATCGTGCGGTCGACGAGCTCGGTCCGGTCGTAGAACGTGTCGATCGTGACCCCGGGGGGGAGCGTCCGTTCGAGCTGCTCGATCCGCGCGTGCACGTCTCGTGAGACCACCCGCGAGTTGGCGCCCATGAGCATCATCACGATCCCGATCACGGCCTCGCCCCGGCCGTCCCGGGTGACCGCGCCCTGGCGGAGCATGGGCGCGAGCTCGACGGTCGCGAGGTTGCGGACGTAGACCGGCGTGCCGTCCTCGTCGTGGGCGACGACGATGTCGGCGAGGTCCTCGAGGTCGTCGACGAGGCCCTCGCCGCGGATCAGGTACTGCTCCCCGGCGTGCGCGATGTAGCCGCCGCCCACGTTGGCGTTGTTGCCCTGGATCGCGTCGAACACCCGCTCGAGGGAGACGCCGTAGGAGACGAGCTTGGTCGGGTCGAGCGTGACCTGGTACGTCTTCAGCTCGCCGCCGAAGGCGTTGACCTCGACCACGCCCGGCACGGAGCGGAGCTGGTAGTTCACCGACCAGTCGAGGATCGTGCGCAGCTCCATGGGCGTGTAGCCCTCGCCGCGGACCTCGAACTGGTAGATCTCCCCCAGCCCCGTCGAGATCGGCCCCAGGGACGGCTCGCCGTAGCCGTCGGGGATCTGCTCACGGGCCTCGCCGAGGCGCTCGCTCACCAGCTGCCGGGCCCAGTAGATGTCGGTCCCCTCCTCGAACACGACCGTCACGACGGAGAGCCCGAACTTCGAGACCGAGCGGATCTCCTCCACCCGGGGGAGGCCGCTCATGGAGGTCTCGACGGGGAAGGTGATGAAGCGCTCCACCTCCTCGGGGGCGAGGCCGGGGCTGTTGGTGAGCACCTGGACCTGGACGTTCGTCACGTCGGGGACGGCGTCGATCGGCAGCTCCCGCAGCGAGCGCAGCCCGAGGACCACGACCAGCAGCCACAGCACGAGCACCAAGAAGCGGTTGTCGAGCGAGAGGTCGACGATGCGGTTGATCACGCCCGGCTCCTAGTGCGAGTGCCCGCCGCCGAGCTCGCCTCGCCGCGCGAGCGACTTGAGGGTGAACGCGCCGCGGATCACGACCTGCTCGCCCGGCTTCACCCCTCGCAGCACCTCGACCCCCTCGCGCCCCGCGACGCCGAGCTGGACCTCCCGGCGTTCGAAGCGCACGCGGGGCCGCTCGGGCGGCTGTCCTGCGTGCTCGTCGTGCTCGTCGTGCTCACCCTCGTGCTCGCCTGGCGGGGCCCCTCCCTCGAGCCGCACGAACACGAAGCTGCGCTCTCCCTCGTGGACGATGGCGTGCTCGGGGAGGAGCACGGCGGCCTCGCGGGTGGCGATCGCGACCTCGACCTCGCCGAACATGCCGGGGCGGAGGGGGAAGGGCTCGGCCCAGCCGGGCACCCCCTCGTTGGGCAGCTCCACCCGGACCTCGGCCGCGCGGCTCGCCTGGCCGACCTCGTAGTCGATGAACGTCACCTGGCCCGAGAGCGCGACGTCGGGGAAGGCGTCGAGCCGGACGACGGCGGGCTGGCCGCGGCGGAGGTGGCGCAGGTCCTGCTCGTACGCCGCCGCCACCACCCACACCCGGCTCAGGTCCTGCACCACGAACAGCTTGTCGTCGGTGGCCACGAACTCGTTCTCGGTGACGTCGCGCTCCACCACGACGCCTGCGCGCGGGGAGTGCAGCGGGTAACGCCCGTGGCGATGCCCGTCTTGGGCCCCCTCGCCCAGCTTCGCGACCGCGTCGTCGTCCAGGCCGAGGATGTGGAGCTGCTCCTCGGCGGTCTCGTGGGCGATCTCGCGCTGGCGCAGGGCGGCCTGCAGCTCGAGCAGCCGGCTCTGCCGCTCCAGGCGCGCCTCGGACAGCGCGCGCTCGGCCTCGTAGAACGGCCGGAGGGTGGTGATCTCCTGCTCCTTGAGCGCCGCCTCCCGCTCGTAGATCGTCTGCGCGACCTCGACCTTGCGGTCGAGCAGCTCGCGCTCGCGCTCGAGGATCTCGCGGGCCGCCCCGGCCAGGGCCTGAGCCTCGAGGTAGCGGCTCACGGCCAGGCCCAGCTCGGTGCTCTCGAGCTCGGCGACCACCTCCCCCGCCTCGACCCGGTCGCCGAGGTGCTTGTGGATCGCCCGCACCAGGCCGGGGACCCTGGGCGTGATGTGGGCCTGCGCGTCGACGTTCGGCCGGACCACCGCGGTCAGCGTCAGCGCCTCCCCGACCCGGCCCGGGCCCGCCGCGGCGACCTCGACCTCGGCCGCGGCGAGCTGCTCGGGCGTGAGCGCGACCACGTCGCTGCTGGCGCCGCGCGGGCCGTGCTGGTGCGGGTCGTGCCCGTGCTCGCCGCCGCGATCGCACGCCGCGAGCGTGAGCGCGGCCAGCAGGGCGAACGACCGGAGGAGCGGGGGGGTGGCAGCGATGCTCATCGGGGACCTCCGTCCTCGTCCACCTCGACGTTCGGCTCGGGCCCAGCCCACAGCTCGGGCAGCAGGCGCCCGGTGGCGGCCGCGAGGCGCACCCGCGCGGCGGCGAGCCGCTCCTGCGCCGCGAGCGCCCGCCCGCGGACCTCGATCACCTGCTGCTGGGTCGTCAGGATCTGGAGGGGCGTGACCTCGCGCGCCGCGAACGCGCGCTCGGTGAGGCTCACCGAGCGCTCGAGGCCCGGCGCGACCTCCTCCTCGAACAGCCGGTGGAGCTGCTCGGCGGCGCGCGTCTCGAGCAGCGCGGCGTGCACCTCGGCTCGCACCTGCTGCACCGCCGCGTGCACGCGCCGCCCCGCGGCCTCTCGGGCGCGCTCCGCCGTGCGAATCGCAGGCTGGTTGAAGCGGCTGAGGAACGGGAGCGTGATCCCGATCCCGGTCCCGATCGTGAGCTGCGGCCACTGCTCGGCGACCTCGAGGCGCAGCGCCTGCTCGGCCCGCTGGTAGGCGGCCATCAGCTCGCGAACGTCGGGCCGGCGCTCGAGCGCGTGCGCCACCAGCGCCTCGGGCGCGCTCGGGGCGTCGTCCGCCCGCGTGGCGGCGGCGAGCGAGCTCTGCAGGGCGTAGGGCTCGTCGGGGGGCAGCCCGAGCAGCGCGTTCAGCGCCTGGCGAGCCCGCCGAGCGTCGGCCCGGGCCTGGATCGCGTCGGCGCCGAGGGTGCTCGCCGTCACGGCGGCGAGGTTCTCGTCGAGCGCGGTGGCGGCGCCCAGGGCGCGCGCGCGGCGGAAGTAGTCGAGCGTGCGCGCCGCGATCCGGGTCAGCCCCGCCACCTGCTCGACCCGCGCCTCCGCGGCGAGCAGGCGCACGTACGCCAGCTGCACGTCGCGCACCAGCGTCCACTCCGCCGCCGCGACGCGGGCGCGGGCGGCGCCGATCTCGGCGCGGGCGATCCCCTCGCGGGCGTCGATCTCGTCCGGGCGCGGCACGGGCCAGGTGAGCCAGGCCCCCGAGATCCAGGAGGCGGCGTCGGCCCG
>CAZMSZ010000042.1:2971-8784 GCA_964569055.1 uncultured Planctomycetota bacterium | reverse complement strand
GATGAGGAGAAGGGCGATCGCCCAGGACGGGCGGGGCGAGAGACGCATGGCAGCGCGCTCCGGGGCAGGAGGGGGACTCCGGACCAGGTTCCGGGCGTGGCCATGGCCCGCCCGGAGCGCGTGCTAGCAGCGCAGGACCCGCGGCCTCGTGACGACGAGCGGCGGGTGCAGCGGCGGCCCGACCGCGCCGGCGGGGGCGCCGACGGCGAGAGGCCGCAGGGCGAGCGCACCGAGCGGGAGCGGGAGGTGCAGCGTCAGCCCGACCGTCGCCGCGAGGCCGCCCCGCGCGACGTCGTCGCGGAGCGCGCTCGCGCCGAGGGGCGTGTCGAGGCAGGCGCGGCACGCGTCGGGCTCGGCGCGCCAGCCGCTCGGCCCGACGTCGGCCGTCGGGGCGGTCGCCGAGTCGCAGCAGCCCGCGAGCGCCCACTCCAGGGCGGCGGCGCCCCCGACCTCCTGGCACACCACGACCCCGCGCCCCGCGGTCGCGAGCGCGAGCTGGGGCAGGACGGCGAGGACGAGCCCGAGGAGCCAGCCGATCGAGGAGCGGCGCGCCATGGCAGGGGTATAGCCCAGCTCGGACGCGCGGCGCAAGGGAGCGTAGCCCGCGGGCTGCGGAGCGGACGCTCGGCTTCGGCTGAGCCGCCCCAAGTGCCACGCGGCCGAAGTCCGTTTCGGTGAGACGTCACGCCACCGGAGCCGTCTGGCGGACGCGAGCGGCACATGCCGTACGCCGCTACCCTCCAAGGGCTTCGGCCGCGCGGCACTCAGAACCGGTAGCTGACCCCGAGGTGGAACGTCCACTGCAGCGAGCCGTACAGGCTGTCGCGCGCGGTCAGCTCGGTCACGTCCTTGGGCGCGCGGGCCGAGTCGTAGAAGGCGTGCTCGATCAGCCCCATCAGCTCCCAGCTCCCGATCCGGTAGCTGGCGCCGAAGCTGAGGTTCGTCGAGGTGTAGCCCGAGGTCGCCGTCCCGCCCTGCTGCCTGGGGTTGAGCGGGATCAGGCCGTGGTTGAAGCCGAGCCGGAACGAGAGCGCCTCGGTGACCGCGACCGCCGTGTAGAGCGAGATCACCCACTGGTTGCGCCAGCGCTGCTTGAGCGTGGTCTCGATCGAGTTGCCGCCGATGATCTGGGAGAGGTCCTCGTTCTTGCCGCCGCTGAGCTCGGCCTTGGCCTCACCGAGCCCCTCGGCCCACTCGATCCAGGCCAGCTCGGCCGCGAGCAGCAGGCGGCCCTCGTCGAGGAAGGGGAGCTTGGGCCACCAGGCGATGCTCAGGCGGACCTGCTGGGGGACCGTGATCCCGCTCAGCTCCACGTCGTACTCGTCGGTGTAGCCGAGCGCGCCCCCATGCGCCGTGAGGGTGCTCTCGAAGATCGCGGTCAGCGTCGGGTCACCCCCGAGCGCGGTCTCCACCGTGGTGTTCGCGTCGACCTTGCCCTTCCCCGAGAGCGGCGGCCCGATGCTGGGGAGGCGCCAGGAGAGGCCGATCCCGAGGTTGGGCATGGGCCGCAGCGAGAGCGACAGCGTTCCGCTGAACTGGACGCCCACGAGGTCGGTCTCGAAGTAGGTCGTGGGATCGGTGGCCTCGTCGCTGCGGAACAGGTTGAGGAAGTCGGCGTAGGACGGGTGTCCCGGGATCACCGCGTCGGGGACCTCGGGGCTGCCCTCGAGCGGGGTCCCGTCGCCGCCCACGAGCGTCTTGCTGGTGAGCGAGGCGTAGATCACGTGGAACGAGGCGGCGACGGCGAGGTAGTCGGTGATCGTGTAGGCCCCGACGAAGCTGGCGTTGACGAACGTGATCGAGGTCGTGAGCCCGATCCCGTCGGGGAAGGTGGTGTAGCGGATCTCGTTGGCGTCGCCGCTCCCGCCCGCCATGTCCACGTAGACCCCGACCCCGAACGTGAACTTGCGGGCGTCGGTGTAGGTGTCCCAGGCCGGGTCGTCGTCCCCGTCGGGGCGGCCGAGCGCGAACAGGATCCCGCCCGAGCCGCCGGGGGTGCTCGACTCCGACTCGTAGTCGTTGAGCGAGTTGCTCATGCGGGACTGGCTGTAGAACAGGAACGCGTCGAGGTCGATCCGGTGGTCGAGGCTCCAGGCGATCGACGACGGCATGCGGAACATGGTCTGGGCGTCGCCGTCGACCGGGATCGAGACCGGCCCCTTGCTGCCGATCGTGGACGGCATCGCGCCGTTGGAGGCCAGGACCGGGGTGGCACCGCACACCGAGGCCGCGATCGCCAGGGCCACCACCGCACCGCGCCGCATGCCGCCTCCTCGCCCGCCCGGCGCGCGACGCGCGAGCGGCCGGCGGCGGGGCACCTCTTTTACCTGCTCGCCCCGCCCGCCCGCACGCTCCTTGGGGGCGCCGGCCATGGCGCAGCGCGGCATGCCTACATGAAGTTGCGGGTGTGGAGGCTCGAGAGGCGCTCCGCCTCGTCCGGCGCGAAGCCGAGCTGACCCAGCCGGCGGCGGCGGCCAGCGTCCATGGCCTGCTGCAGCGCCACCACCCGGGCGAACCCGCGCTCGATCGCCTCGGGCTCGAACGCGCCCGCGGCCAGCACCACCAGGGCGTCGAACACCTCCTGGTTGAGGCCGGCGGTGTCGGTCAGGGTGGCGTGGCGCCGCTCGATCGCCGCGCTCAGGCGGCCGCGCTCGGCCGGGTCGTGCTGGACGTGCCGCTTGAGGTGCGCCAGGCCGAACGCCACGTGGCGCGCCTCGTCCTGCCCGGTCAGCCGCGCGACCTCGCGGGTGATCGGGTCGGGCGCGTGCTCGTGCAAGAAGCGGAGCAGGTCGAGGAAGCTGCCCTCGCCCAGCACC
Source organism: uncultured Planctomycetota bacterium (assembly GCA_964569055.1). GTDB lineage: Bacteria > Planctomycetota > J058 > J058 > J058 > JAWLGW01. The sequence continues at coordinate 5,968 of CAZMSZ010000042.1, read as the reverse complement.
GACAGCAGGAACGAGGCCAGCGCGAAGTCGGGCTCGTCGAGGAGCGTCTTGAGCGAGGCCTGCCCGCCGTGGGACGAGGTCCCCAGCTCGCTCCGGCGCAGGAGGGCGCGCCGCGTGAACACCTCGATGTGCCGCGCCTCGTCGGCGGCCTGCAGCGCCAGGACCTGCAGCACCTCGCGGAAGTGCGGGTGGACCTGCGCCAGGAACCGGGCGGGGACCTGCAGGGCGGCGGCCTCGTTCTCGATCAGGTAGGTCATGACCTGGACCACCGCGTCCTCGACCTCGCCCGGCAGGTCACACGGCGCCGACCAGTCGATCGCGGTCTCGGGGTCCCACTGCGCGGCGGCGCCCTGGCGGTAGATCCGCCCCGCCTCGTCGGCCCACACCTCGAGCTTGCGGTCGAGGGGGTAGGTGAAGGCCGGGGCCCCGGCCTCCACCAGGGCCCCGCGCGCGGCCAGGCCCCAGCGCGGCGAGGGGCGCTCCACCACCGCGCCCTCGCTCCCCGGGTCGGCGCGGCCGGCCCGCTCGGCGCCCGCCCACCGCTGCTCGTGCGCCGGGCCGCGGGTCAGCCACGCCACGGCGTCGGCGCTCGCGGCGCGCTCGAACGCGTGACCTTCGCGCCGGCACCAGGCGGGCAGGTCGAGCAGGAGGTGGGGGTCGCGACCCCGGACCGCCAGGCGCGCTCCGACGGGCAAGGCGCGGAGGGCGCGCTGCAGCAGGATGTGCCCGCCCCGGTCGAGCCCGAGCGGGCCGAGGTCGACCGTCCCGGGCTCGGCCGGCGCGCTCACGCGCGGCTCAGGCCGCGCCCTGGGCCTGGAGCCAGGGCGCGATCGTGCCGAACGCGTCGACGGCCCGCTCGAGCTGCGCGTAGCCGCTGGTGCGGCCCGCTCGCCACGCCTTGAGCCCCTCGAGGTCGAGGAGCGGGCGGGCCTCGGGGTCGTCGTACGACATGGTGAGCAGCAGCGCGGCGAACCGCTCCACGAGCGCCGCGGGGGCGTCGTCGAGCGCGGTGAAGTTGCAGTGGTCGTAGGGCGCGGTCTGGGCGAGCACCCGCACCGCGCCGCTGGGGATCGTGCCCTCGCGCGCGAACAGCGCGTGGTTCCCGTCGATCAGGCAGGCCGCCTCGGCGCGCCCCTCGAGCAGCGCCCGCACGGCGTCGCGCTCGCCGCCGATGTGATCCCCGTGCTTGCCGACCGCGACCTCGTGGTGGAGCACCTCCACGTCGCGGCCCGGCGCGAGGCCCGCGGCGCGCAGGTGCTCGAGCGGGATCAGCGTGGCCTGGGGCGAGTCGGACGCGCCGACGGCGACCCGCGCCCCGCGGAGCCCCTCGAGCGAGGTCGGACCGTCGGAGCGCACCAGCACCGCCGAGGTCAGGTCCTGGTCGGTGTCGCGCATGGCGATCGCGCGCGCGGTGCGCCCGCGGGCCCGCGCCAGCCGCTCGGCCTCGATCCAGGCCAGCGGCGAGTTCCAGGCCACGTGGACGTGCCCCGCGAGGTGGGCCTCGACCTGGCGCTCGTAGTTGGAGTAGAGCACGTAGTCGAAGGCGAGCCCGCGCGCCGCGAACCACGCCTTGAAGCCCTCCCAGATCGTGACCACCTTGGGGTCGTAGGCGACGGCCCCGAGCAGCAGCGTGTCACTCATGCGCCCCCTCACCCGAGCAGCGGCAGGCCGCACAGCGCCTTGCCGATGAAGTCGTAGAGCTGATCCGTGGTGGGCGCCATCACGCTCCCCGCCCGCCCGTCGCGGAAGTAGCGCTCGACCGCGATGTCGCGCCGGTAGGCGGCGCCGCCGCACACGCGCATCGCCCCGTCGAGCACCTCGAGCGCCGCCTCGCCGGCGGCGGCCTTGGCCTCGAGCACCCGCAGCATGGCGTCCTCCCGCGTGGCCTCCACCGCCGCGCAGGCGTCGAGCCACAGCGCGCGGGTCGCGTCGAGCCGGAGCTGCATGCGGGCCACGTAGGCCCGGATCGTGGGCAGCTCGGCCAGGACGCTGTCGAGGTGCGCGTAGCGCGTCCCGCGCACGTGCTCGATCGTGCGCGCCACCGCGCCGCTCATGAGCCCGACCGCGCAGCCCGCGTTCATGAGGCTGAAGATCGGCAGGACCGTGCCCATCATGACGTCGAAGCCCGCCCCGTCCTCGCCGAGCATGGCGGCGGGGGGGACGCGCACGTCCTCGGCGCGCACCGGCGTGGAGTCGTTGCCGCGCAGGCCGAGCCCGCTGTAGGCGCCGTCGGCCGAGAGCCCGCTCGCGCCGCTCGGGACCAGCCAGATCGTGCTCATTCCGTCGGCCGCCAGCGGCTTGCTCGACCACACGTAGTCGCTCGCCGCGTGGGCCGAGGTGACCCAGCTCTTGTGGGCGTCGAGCCGCACCGCGTCGCCCTCGCTGGTGGCCGTGCCGACCGGCGCCCAGAAGTGGCTGCGCGAGCCCGCCTCGGAGAACGCCAGCGTCGCGAGCCGAGCGCCCGAGGCCAGGGCGCGGCGCGTCTCCTCGGGGCCGTACCGCTCGACAACGGCGACCGCCGCGTAGTGCATGCACACGACCATGGCGGTCGAGCCGCACTCGCGCGCCAGCCGCTCCACCACCCGCGCGGCCGCCTCGTGGCCGCCGCCCAGCCCGCCGACCTCGGGGGCGCTGATCAGCCCCAGCAGGCCCGCCGCGCCGAGCGCCTCGATCGCCGCCTTGGGAAAGGCCGCCTCCGCGTCCACGGCGGCCGCGTGCTCGGCGACCACCCCTCGCGCGATCGGCTCGAGCCGCTCCAGAAAACCGTTCGTCGTCGTCATGGACACACCTCCAGGGGCGGCCGAGCGGCCACCTCCCCCCGGAGGTCAGCGGCCGCCGCCCGCCCCGATCCAGTCGTTGCGGTGCCCGACACCGTCGGGCGGGACACGGGACGTTCAGAACCGGTGGGTCACGGCCACCTCCAGGGAGGCATTCTGCCTCGGGGACGGAGTGCAGGAAACGGGGGCTTGGGGGAGGGGACGGAATCGGAGTCGGAAT
>CAZMSZ010000042.1:0-2871 GCA_964569055.1 uncultured Planctomycetota bacterium | reverse complement strand
GGACGGAGTGCAGGAAACGGGGGCTTGGGGGAGGGGACGGAATCGGAGTCGGAATCGGCCTCGGAATCGGATCGGACCTATTTCCTGGCGCGGAACCTCATCGGATCGGACCTATTTCCTGGCGCGGTACCTCATCAGCGACAGCTCTTCCTTGGCGTTCTTGGCGCTCTTGGCGGTCATTCTTCAGGCGAGGGAGCTGAGCTCGTCAGCGACAGCTCGTCCTTGCCTTTCTTGGCGGTCTCTCCTCAGGCAAGGGAGCCGACCTCGTCAGCGACAGCTCGTCCTTGCCTTTCTTGGCGGTCTCTCCTCAGGCAAGGGAGCCGACCTCGTCAGCGACAGCTCGTCCTTGGCCTTCTTGGCGGTGACTCCTCAGGCAAGGGAGCTGACCTCGTCAGCGACAGCTCTTCCTTGGCGTTCTTGGCGCCCTTGGCGGTCATCTTTCAGCCGAGGGAGCTGAGCTCGTCAGCGACAGCTCGTCCTGCCTTTCGTGGCGGTCTCTCTCAGGCAAGGGAGCCGACCTCGTCAGCGACAGCTCTTCTTGGCGGTCACTCCCAGGCAAGGGAGCTGGCCTCGTCAGCGACAGCTCTTCCTTGGCGTTCTTGGCGCTCTTGGCGGTCATTCTTCAGGCGAGGGAGCTGAGCTCGTCAGCGACAGCTCGTCCTTGCCTCTCTTGGCGGTCTCTCCTCGAGCAAGGGAGCGGGACTCATAGCAGCGACAGCTCTTCTTGGCGTCTCGGACTCGTCCTCCTCACATCGAGATCGACCCCTTACGGAACTCCGTGCGCCCGACGTGCACGTTGACCAGGGCCGGCTTGCCCGCGCCCGCGGCGACCTTGGCGGCCTCGAACGCCCCGTCGAGCTGGTCCTCGCGGGTCACCGCGAAGCCGACCCCGCCCAGGCCCTCGCACACCGCGTCGTAGGCCGTGCGGGCCAGGACCGTGCCGACGTCGTCGCGCAGGATCTCGACCTGGTCGCGGGCGATCTGGGCCCAGCCGGCGTCGTTGCCGACGACGGCGATCACTCCGATCCCGTGGCGGGCGAAGGTGTCGAGCTCCATCAGGCTGAACCCGGCCGCGCCGTCGCCCCACAGCAGCCACACGTCCGCGCCCGGGTGGCAGAGCGCGGCCGCGAGCGCGAAGCCGGCCCCCACCCCGAGCGTCCCGAACGCGCCGGGGTCGAGCCAGCGCAGCGGAGCGCGCGGCTTGACCACGTAGGCGGCCGTGGCGATGAAGTCGCCGCCGTCGCCCACGAGCACCGCCTGGGGGCCGAGGTGGCGCTCGACGGCGCGGACCACCGCCAGGGGGTTGACGGGCGGGGCGGGTTGCGCGGCCATCGCCTCGATCTCGGCGTCGCGCGCGGCGTCGCGCTCGCGCAGGCGGTCGTGCCACGGCGCCCACCGCTCGCGGTCGATCGGGGCGGTCGTGGCGAGGCGCCGCAAGAAGCGCCCCGGGTCGCCGGGGACGGGCAGGTCGGGGATCCGGTTCTGCACCAGCGCCTTCAGCTCGAGGTTGGCCGAGACCACGGTCGCCTTGCGCCCGATCGAGCGGCCGTAGCCCAGGCGGAAGTCGCAGGGGACGCCCGCCAGGATCACGAGGTCCGCCTCCTTGAGCGCGGCGGTGCGCGCGTGCCGGAGCTGCAGCGGGTGGTCGGGGCCGAGCAGCCCGCGCGCCATGCCCGCGAGGTACGTCGGCGCGCCGAGCCGCTCCAGCGCCTGCGCCACCAGGTGCGCCTCGTCGGCGCGCGCAACCGCCTGGCTCCCCACCAGCACCACCGGCCGCGCCGCGCGCCCCAGCAGCGTGGCGGCCCGGCGGACGAGCGGCTGCAGCGGCGCGCTCACGGGCGGGCGGACCCGCGCGGCCGGCTGGACGGGCGCGCTCGCCCCCGCGAACAGGCGGTCGAGGTGGCGACGGACGTAGAACCCGACCGCGCGCGCGGCGAGCGACCTCCCGCCCGACTGCTGCTCGTACCAGGAGCGGACCAGCGGCTCGTCGTAGAGCAGGTCGATCGGCAGCTCCACGAAGGTCGGGCCCGGGACCCCGCTCACGGCCTGGCGAAACGCCTCCTCCAGGGTGGGCACCAGGTCGGCCAGGCGCGCCACCGTGCCGGACCACTTCACGTGCGGCTCGATCGCCGCGAGCTGGTCGATGTCCTGGAGCGAGCCGCGCCCCTTGAGCACCGTGGCCGCGGCGCCGCCCAGGAGCACCAGCGGGGCCTGGGCCATCTGGGCGTTCTTGAGCGCCGTGAGCGCGTTGGTGACGCCCGGCCCCGCCGTGACCGCGGCCACGCCGGGGACACCGGTCAGGCGGCCCACCGCGTCGGCGGCGAACACCGCGTTCACCTCGTGGCGCACGTCGATCACGCGCAGCCCGCGCGCCCGCGCGGCGACCAGGATCGGCGAGATGTGCCCGCCGCACAGGGTGAACAGGAACCGGACCCCCTGCCGCTCCAAGACGGCGGCGACGCGCTCCCCGCCGTTCACGCGCCCGCCCCGTCGAGCACGTGCCGCGCGAGCACGAAGCAGGTCAGCCGCCCGCTCAGGACCTCGACCTCGCCGCGCCGCACGCGCACGTCGACCACCCGCTTCTTGCCGCTCGCCGACGCGACCTGCGCCTCGGCGACCACGATCTCGCCGACCGTCACCGGCGCGGTGAAGCGCAGCTCGGCCGAGCCGAGCACGACGTGGGGGTCGTTGACCGCGAGCATGGCCGCGTAGTCGGCCAGCCCGAACACGAACCCGCCGTGCACCAGCCCGCGCGCGTCGGCCGCCATGTCTGGCCGCGTGACGAGCCGCACCGTCGCGCGCTCGGGCTCGAGCGCGACCGGCTCGCCGCACAGCGCGCGGTCGATCGCGAGGTGGGTGTTCGGCTCCATG
>CAZMSZ010000041.1:18650-32151 GCA_964569055.1 uncultured Planctomycetota bacterium | reverse complement strand
TCCGATCTCGCGGTTCTATCGCGATCGCTCGGTGTTCGATCGGCTCGCCGACACGGTCTTGCCCGAGCTGGCCGCGGCGGCGCTCACGCGCGGGGCCTCGCGCCTCGCGGTGTGGAGCGTGCCCTGCGCGGCGGGGGAGGAGCCGTACACGCTGGCGATCCTGTGGCGCGAGCGGCTCGCGGCGCGGTTCTGTGGGCTCGGGCTTCGGCTGCTCGGGACCGACGTCGATCGGGACACGCTCGCCCGGGCGGAGGCCGGGCGCTACGCGCCGAGCAGCGTGAAGGACCTGCCGGCCGCCTGGCGCGAGCGGTGGTTCCGCCCGGAGGACGGCGAGCTGGTGCTCGACCCGGCGATCCGCGCGGACGTGGAGCTGCGCTGCGAGGACCTGCGCGCCACGACGCCGGACGAGGTGTTCGACCTCGTGCTGTGCCGGAATCTCGTGTTCACGTACTTCGACCTGCCGCTCCAGCAGGCCGTGCTCCCGACCCTCGCGGCGCGGGTCGCGCCGGGCGGCGGCTTCGTCACGGCGCGCAAGGAGCGGCTGCCGGGGCCGCAGCCCTGGTTCGAGCCCTGGCTGGCGCGCGAGGGGATCTGGCGGCGGACCTCGCACGCCGTGCCGACGTAGCCGCGCAGGGCTCTCGGCGCGGCGACGGCGCCATACAGTCTCGCCGAGGATCGAGGACGGCAGCCACGAGCGAGCCCATGGCCTACTTCGAACGCACGTTCACGATCCGCGCCGTCGTCGAGCGCGTGTTCGCCATCCAGGCCGATCCCCCGGGGTGGCCGCGCTGGAACCCGGTGATTCACCGGGTCGACGCGCTCGACGAGGGGCCGTTCCGGGTGGGGGCGCGGTACCGAATCCATGGCGAGCGCGCCAGCGTGTGGGTCGTCACCCGCCACGAACCGCCGCGGATCTACGAGTGGGAGACCCGGGTCGTGCCCGGCCTCGCGCTCCAGGCCGGGCACGTCGTGGAGCCGGCGGCGGACGGCGCGCGCGTCACGCTGTGGCTCCGCTCGCGCGGGCTCCTGGCCGTGCTGTTTGGACCGCTCCTGAAGCGCTCGCTCGAGACGGCGGTCGCCGAGGAGGCGGCGGGGCTGGTGCGGTTCTGCGAGGCGTGAGGCCGAGCGCGTGGCGCTCCCGTGAGGCATGCTGGTCTTGGAGGCGACTCATGGGCGAGCGGACGAGCGCGAGACGCGGGATCGGCGCGGCGCTGCTCGTGCTCGTCCTCGCGCCGTGCGCGCTCGCGCAGTCGGCGGAGGACGAGCTCGCTCGCTGGACCGCGGCGCTGCGCTCGCCCTGGACGCTGGAGCGGCGCGCCGCCGCGACGCGGCTCGGGGCGCCCGGGGTGGACGCGCTCGCCGCGCTGCCGGCCCTGCGGGCGGCGCTCGACGACCCCGATGGCGGAGTGGGCGCGCGGGCGGCGTACGCGATCTCTCGCCTGGGTCTGGCCGGGGAGCGAGAGCTGACCCAGACGCTCGCGCACGGACGGACCCCGCGGGTGCGTGCCGCAGCGGCCAGCGCCCTCACCAACGTGACGCTGCTCCTGCGCACGGCGCAGGCCGACCGCGCGACCGAGGTGCGCCAGGCGGCGGTTCGGCGTCTGGCAGAGGTCTGGAGGACCGCACCCGGCGGCCGAACGACCGGCGCGCTCGCGCAAGAGGCGCTCATCTCGGTCGTGGCGACGCCCGACCTCACGGTCGCCGTCATGGCCGCGGAGGCCTTGGGAGAGCGATGGGTGACGGTCGCCGAGCCCGCCATCCGAGCGCGCCTGCTCGCGCTGCCGGCGAACGTCGCGCGCGCCGACGGTGAGCTCGCGCTGAGGCTGGCCTCGGCGCTGGTGGACGTCGACCCGCTCGGCCCCGTGCGCGCTCTGCGCTCCAGCGATCCCGAGCGGCCCCATGTCAGCGTCCCGCTCGCGGCGCGTCTCGCGATCGCCCGCAGCTTGTCCCGAGAGCTAGCGAAATCGGCTCCCACCACCGGAGCCGAACGCGCCGTCGCGGGCTGTCTTCCGCTGCTGGCGCGCGACCGAGACGCTCGGGTGCGTCGCAGAGCGCTCGACCTGCTCGTCGCGTGGGTGGGCCTAGCTCACCCCGTCCCGTCCGTTCCCATGTGCGAGGACCTCCTCTGGGTCGCGATCGAGCGCTGGCGAGCGGACCGAGACGCCGCTGGGCTCTCGACGCTCGGGCGTGGATTCGAGCAGTTCTCGCTCCGAGGCCCCGCCTGGGTCGTGCTCCAGGCCTGGTGGTCCGAGGCGCTGCTGGTCGGGCTCCTGTTCGGGCTGTGGTTCGGCGCCTGGCGCTGGGGTATGCGTCGCAGCCCCCCGGCCCGCCCGTGGCGACTTCCGCTGGGGCTGTTCGCGCTGGTCGCCTCGCTGCCCGTGTTCTGCACCCCGGTCGCGACCGCGCTGCGCGAGCCGTGGGCGGCCTACTACCTCCCCGAGCGCTGGGTGGGCGGGCTGCCGTTCACCGCGGCCGCGCTGCTGTCGGTCGCGGGCTGCTGCGCGCTGGGCGTGCTGTGGGGCCTGCTCGGGGCGGGCGAGGCCGAGCGGGAGCGCGCGGCCGAACCGTAGCGCTTACCGCCCCTTCTTCCAGAAGAAGCCCGTGCGCGCGCTCGCCTCCTCGGGCGTCTCGGGGCCCTCCCAGCGGACGAAGGTGTGCAGCAAGACCGCGAGGAGCGCGGGCAGCAGGACGAACAGGCCCTCGACGCCCTCGTGGGCGACCGTGACCGCCGTCCCGATCGCGAGCGCCGCGTAGGTCGCGAGCAGCGCGGCCACGAACGCGTAGCGCAGCGCCACGAAGAACGCCGCCAGGCCGGCCAGCGCGGCGCGGCCGGCGCCGAGCGCGCGGCGGCGCAGGCCGGTGTGGAGGTGGGGCGCGAGCTTCAGGCGCAGCTCGACCTCGAGGTGGCCGGCGCGCCCGAACCGATCGAGGGGCTCGTAGGCGAGCGCCCGGCCCAGGATCAGGTCGACCACCTCGCCCGGCAGGTGGCGGCGGAGGTCCTCGGGGCGGGTGACCTTGTCGGGGCGGCGGCCGAGGAGCACCTCGTGGAGCATGACGCCCAGCGCGTACACGTCGGCCTGGTAGGTGGGCTCGCCGCCCTTGACGACCTCGGGCGCCATGTAGGCCAGCGTCCCGCCGGTCAGGGCGTCCTCGCTGCGCAGCGACTGCGCGAGCGTGCGCTCCAGGCGCGCCTGACGCATGACGCGCGCCAGGCCGAAGTCGACCAGGACCGGCCGCCCGCCCTCGTCGAGCAGCACGTTCTCGGGCTTGAGGTCGCCGTGGACGACCCCGAGCATGTGCACGTGTCCGACGGCCTCCACGACCTCGACGAAGGCGCGGGCGGCGTGAACCCGCTCGTCGTCGCTGGCGGCGGCCTCGAGCACGTCGCGGAACGTGCGCTCGCCCAGCCACGGCATGACCAGCGCCGGCGGCTCGCCCGCCTCGTCGCCCCCGGGGTCGAAGGCGAGGACCTCGACCACCACGTCGGTGTTGTAGCGCAGCCGGCGGGTGACGTCCGCCTCCTCGCGCAGCATGCGCGCGCCCAGCGCGTCGCGCGCCAGCTTGACCGCGACCGGGCGGCCGTCCTCCAGGCGGACCCCGCGCCACACCTCGCTGAACGGACCCTCGGCGACCTTGGCCTCGAGCCGGCAGCCGGCGCGCTCGCGCGCGGGCGCCTCGACCGGCTCGGCGGTGGGCTCGCTCATGACCGCCTCGCTCTCACTGCATCATGAACGACCAGATCGGGTGACCCGGCCGCTTCTTGTAGACGCCATCGGGGACGCCCGCGATCCAGGCGTTGATCGTGGTGATCCCGAGCACCAACCCGACCCACGCGATCGGGTTCAGCACCGTCAAGAAGATGAGCGTGCGCACCCGGCCGAAGGGGCCCGCCTCGGTCCCGATCGCCAGCGCGGTCCAGCCGAGCGCGAGCAGGGCGGCCGCGCCAGCCACGGCGACCAGCAGGGCGCGTGCGCCGCGCCGCAGCACGCGCATGCGCCGCTCGAACACCCGCCGCCGCTCGTGGCCGTTGCGCCGCGCCAGGCAGCGCTCCTCGGCGCGCAGCAGGCGCGCGAGCACGCGGGCGACCTGCTCGGCGGAGGCCGGGCGGCGGGCCGGGTCGGGCTGGAGCAGCCAGCGCAGCAGCCCCTCGGCGCCGGGCGTCAGGTAGGGGTTGACCTCCTCGGCCGACACCCCGAACGCGGGCGGACGCCCGGTCAGCAGGTGGTGGAGGAGCACGCCGAGGGCGTACAGGTCGCTGGCGGCGCTGGGCTCCTGGCCCTCGAACAGCTCGGGCGCCATGTAGTCGAGCGTGCCGGCGAGGGAGCGCCCGTCCACGCTCACCAGCGACTGCGCCAGCGAGCGCTCGAGGTTGGCCTTGACCTGCAGCCGCGCCAGGCCGAGGTCGCACAGCACGACCTTGCCGTCGGGGCGCAGGAGCACGTTGCCGGGCTTGAGGTCGCCGTGGACCACGCCCTTGGCGTGCACCCGCGCCAGGACTCGGGTCAGGTCGAGCACCCGCTCGAGGGTGGCCGCCAGCACTAGCGGCGAGGGCACCTCGCGGGGCGGCTCCAAGGGCCCGTCGCCGATCCAGGGGAGGACCAGGAACGGCGGGTCGTGGTCGAGGTGCGCCTCGAGGATCGGCGCGACCTGCGGGTCGTCCACCCGACGGGTGAGCGTCGCCTCCTGGCGCAGGTGCTCGACGAGCTGCTCGACCTGCGGGACCTTGATCGCGACGAGCTCCTCGCCGCCGACCCGGCGTGCCTGCCACACCACCGAGAAGCCGCCCGCGCCCGCCGGCCCGAGCAGCTCGTAATCCCCCAGCAGCTGGCCGGGTATCAACTCGATCGTCACCGCGCCGCTCCCCTGCCCTCTGGTGTAGAGCCGCGCGCGCGGTTTGGCAATCCCCTACACCGGCGGCGGCAGCGGGAGCGTCTCGGCCTGGGTCACCGAGAACCGCCGCGCCATGAGCGGCACCTCCTCGTGCACCACCTCGAACGTGTAGTTGCCGAACTGCGGGAACACGAACCCCCGCACCTCGAACACCATGTCCACGACCGCGTGGGGGTTGCCCGGCGGGAACACGAGGTTGCCGGTCAGCCGGATCAGGTCCTGCTCGTACTCCTTGTCGAAGCACAGCCGCAGGGCGATCGGCACGGTCCCGCGCCCGCCCGAGAAGGCGGTGAAGGCGCACATCTTGTCGTGGCGCACGGGGACCGAGGGCGCGAGCACGCCGTTGAACATGTTGATCAACGACTTGTTGCGGGTGCGCCGGTCCTCGATCACGGTGTCGCACAGCATGAGGGCCAGGCACTGCGGGACGACGTGCTTGCTGCTCATTCCTGAAGCCTAGCACGCGCGTCCGGTCCTGCCCGGTGGCCTCGCGGGGCGGGCGAGCCCGGCCCGGGGCCGGGGCCCGAGCGGGCCCGGGCCGCCCGGGCCTGTCGGTGGGGGAGCGTTCAATGGCCCTCATGGACCGCGCCACCGACTCCGCTCTCGCTGCTCCCACCGAGGCTCCGGCCGCCGGCGCCGACCGGCCCTGGAAGGTCGCCCCCCGCGACGCGGCGCGCGCCGGCGCGCTCGCCCGCGACCTCGGCGTGAGCGCCGTCACGGCGCACCTCCTCCTCCGGCTCGGGCACGAGGACCGCGAGCAGGCGCGCACCTTCCTCGAGCCGTCCCTGGCGGGGCTGCTCGACCCGGCCGGGCTGCCGGGGATCGCGGCCGCCTGCGACCGCCTCGAGCGCGCGCTCGCCGCGCGCGAGCCGGTGCTGCTGTTCGGCGACTACGACGTCGACGGGATCACCGGCTCCGCAGTGCTGCACGAGGTGCTGCGCGCGCTCGGGTTCGTGGTGGAGGCGCACATCCCCGACCGCGCGGAGGGCTACGGCCTCTCGCGCCCGCGCCTCGAGCGCGCCGCGGCCGAGGGGGTGAAGGTCGTGATCTCGATCGACAACGGGATCGCCGCGCTCGACGAGGCGGCCTTCCTCAAGGGCGCCGGAATCGACCTGATCGTGTGCGACCACCACGGGTTCGCCGAGCGGCTGCCCGAGGCGTGCGCGCTGATCCACCCGCGCCTCCCCGGCTCGACCTACGCCAACCCGCACCTGTGCGGCGCGGGCGTGGCCTTCAAGCTGGCCTGGGCGATCGCCGCCCGCCGCGGGCGCAACGGGCGCGCCGAGCCCGCCGTGCGCGAGGTGCTGCTGCGCTGCCTGGCGCTGGTCGCGCTCGGGACGGTGGCCGACGTGGTGCCGCTCGTGGGCGAGAACCGGGTGCTGGTGCGCTACGGCCTGCGCACCCTCGGCGCGCTGGCCGGCAAGGCGGAGCAGGCGGGGCCCGGCCTGGCGGCGCTGTGCGCGCTCGCCAGGCTGGAGGGGCGCGCGCCCGACACCACCGACGTCGGCTTCCGCCTGGCGCCGCGGCTCAACGCCGCCGGGCGCATGGGGCGCGCGCGGCGCGCGTTCGAGCTGCTCGTCACCCGCGACCCGGCCGAGGCGCGCCGGCTGGCTGAGGAGCTCGACGCCGAGAACCGCCGCCGGCGCGAGGTGCAGCAGCGGGTCTACGAGGAGGCCTGCGCGCAGGTCGACGAGGTCTACGGCGAGCGGCCGCAGGCGGCGGGTCTGGTCGCGTGGAGCGAGGGCTGGCCCCACGGGATCGTGGGGATCGTGGCCGCCAAGCTGACCGAGCGCTACGGGCGGCCGGCCCTGGTGGCCTCGCTCGAGCCCGGGCGGGCCAAGGGCTCGGGGCGCACCGCCGGCGGGGTCGACCTGCTCGCCGCGCTCGAGCCGGCGCGCCCCCTGTTCGAGCGCCTGGGCGGCCACGCGGCCGCGCTCGGCTTCACCGCCGCGCCCGAGCGCCTGGAGGAGATCCGCGCCGCCTTCGACCGCGGCGTGCGGGACGGCCTGGGCCTGGGGCCCGACGCCGACCCCCGCGAGGTGGCCGCGCGGCTCGACGGGTTCGAGGTGGTCGCCGACGCCGAGATCGGCCTGGAGGAGGTCTCGCGCGAGCTGATCGACGAGCTCGAGGCGCTCAGCCCGTTCGGCGAGGGGAACCCCGAGCCAGTGTTCGCCGCGCGCGAGGTGGTGCTCGCGGGCGAGCCGCGCCTCCTGGGCGACAGCGGCAAGCACGTGGCGTTCATGCTCAAGCAGGGCGGCCGGGTGGTGCGCACCGTCGCGTTCGGCCGCCCCGACCTGTGGGCCCTCCTGCGCGAGCGCGCCAGCGGCCCCGGCGGCCCGCGCCCGTTCCAGGTCGCGTTCCGCCCCCGCCTCAACCGCTGGAAGGGCGAGGCGCGGGTCGAGCTCGAGCTCGAGGCGATCAAGTTCGAGGGGTGAGACGGCGAAGGGGACGCGACCGGTGGTCGCGTCCCCTGGCTCCCGTGTCCAGCTGGGCTCCGCACGGCGACCGCGCCGAGCGACAGCCGTTCCTCATTTCTAATTTCTAATTCCCTGTTGATATTCCTTATTTCCTCTCTGTTCGCCGGAAACACGAAATATCAACAGTGAATTAGAAATTAGAAATAGAAATAACTATCGCCACTCGCGTCCCGCCTGGCCACGCCTCGGCGCGCTACCGCGGCACGAACACCCGCGCGTTGGTGTACCCGCGCAGCTGCGTGCGCTGCTGCTCCTTGTGATCGCTCAGCTCGTTGCCGTTGCCGTCGGCGATCGAGATGTGCCCGTGCGGGCTGGCCGACGTCTTGCCCCACACCACGATCGCGCCGGCGGGGAGGGCGGGCAGGTCCTCGGCGGCCACGCTCACCTCGCGGAAGGCGGGGCTGCGCGCGAGCTGGTCGGCGGCCATGTAGGCCGACTCACCGCTGAGCGACACGCCCGGGACCACGCGACCGACCGCGGTCGCGACCGCCCGGTAGCACCAGCCGACCGTGCCCGCCTGCGCGGCGCTCGCGGCGGCGCCGGCCAGCGCGTTGCCGCGGGCGGTGGTGGTCGGGAGCGCGCCGCTCGCGAGCGAGCCCGCCCGGCCGGGGACGCTGCTGGCGTTCACCCAGCCGCTGCCCGGCTGGGTGCCGGCGCGGACGGTGGTGCTCGCGCCGGCGGGGAGGCTGGCCAGGGCGCTCGCGCCGCCCGAGCCCGCGCCGGCCCCGTTGCCCGCGCCGCCGAGCAGCCCGTTCAGCGCGCCGGCCACGGCCTGCCCGGGCGAGCCGCCCTGGAGCAGGCCGCTCAGCGCGCCCGCCGCCGCCTGACCGGCCGCGCCCCCGCCGAACAGGTTGCCGAGCACGCTGCTCGCCGACTGCCCGAGCGCGACCGGCGACGCCTGACCGCCCTGGTTGCCCCAGCCGAAGGCCTGGCCGCCCAGCACGAACGGCTGCCCGTTCTGCGGGGTCGAGCCCTGCGCGCCGGCCGCCGCCTTCAGCACGTCGCCCAGCGCCGCCGCCAGGCCGCCCTCGGTGCTGCCGAGCTGCATGGCGTAGGCCCGGGCCAGCACGCTCTGCGCCTGCGGCATCAGCGGGATGGCCTGGAGCGCCAGCTCGATCACCTGCTTGGCGGCCGCGAGCGCGGCGGGGTCGGTCGGGTTGGCGGCCGCCTTCTGCTGGGCCGCGATCGCCTTGGCGACCATCTCCTGGATCGCCTTCACCACGGCCTGGCCGATCGAGAGCGCGTCGTCCGCGAAGTCGCTCCGCCCGCTGGCGAGCAGCCCCTCGGCCGCGCCGAGCGACTTGCGCAGGGCCTCGACCCCTTGGGCCGCGCCGCCGGCCGCCTGGCCGTCGGTCGCCTCGCCGTCCTCGCTCGCCTGCTCGCCATCGTCGCCGCCGGGCGCGCCCTGCCCGCTGCGCCGTCCGCCGTACTGCTCGTCGAAGGCGCCGCCCACGTCCTGCCGCGTGCTCACGCGGTCGCCGTTGAACACGTGGTTGCCGAAGCGCTGGCGCGCGTAGTTCTGGCTGGGGTCGTTGAACGCATCGCCGGTGCGGAACCCGGTGGCGTTGACCAGGCGGTCGACCTCGGCGTTGGAGAGGCCCTGCGCCTGCAGGCGCGAGCGCAGCGCGTTGGTGTCGTAGGCGAGGTCGATCGCGCGCTGGGCCGAGGCGAGCTGGCCCGCCGAGCGACGGCGGTGGATCGAGCCGTCCGAGAGCGGCTGATACTGGTTGCGCCCGCGGATCACGTCGTCGACCCCGCCGCCGCGGGCCAGGTAGGTGCCGGCGCCCGTCGCGCCGCTCTGGATCAAGGCCGACCGGTTGAGGACCGAGCGGGCGACCAGCGCCATGCCCAGCTCCCCCTCCCCGCCGGCCTCGGCCAGCACCAGCCGGCGGAACAGGTCGCTGTCCTGCGCGCAGGCCGGCCAGGCGACGGACAGAACGAGGGCCAAGGACGAACCAACGAAGAACGCTCGCTGCATGGGGGGCACCCTTCCTTCCTTCCAGATTTCTTTTCATTTCAACTTCCCTGCCGGAGCGAACCGACGGTGTGGCGTCGGCGCAACTCGTTATGAGGCAATGGTGTGACGCTACCCTGGGTCGGGGCCCGGTGGCCGGGGTGTGTCCAGGCGTCGTCAGTTTCGGTTCAGGTGCGTGGCCTGACACGGAGGGCCGCTACGGCGGACCGATCGGCCACAGCTCGAGGACGCGGGCGCGGGCCTCCTCGTCCTCGGCGGTCGTGAGTAAGCCCTCCGGATGGAGCACGATCGAGCGCAGGACGGGACCGTAGCGGAGGCGCTCGTCGAGCAGCTCCATGCCTTCGAGGTCCCAGACCTTGAGCTCGCCCGTGCCCGCCCGGTTGGATCTGCCTGCGACCGTGTACAGCCGCGCGCCGTCGGGCGAGAACTGCGCGTCCCAGATCTCGTGCGCGTGCGCTCGGCGACCGGGCAACCCTTCCACGGCGGGCGACTCGTCCCGGAGCGGCTGATCCCACGGATCCTCGTCGAGTCGCTCGAGGTCGATCAGGTGGAGCTCCCCCAGCTCGTTGACGACGAGGACGCGCTGCGTGTGCGGTTGGGCGCGCAGCAGCGTGAACGAGGCCACCGGAGAGGGGATCGTCATCAGCGAGCGCCGCGCCTCGAGGTCGTAGAGGACGAGCTCCCCCTGCCCGAACTCGGCGCCCTTGGCGTCGCGGCCTCCGGCTACCAGCAAGCGCTGCGGCGCCACGAACAGCGCCGTCTTCACCGGGAACCTCACCTCGGGCTGCCAGTCCGAGGGGCGCAGCGCGCCCTCGACGAGCTCGAACAGGCGCAGCGCACCACGCTGCTCGCCTCGGCCGGTGTGCCCGAACCCGACGACCGCTCGGCGCTGATCGGGAGCGACCGCGATCGTCGTCGGATCCAGCGGGACGTCGAGCCGGAGCGGCTCGCCCAGGGTGTTCGCCCCGAGGTCGAGGACGCGCAGCTCGGAGCGGGCGAAGCACACCAGCGCGCCGGGGCCCCAGGGCGCGAGGTCGATGGCCTGCCAGCCCCACGGGGTGGGCGTGAACTCGAAGGACGTCTTCGGGTCCGCCAGCCAGACGCCCTCGAGGACGGGCACGTCGACCCGCGTGTCCGTCGCGAGGACGACGACCTGGCCCCAAGGCCCGTCGAACCGTCGCGCCCGCATCCGCGGGGGCTCCCCGGCGTGCCGCCGCTGCAGCACGCGGTCGGGCGCCTGTTGGAGCGCGGTCTCGCGCAGCCGCTCGCGGCGTGCGAGCGCCTCGGGATCCGTCGGCTGTCGATCGAGCCAGCGCCTCAACAGGCTCGCCCGGGCGCGCGAGCCGACCGTCTCGTCGTAGCGCACCGCCGTGTCGACGGGGGCGGCGCCCTCCGCGGACACCGAGGCACCGTCGGTGAGCGGCGCCGTCGACTCGATCTGCGCGGCGATCAGGCCACCGACCGCCAGGATCCCGACCACACCCGCGGCGAACGCCGCGATCCAAGCCCGCCGCCGGCGGGCCCGCGCGAGCGCCAGCTCGCCCGCGGCCAGCGGCACCTCGCCCGCGAGGTAGCGCGCGAGGTCCTCGCCGAGCGCGGCGGCGCTCGCGTAGCGCTCGCCGGGCTCCTTCGTCATGGCCTTGCGCACCACCGCGTCCAGCTCGGGCGGCACCTCCCGCTCGGGGCGCGCGCCGGGCCAGCGCGGCTCGTGCTGGAAGATCGCCGTGATCAGCGCCACGCCTTCGCGCTCGGCGAACGGTCGCTCGCCGGCCAGGAGCTCGAACAGGATCGCGCCCAGGCCGTACACGTCGGCGGCGGGGCCGACCGCGCCGCGCTCGCCGGACGCCTGCTCGGGGCTCATGTAGGCCGGCGTCCCGATCATTTGCCCGGTGACCGTCAACCGCTCGGCGCTGGCGTCGTGGGCGATCCCGAGGTCGAGCACCACCGGCGAGCCGTCGGGGCGGACGCGCACGTTGGCGGGCTTGAGGTCGCGGTGCAGCACCCCCGCCGCGTGGAGCGCGCCGATCGCCTCGGCCAGCGCCGCGACCAGCTCGGCCGCGCGGCGCGCGTCGAGCGCCGCGCGCGCCGCGAGGTCGTCGAGCCCCTCGCCCTCGATCAGCTCCGAGACGATGAACGGCCCCTCGGGCGCGCGCCCGAGCTGGTGGACCCGCACCAGGCCCGGGTGCGTGATCCGGGCCATGAGCTGCGCCTCGCGTCCGAAGCGGAGCAGCGTCTCCTCGTCGGCGAGGTCGGGGCGGATCAGCTTGAGCGCCAGCGGGCGGGGGATCTCGGGGTGCCGCGCCCGGTAGACCACGCCCATGCCGCCGCGGCCGAGCTCGCCCTCGACCAGGTAGGGCCCGATCCGCGCGGGCGCGCTCACGCGTCGCTCGAGCGCGCCAGCGCGGCGCGCAGGTTCTCGAGGTCCTCGGTCGGATCGAGCCCGGGCAGCCGGATCGGCTCGGGCGCCAGGCCGACCACCTCGAGCACCCCGTCCAGCCGCCGGTCGACCCGCTCGCGCCCGGTGCGCTCGAAGGCCAGCGCGCGCGGGCGCACCACCCCGTCGATCACGAGCAGGCGCTGGTCGGTCAGCACGTAGCGGCGCGCGCGCCAGCTCGCGACCTGCCACAGCAGGAGCGCGCCCGCCAGCGGGAGCAGCATCAGCGGGCTCGGCGGCGGGAGGAGCGCGCCGGGACGCCACAGCACCGGCTTGCGCAGGAGGGCCGCCCACAGCACGGCGAACAGCACGGCGGCCGCAGCCCAGTTGACGTAGAACAGCAGCTCGCCGCCCTGGACGAGCGGCGAGGCGCCGCGCGGGCGCCCCTCGTAGAGCACCTGCTCGCCCGGGCGGAGGTCGGGGGCGACGCGCGGCGGCCTCATGGCTCGAGTCTACTCCGCGCTCCGCGCGAGACGGCCAGGCTGCCGCGTCGAGCCTTCGTGCCCGCGCCCGCGCCCGTGCTCGTGCTGACGATTCCAGGGCACGGGCACGAATGGCGAGGCCGAAGGTGACAGCCTCCCCGCGGTCCGGGCCACCACACCTCAGCGGCGCGCTACGATCCGCGCCGAGCAGGAGGTGGTGGTGAGCCGCGACGAGGAGCTGGCCCTGGCGCTGGAGGCCGTCGCGCGGGCGGCGCACCTGTGCGCGACCTTGCAGCCGCGCGTGCACGCGGGCGGCGGCGAGCTCGCCAAGGCGGACCAGAGCCCGGTGACGATCGCCGACCTCGGCAGCCAGGCGCTGATCTGCGAGCTGCTCGCCGCGCGCCTCCCGAACGATTTGATCGTGGGCGAGGAGGACGCGGGCGCCCTGCGCGACCCGCTCAACTACGAGCTGCTCGAGCGGGTGGTCGGCGCGGTGGGCGTCGCGCGCGGGGAGCCGATCCCGCCCGAGGACGTGCTCGACTGGATCGACCGGGGGGCGCACCGCGGCCAGCCGCGGCGCTACTGGACCCTCGACCCGATCGACGGGACCAAGGGCTTCTTGCGCGGCGACGCCTACGCGGTGGCGCTCGCGCTGATCGAGGACGGCGAGGTCGTGCTCGGCGTGCTCGGCTGCCCGACGCTCCCCGCGCACCCCGAGCGCGCCCACGAGGTCCACGGGGCGCTGTTCCACGCCGTGCGCGGGCGCGGCGCGTTCGTGCGCCCGCTGGCCGGGCCCCCGGGCGAGGACCTGCCGCTCGCGGTGAGCGGGCGCGAGCGGCTCGCCGACCTGCGCCTGTGCGAGTCGCTGGAGTCGGGGCACACCTCGCAGGACGGCAGCGCGCGGATCGCGGCGAGCCTCGGGATCGGCGCCGCCCCGCGCCGGCTCGACAGCATGGCGAAGTACGCGCTGGTCGCGCGGGGCGAGGCCGAGCTCTACCTGCGCCTGCCGCGGCGGGGCTACCAGGAGAACGTGTGGGACCACGCGGCGGGCGCGCTGCTCGTCACCGAGGCGGGCGGGCAGGTGACCGACGTCGACGGGGCGCCGCTGGCGTTCGGGAGCCCGCCCAAGCTCGCCAACGCGCGCGGGATCGTGGCGAGCCACGGCCGGCACCACGCGCGGGTGCTCGAGGCGGTGCGCGCGGAGCTCGCGAACCAAGCAGTCAGCGGTTAGTCGCCCGGAGGGCTCACCAGGCGGGAGCGTCCTGCGGTGTCGGAGCCTCAGGATCGAGCGCAGAGAGCGCGA
>CAZMSZ010000041.1:13261-18550 GCA_964569055.1 uncultured Planctomycetota bacterium | reverse complement strand
GATCCAGGTTAGCTCGAGACTCGCTCGGCGAGCGCGGCAGGCAACAGCCGGAGGGGCGTGTCTCGAGCTGGCGCCAACGGCTCAGCGCGCGCGCACGCCGCTCGCGAGCAACAGGTCGAACAGCTCGGCCGGCTGGAGGAACTTGACCAGGATCGCGCCCGACAGCTCGAGCTCGGCCCCCGAGCCCAGCGGATAGGCCCGGCTCGCCTCGAGCTTCGCGCCGTCGAGCTTGGTCCCGTTGGTCGAGTTGGCGTCGGTGACCGACCAGCTCTCGCCGCTCTTGCGGAAGTAGGCGTGGAACTTCGAGACGCGCTTGTCGGGGACGATCAGGTCGTTGTTCGCCGCGCGACCCATGGTGATCATCATGCCGAACGCGTTGGCGCCGCCGTCCTTCTCGACCGCGATGATCCCCTGCTGACCCGCGTCCTCGCCGCCGGCCGCCGTGCCCGGGCTCATGCGAATCGTGGTGAAGCTGCCCGCGGCCTCGAGCTCGGGGAGGCTCGGGAAGTAGAGGTGCGGAAGCCGGACCACCGCGAGGAACTCGTCCCGCGCGCGGTGCCCATGCTCCTTGGCGAACTCGAAGAACGATCGCACAGTCGCCATGGCTGTCGGAGATTCAACCACCGGGGGTCGGGGACTTCAAGGCCACATTTTCGTAATCCGCTGCAATCAAGCCACTTGCCCCATTTCGTCGGCAACAGGGTGGCGTGATTGCCCCCTTTGGGCGTGCCCGATCGGGGGCAACTGCACGGAATCGTGCGCTTGGGTCAACAGTGCTCGCCCACGAGCGTCAGCAGGCGCTCGAGGTCGAGGGGCTTCTCGAGCACGGCCAAGGCGTCGAGGTTCTGCGCTCGCCGGACCCCGTCGGCGACCCCGGTGATCACGATCACCGGCACCTCCTTCAACCCGGGGTCCGCCAGCAGGCGGCGGCGCAGCGTCCAGCCGTCCATGACCGGCATCATGAGGTCGAGCAGGATCAGGCAGGGCGGCGCCTCGGCCTGCGCGCCGAGGCGCTCGAGCGCCTCGCGCCCGTCGCCCGCCTGCGCCACGTGGTAGCCCTCGTCCTCGAGCAGCTCGGCCAGCGTCTCGCGAATGTCCGGGTCGTCCTCGACGAGCATCAGCTCGCACTCCTGGGTCTTCATGCGTCGTGCGCCGCCTCGGCGGCCCTCCTTGGCGATTGCTGCGCGGGCAGCAACACGGTGAACCCACTGCCCTCCCGACGGTCGACTCGAGCCACGAGGCCTCGAGCAGGTCGTTTCCCCTGCAGCGTGAGCAGCCCGGGGCGCCACGGGGAGCAGCGTCCAGGGAGCATGAACCCGCCGAAGCCGAGCCGGTCGAGCACGCCGAGCACCTCCTCAACCGAGCGCGCGGCTCGCCGCTCGGAAGGCGCGTCAGCAGATCGCGCGCCGGACGGAGGCCCGCGCTCGCCGCGCTCGCCGGCTGCCCATCGTAGCGCCGCGCGGTCGCGCCCCAAGCCACGGGGCCTCCGCGCCGCTCAGCTCAGCGGCAGCGCGCCAGTGCTGTCCCCGAAGCGCGACTCCGCCACCCCGAGCGCATGGAGCAGCCCGAGGTGCAGGTTGCCGAGCGGCGTCCCGCGCGGGAGGCGCAGGTGCCGCCCCCCGGCGATCCGGCCGCCGCAACCCCCGGCCAGCAGGATCGGCAGGTCTTCGTGGTCGTGCCGGTTGCCGTCGGCGATCCCGCTGCCGTAGAGCACCGCCGTGCGCTCGAGGAGGTCGCCCTCGCCCTCGCGCGTCTGGGCCAGCGCCCCGAGCAGGTGCGCCAGCGCCTCGACGTGGAACCGGTCGATCCGCCCCACCTGCTCCTGCTTCTCGGCGTCGCCGCCGTGGTGGCTGATCGCGTGGTGCCCGTCCTTGACCCCCAGCTCGGGGAAGGTGCGCCCGCTCCCCTCGTTCGCCACCAGGAACGTGACCACCCGCGTCTGGTCGGTCGCGAGCGCGAGCACCGCGAGGTCGGCCATGAGCCGCAGATACTCGCCCCGATCCTCGGGCGCCCCCGCCGGCCGGGCGAACGGCGCCGGCGGCGGCTCACCGAGCGCCTCGGCGGCCTCGATCCGGCGCTCGACCGCGCGGACCGACGTCAGGTACTCGTCGAGCTTGGCCCGGTCGGCGCGGCCGAGGCGGCCGCGCAGCGCGCGCGCCTCCTCGAGCACCCCGTCGAGCAGCGCGCGTCGCCGGCGCTGACGGCGCGCCCGCTCCGCGGGGCCGCGCGCGCCCCAGCCGAACAGCCGCTCGTAGACCAGGCGCGGGTTGGTCTCCTTCCCGAGCGGCGTGGCGGGACCTCCCCAGGCGAGGTTGGAGGAGTAGGCGCAGCTGTAGCCCGAGTCGCAGGCGCCGGCCTGGCGGCTGCGCTCGCAGCCGAGCTCGAGCGAGGCGAGCCGGGTCAGGCGGCCGAGGCGCCGCGCCGCGACCTGATCGACCGACACCCCGCAGCGCAGGTCGGCGCCGTCGGTCTTGCGCGGGTGGGCCGTCGTCAGAAAGGCCGCCAGCGCCCGGGCGTGGTCGCCCGGCCCGTCCCCCAGCGCCTTGGCCCCCTCGAGCGCGAGCCCGCTCAGGACGAGCAGCCGCTCGCGGAAGGGGGCCAGCGGCGCCAGGGTCGGCGGCAGCTCCCCGAGCGGCCCCTCGGCGGCCGGGCGCCAGGAGGAGACGTGGACGCCGTTGGGGACGTAGGCCACCAGCAGCCGGCGGGGCGGCTCGCGCTCCTCCTCCTCGGCGCCCGCCTCGCGGCCGAGCGGCGTCATGGCCTCCAGCAGCGGCAGCGCGAGCGCCGCGCCGGCGCCGCGCAGGAAGGCGCGTCTTGGCAGCTTCACCGGACCTCCTCGGGGCGCCGCTCGCCCCGCCGCTGCTGGAACGCGGCCGTCCGCACCAGCCCGCGGATCAGCGCGCCGAAGCGGTAGTCGGGCGCGAGCCCGCGGACCAGCGCCTCGCAGGCCCGCTCGTCGTCGGGGCCGGGCGGTCGGCCGAGCGCGAACGTCAGCAGCCGGAGCGCCACGTTGAGCGCCAGGTCGTGCGCCTGCTCGCGCGCCAGCCACTCCGCCAGGCCGCTCGCGTCCTCGAACCGCGCGCCGCCCGGCAGCGCCCCGCTGGCGTCGATCGGGAAGGCGCCCTCGTGCGTCCGCCGCGCTCCCACCGCGTCGAACCGCTCGAGGCCGAGGCCGAGCGGGTCGATCCGGTCGTGGCACGAGGCGCAGGCCGGGTCGCGGCGGTGCCGCGCCAGGCGCTCGCGCTGCGAGGCGGCCGCCCGCGCGTGGGCGTCGTCGGGGAGGTCGCCGACCCCCGGGGGCGGCGGGGCGGGCGGCGCGCCGAGGAGCACGTCGAGCAGCCACTTCCCCCGGCGGACCGGCGAGGTCCGCGTGGCCTCGGAGGTGAGGGTCAGCACGCTCCCGTGGGTCAGCAGCCCGCGCCGCTCGGCCGGCAGCCGCACGCGCACGAACCGGTCCTCCGCGCCCTCGGGCACCGCGCCCGGCGGGAGCCCGTAGTGCCGCGCCAGGCGCGCGTTGGCGAAGGTGAACCGGCCCGTGACCAGGTCGAGCAGGCTGCGGTCCTCGCGCAGCACCGCCTCGAGCACCAGCTCGGTCTCGACGCGCATGGCGCGGCGGAGCGCCTCGTCGAACTCGGGGAAGGCCGCGGGGTCGGGGCGGGCCTCGCCCAGCCGGCCGAGCTGCAGCCACTGCCCGCCGAACTGGCGGATCAGCGCGCTCGCGCGCGGGTCGTCGAGCAGGCGGTCCACCTCGGCGTCGAGGTGGCGCCGCAGCTCGCCGGCGCGCGCGCGCGCCAGCAGCGCGTCGTCCGGGGTGGTGCTCCACAGGAAGTAGGACAGGCGGGTCGCCAGCTCGTGCTCGCTCACGAGGTGGGGCGTGGGGTCGTCGGGCGCGGGGTCGAGCTCGACCTTGAACAAGAAGTGCGGCGAGATCAGCACCGCGGCCACCCCGACCCGGAGCGCCCGCTCGAACGACTCACCCTCCTCCAGCTCGGCGGCGACCAGGTCCGCGAGCCGCTCCACCTCGCCCGGCCGAGCGGGCCGCCGAAACGCCCGCTCGACCAGCGGCGCGAGCGCCCGCCGGGCGCGCTCCCGCCCGTCGGCGAGCACGCCCTCGCGCGCCTCGCGCGCCGCGAGCTCGGCGTGGAACGGCGGGAGCGGCGGCGGCGTGAGCGGGCCCTCGAGCTCGACCCAGTCCACCCCGAGGTTGCGGTCGCGCCGCGTCGGGTCGGGGTGCTCGGGCTGATAGAAGTCGTTGACGAACGCGGCGGCGATCGCGCGCCGCCCCGGCTCGAGCCGGACCCGCGCCTCGTAGAGGGCGGGCTCGGCGCGCGGGGCGAGGACGCGGAGCTGCGCCGCCCGGCGCCCGTCCACCAGGAACGCCAGGCGCGCCGGCTCGTCCCCGGCCTGGTCGGCGCAGGCTCGCGCGCGCAGCACGTACTCGCCCGGGTGCGGCACCTCGACCTCGGCCGTGAAGGCGCCGTTGGTCACGAGGAACGCCACCCCGCGGCGCACGCCGCCCCGCCCGTCGCGGGCCATGGCCTCGGCCTGGTGGCGCACCGCGAGCGGCTCGAACGCCTGCACCGCCTCGGCCGCGACCGCCTCGGCCGCGAGCAGGTAGCGCTCGAGCAGGAGCGGCGAGGTGGAGAGCACGTCGCCCATGCGGTCGAACCCGTGCCCGACCTCGTCGTCGGGGAACGTGGTGGCGCCGGGCCGCAGCGTGACCCCGAGCAGGTCGCGCACCGAGTTGTCGTACTCCACCCGGGTCAGCCGCCGCAAGGTGGGCCGCCCCGGGTCGAGCGCCGGCTGCCCCGCGCCCGCCTCCGCCGCGAGCAGCCCGTCGATCCAGGCCACCGCCCGCGCCCGCTCGGCGGGCGAGGGCTGCGGCTCCTCCTCGGGCGGCATGGTCTCGCCCGCCAGCTCGCGCCGCACGCGCCGCCACAGCCGCGCGCTCCCGCGCACGTCGGCCGCCGTGAGGCTGGTGGGGAGCGCGACCTCCCCCGACCGCTCGCCCGGGTCGTGGCAAGGCATGCACCGCCGCGCCACGAACGCCGCGAGCGCGCCCGCGCGCGGATCCCCGCCCTCCTGGGGCGGCGCGTCGAACGCGCGCGCCGCCGGCCCCGGCTCGAGACACCCGCCGAGCGCCGCGGCCGCGAGCCCGCCGAGCAGCAGCAGCACGGAGCGGGGCGCGGGCATGAGCGAGCTCCTCGGGCGCAGGGGACACGCGCAGGATAGCGCGCCCGCGCGACCGGCGCGGTCCGCCACGGCGCTCTGACCTCGAGCGACAGCTCT
>CAZMSZ010000041.1:9175-13161 GCA_964569055.1 uncultured Planctomycetota bacterium | reverse complement strand
TGGCCGTGATAGCGACAGCACACACTCTCGCCGAGCCTCAGCCCGAGGCGTGGCTCGTGCAGCGACAGCATCGGAGGCCTCGGCGCCCCACACCGCACCTGCTCCTCACTCGACCCCAGCCGAGGCCTCCGGGGGGATGATCCGGTCCAGCTCCGGCGGAACGAACCGCTCCACCGCCGTCGCGATCGCGCGCGACACCTCCTCGCGCTCGCGGCGCAGGCGCTCCACCGCGCGGCGCAGCACGAACAGGGTGGCGAGCGACCACAGCGCGCGGCGCAGGGCGGCCTGGCGCTCCAGCACCCGGATCGTGGCCCAGCCCGAGAGCGGGAGCAGGACTGCCGCGGTGCCAGTGGCCCACAGCCGCTCGCCTCGCGGGACCAGGAGCGCCAGGGCCAGCACCGTCAGCGCGTAGCCGAGGGGCACGAGCAGCGTGAGCGTCATGACCTTGGTGGTGGCGATCACGTCCTTGCGCGACGTGAGCCCGTCGCCGGCCACCACCGCCGCCGCCAGCACCGGGGCGTGGAGTAGGAGACCCGGCAGGGCGAGCGGGGCGAGCACGAACAGCAGCGTCCAGTGGCGCAGGACGCGGCCCAGCCAGCGTCCCGGTGAGACGGCCTGGTCGAGGTCGTCGTCGCGCAGCCCGAGCGCGTCCAGGCGCGCTTGCAGCTCGGCCACGCGCCCGTAGAGGGCGCGCACCTCGGGCTCCTCTTGCAGCTCGAGGTAGCGCCCCACGAACCGGCGGGTCAGCTCCGCCTGCTGCGCGAGGGTCAGGGGGTGGCCCGAGGGGGTGTAGAGCCGCCGGACCGCGTCGAGCACCCGCAGCGTCTCGAAGTCGGGCGCGTTGATCGTGAGCGCGCGCAGCGCGACCTCGATCTCGTCGGTCAGCGCGCGGACCGCCGCCCGCTCGTCGGCCTGCCACGCGGCGAGCCGCGCGGCGTCGATCGTGAGCGGCGCGCCGTACTGCACCAGCACGCGCCCGCGCATGCGGGTGCGGCGGTGGTAGGTCAGCCCGCACGGGACGACGGCCACCGGGACCGGCGCGCCCTCGGCGCTCCGCGCGGCGCCGAACGCGATCCGCGCCGCGCCGGTCCGCAGCGGCGCCAGCTCGCTCCCGGCGTGGCTGATCCCCTCGGGGAACACCCCGCAGGCCCGCCCGGCGCGCAGCACCTCGAACAGGGCCGCGAAGGCGGCGTCGTTGTCGAGCTGACCGCTCGCGTGCGCCTCGGCGTGGTCGTGGCGCCGCTTCACGGGGACGGCCCCGAGCGTGCGCAGGAACAGGCCGAGGAAGCGGCTCTCGAACAGGGTGTCCTTGGCGAGGAAGTGGACCTGCCGCCCGCAGGTGGTGGTGATCAGCACCGGGTCGAGCAGCGAGTTGGGGTGGTTGCCCACGAAGATGACCGGGCCCTGCGTCGGGACGTGCTCGAGGCCGACGACCTCGATCCGCCGGAAGAACACGGCGGTCACCAGGCGCAAGAAGCGGACGAGCAGGCCGTACAGCGCGGGCACGGGGGCCTCCCGTGGACCGGATGTTACCGAGCCGCCGGCGGCGCGGGGCCTCCCTCGCCCGCGCGGCGCGCGCCGAGCGACGGGCCTCGCAGGAGCTCGCTCAGCGGCCGTCCCGCGCCGGCTCCTCGTCCTCGCCCGCGGCGCGAGCCGCCTCGGCCTCCTGCAACAGGCGGCGCTTCTCCTCGACCCCGTCCGCCTTGCTCTTGAAGGTCAGCTCGAGGGGTGTGTCTCCAGCCTCGTCCTCCAGGGTCGGATCCGCGCCGTACTCGAGCAGCGCCCGCACGTCGTCGGGGCGCTTGGCGAGGTGGAGCGCGGTCCGCCCGAAGTCGCCCTGGCGGAGGTTCGGGTCGGCGCCGTGCTCGAGGACCCAGCGGAGCGCCTGGGTCGAGCCCATGGGCCCGCCAGCGACGGTGCCTGCCAGGCCGAGCGTGGCCACGAGCGGCGTCGAGGGGTTGGGCTCGCCGTTGCGGGCGTCGATGCCCGCCCCACACTCGAGCAGGACCTCGGCGAGGTCGAGTCGATTGACCCAGAGCGCCGCATACAGGGCGGTGTGGCCGAGCTGGCCCGGAGCGTCGATCTGCGCCGTGCGCTGCGCCAGGGCGCGGACCGTGGCGGGCGTCACGAAGGCGCTCTGGAAGCTCGTAGCGGCCTTGGCCAGCGCGGTGATGGTCTCACCCGGGGCTACTTCGGCCACGTCGACGTTCGCGCCCGCCCCGACCAACGCCAGCACGATCGCCTCGGTGTGCTCGTTGGGCATGATCAGGGCCTTGCCCAGCGGGGTCCGCCCGTCCCGCAGCGCGCTCGGATCGGCGCCGTCCGCGAGGAGGGCGGTGACCTCGTCGAGGTCGCGGCTCGTGACCGCGTACGCGAGGGCGCCCGGGTCGCTCGCCCCGCCGCCCGAAGGACAGCCGGCGAGCGCCACCAACGCGAGGGCGAGCACGCCTGCCTGCCCGGTCGTGATCATGCGCTCCTGCTCCCCCCGTTCGCACGCGATCTTACGGACGTGCCAGGTGGAGGCCAGCCGGAGCGCGGGCTCACCCCTCGAACTGGCGCAGGCTCGCCTGCGGCCCGACCTCGAAGTACGGGCCGGCGGTCGCGCTCCAGCCCGGGAGCATGCGCGCCGCGCGACCGCCCGGCAGCTCGTGAGTCTCCTCGCGGTGGAGGTGGCCCATCAGCAGGTCCTCGGCGCCGCGGCGCTCGAGCCACCGCGCGGCCTCCGTCGTGTCGACCGGGAAGGCGTAGGGCGTGACCTTGACCAGCTTGCGCTGGCTCGCGCCGCGCAGGAGGCGCGCCACCAGCAGCCGGAACCACACCGGCACGATCCGGTAGCCGAGGCGGAACCAGCCCGAGCGGACGACGCGGCGGTAGCGCTTGTAGGAGTGGTCGCCCGCCACGAGCAGGTCGCCGTGGGTCACGATCGTGCGCCGCCCGGCGCGGTCGAGCACCAGCTCGTCGCCGTGCACCCGCAGCCCGACCCCGCGCAGCTCCTCGGGGCCGAGGAAGTCGCGGTTGCCGGCGATGAACTCGATCGGGTAGCCGCTCGCCGCCGCCTCCTCGAACGCCGCCAGCACCGGCCCGTAGCAGCAGCCCCGCCCGTGGCGCGGGCCGACCCAGTAGTCGAACAGGTCGCCCAGGATCACCAGGCGCGCGGCCCGAGCCCGCGCGGCCGCGAGGAAGCGCAAGAAGAAGCGCGCCCGCTCCTCGTCGCCCGGCGCGAGGTGGACGTCCCCCGTGACCCACACCGCCTCGTCGGGCGCGATCGAGATCACCGGGGCGTCGTCGCTCACGGCGGCATCCTACGGCCCCGAGCCCCTCGCGGCGCCGCGCGGGTTGGCGTACCCTCGCCAGCCCGCGCTCCGGGGGGAGGGACGGCCCATGAGCTCGAGCCACGGCCACTGCTTCGGCTGCGGCGCCGCGCACGCGGACGCCGCCTGGCCCAAGCGCTGCCCCGCCTGCGGCCGCATGGCCTACCGCAACCCGCTCCCGGTGGCGGTCCTGCTCCTGCCGGTCGAGCCCGGCGGGCTCCTGGTGATCGAGCGCGGGATCGAGCCCCGGATCGGTCAGCTCGCGCTCCCCGGCGGCTACGTGGACGGCGGCGGCGAGAGCTGGCAGCAGGCCGCCGCGCGCGAGCTGCGCGAGGAGACCGGGATCGAGCTGGACCCGGCGGGGATCCGCCCGTTCGACGTGCTGAGCGCCCCCGACGGCACGATCCTGATCTTCGGCGAGGGGCCCCCCGTCCCGGCCGACGCCCTCCCCCCCTTCGTCCCCACCGCCGAGACCCGCGCCCGCCGCGTGATCGAGCGCCCCGAGCCGATGGCCTTCCCGCTGCACGCCCGTGTGGTGGAGGCCTTCTTCGCGCGAGGGCGCTGAGCGCGATCACACCGCCGCGAGCGCCGGCTCCTCGTGCGGGACGTGGATCGTCTCCGCGTGCTGGCTGAGGTCGAGGCCCTGCGCTTCGTGCTCCTCGGAGACGCGCAGCG
>CAZMSZ010000041.1:0-9075 GCA_964569055.1 uncultured Planctomycetota bacterium | reverse complement strand
CGAACCTACGGCTCGATCACGACGAACACGGTCGCGTCGCAGCTCGCGCTGATCCGGCCGGTGCACCACACCTCGCCGAGGGGCACCTCCCCGAGCTCCGGTGGGACGGGGCTCAGGGGGCCGTCCGTGCAGTAGGGCGGGCACTCGGTGGCGTCGAGGAACACGCGCAGCTCGCTCGCGGAGCCGATCCGGGCGCCCGCGGTCGCCAGCTTGCGCCGGAGGGCCAGCCCGTCGAAAGCCTCCAGCGCGAGCGGGCGGTCCTCGTCGCTGTAGGTGAGTCGGATCACCAGCCGGGCGAGGAGCTTGGAGCGCTCGTCGAGCAGCTCGAGCAGGACCGCGTGGACCGAGCGACGCTGGATGAGGTCGGCCAGGGATTGATCACCGGGTCGCCGATACGCCCACAGCGGGTGCTCGGTGCGCAGCAGGCGGCTCCCGCCCTGGTCTCCCAAGAAGGCGAAGGTCGCGCTCACCATGCGCGCCTCCGCGGCGGCCTCGACCGCCTCGGCCGCCGAGATCGGCGGAGCCGCGACCGCGCGCCCACGGGGCTGGCGCACGGCCCACAGCGTCCGGGTCGAGGGCGCGGGCTCGCGCCTCGTCCCGGCCGAGG
Organism: uncultured Planctomycetota bacterium; assembly: GCA_964569055.1. GTDB lineage: Bacteria > Planctomycetota > J058 > J058 > J058 > JAWLGW01. The sequence continues at coordinate 8,468 of CAZMSZ010000041.1, read as the reverse complement.
CGCGCGCCGAGACCGTCGTCAGACCTGGTGCGGGCTGCGGCGCGATCGACGCGGGCGCGGCGCAGCCCGCCGTCAGCCCACAGGCCGCCGCGATCGCGACGAGCCAGCCCTCGACCCCGGCGCGCCTGGCGGTGCGAGAACGGAGAGCTCGGTTCACCTCGGCTCCTGTGCGGGAGTCGCCCCCGCGCTGCGTGACGGGTTCGCTGGGCACGACGGCTCGGCTGCTCCGAGTGTGCGCCTGGCTGAGGTTCCAGCAACCGCTCGCCCTGCCCGACTTCGGCGCGCCAGCCCAAGTCGAGCCGCCTTGCCCACCGCGCGCTCAGGGCGCGCGGCGGACGTGGGCCTCGAGCGGCGGGCGGCGCACCTCGGGGAACGGTGTGGCGGGGTAGCCCGCCCACACGAACCCGACGATCCGCTCGCGGGAGGGGTCGATCCCGAGCAGCGCGTAGGTGTCGGGGTGGCGGGTGACCCCGCCGGTCGACCACTTCGACGCCACCCCGTGGCCGTGCAGCGAGAGCTGCAGGTTCTGGATTGCGCAGGCCGTCGCGGCGTAGTCCTCCTCGCGCACCTCGGCCGACTCGGCCAGGACCTGGCTCACCACCACCAGGGCCGAGGGGTTGGTCACGCCGGCGCGCACGCCCGCGCGCCCCTCCTCGCTGAGGGGGCGCTTCGCCTCCTTGGCCGCGACCGCCACCTCGGCCAGGCGCGCGCGCGTGTTCGGCCCGACCACCGCGAACCGCCAGGGCCAGGTGTGGCGGTGGCAGGGGGCGTGGTGCGCGGCGCCCAGCGCGGCGTCGAGCACGCCCTCGGGGAGGGGTCGGTTCGGCTGGTAGCCGTGGGCGGTGCGCCGCCCGAGCAGCGCGTCTTGGACGTCCACGGCTCTCAGCGCGTCTGCAGCTCGCGGGCCTTGGCCATGTCGTCGGCGGCGCCCTGCGTGTCGCCGAGCGCCTTGCGCGCCAGGCCGCGGCTGTAATAGACCGCCGCCGCCTTGGGGTCGAGCTCGATCGCCTTGTCGTAGTCGGCCACCGCGCCCTCGTGATCGCCCTGGCGCCGCTTGCAGTCGCCGCGCTTGGCGTAGGCGTAGCTCCGCGGCGCGCGCTCGATCACGGCCGAGTAGTCGGCGATCGCGCCGGCGTAGTCGTCGAGCGCGGCCCGGATCGCCGCCCGCTCCATGAGCGCGTCGGTCAGGCTGACCGGACCGTCCTCGGCGGCCTTGCTGGCCAGCTCCACCGCGCGCTCGAGGTCGACCAGCGCCCCCTCGTCGTCGCCGCTCAGCGAGCGGGCCCGGCCGCGGCCGCTGAGCGCGGCGACCTGCGCGGGGTCGAGCTCGAGCGCCTCGCCGAACGCGGCGATCGCCTGCTCGTACTCCCCCGCGTCCAGCAGGCGCTGCGCGGCCGCCGTCTTGTCGCGCGCCGACCGCCGGACCTCGGCCTGGCGCTCCGCCTCCTCGCGCTCCTTGCGGCGCGCCGCGAGCGCCTCGCGCTCCTTGCGGATCCGCTCCTCCCGGATCCGCTCCGCCTCGGCCGCGTCGGCGCTCGTCTCGCCCGGCGCCGCGGCGCTCGTGCCCTCCCCCGCGCTCGGGGCCGGCGCCGGGTCGCCCCCGAGCAGGACCATGCCGAGCAGCGCCAGGAGCAGGACCACTCCGCCGATCGCGCCGCCCCACAGCACCTTGGGGTCGACGCCCTCCAGCGGCCCGCCGCCCGCGCCCTGACCGCGCGACCGGCTCGGCGGCGGCGCCTGCGGCGCGTCCTCGAACAGGATCTCGCGGCTCTTGACCGCGCCTGGGGCGCTCTTGGCGATCCGCCGCTTGTAGAGGTCGTCGCTCATGCGGTACTTGTTGACCGTCTGCAGGCGCCCGAGCAGCAGCCCGTTGGGCCCCTGCATGGGCGTCTCGACGAGGTGCACCGCGAGCGCGTCCTTGCTCTCCTGCAGCGTGAGGCTCACCTCCTGGCGCACCGGCTCGGACTCGAGCGCGTCGGGGGTCACGAACACGAGCACGAACGGCGCCGCCTTCAGCCGCCCCGCGGCGTCGCCGAGCTCGTCCGAGTCGTCGGGCGGGAACCACACCCGCAGGCCGAGGCGCTGCAGCGCCTCCACCTCGGGCGCGACGACGTCCCAGTCCTCGCGGGCGTAGCTGACGTAGAGGGCTGGTTGGTCGCCGTCGTAAGGCTCGACGCTCATTCGTCCTTTCCCTTGGCCGCGCTGGCCGCGCTGAGGGGCCCGGCTGCGGAGGCGCCCCACCCTCTGTTCGCGATTCTACTCCGGGCCGCACGAGCGATGCAGGACCGCGCGCGCCCTGGCGTGCGCTCGTGCAGACGGGCGCGGAGCCGCTACGGCCCGTGCTGACCGGCGCCGCGGAGCACGTCGAGCCGCTCGACGAGGGCCTTCAGCTCGGCGAGGGCCTCGCCCGGCCGCCCGGGCAGCGCGGCCGCGGCCTTGGCCGCCCACGGGGCCACCTCGCGCACCCGGCCCTGGGGGTGGGCCGCGAGCGCCCGGGACGCCCGCTCCAGGTTGGCGCGCGCGTCCTCGACCCGCCCGACCTCGAGCTGCAGCAGGGCCGCGCGCGTGCGCCAGCCGGCGTGCTCGCCCTCGTCGCGGAGGTAGCTCTCGAGGGCCAGCCGGACCTCGTCGGCGCGCCCGCGCGGCCGACCCCACTCCCAGATCATGACCACCGCGTCGAGGTGGCGCGGGCCCCCCAGCTCGACCCCGCTGATCGCGAACGCGTAGGCGTCGGCGAAGGCCTCCTCCAGCCGGCCGAGCCGCTCGAAGATCTTGAACCGGTAGTAGTGCAGCTTCTGGTCGCGGATGCCGACCGCGAACGCGCGCTCGATCTCGGCGAGCGCCTCCTCGTCCCGGCCGAGCAGGAAGTAGGCCCACGCCCGGTGCGCGAGCACGTCCTTGCGCGCCACGGGCGTCACGAACAGCGCCATGCGCCGCTCGCTCTCCTCGAGCACCTGCTCGGAGAGGCCGCTCTTGGCGAGCCCGTGGCCGATCAGCGCCACGGCCAGGTCCTCGCACACCGTGGGGTCGGCGGGGGTGACCTCGGCGAGGTCGAGCGCGCGGCGCGCGGCGGCGAGCATGCCCCGCAGCTCCTCCTCGGTCCGGCCCGAGCGGATCAGGAGCAGGCCCACCGAGCTCTGGGTGACGAAGTCGTCGGGCATGAGCTGGGCGAGCTCCACGCCGAGCATGTAGTCGGGAGTGATCCCGTTCTGGGCCGCGTCGAGCAGCGGGTCGCGGACGCTGGGCGGGAGGGGCTCCTCGGGCAGCGCCGCGCGCGCGACGTGGAGGAGGTCGAGCAGGAGCTGGCGGTCGGCCGGGTCGGGCTGCTGGCCCGGGCTCATGCGCGCGACCAGCGGAGCCGCGCCCTTGAGCGCGCCGTCGCGCAGCTCGCGCCGCCGCGCCAGGTGGCCGCGGATCGGCGCGCCGTGCTGACGCAGCCGCTCGAGCGCCAGCGCGGGCTGCTGCTGGGCGAGGCGGCGGGCCGCCTGCGCCAGCGCCAGCGCCTCGGTCAGCTCGGGCGGCGGCGCGGCCACGCCGGCCAGCGCCTCGGCCGCGGCCTCGAGGTCGTCGGCCGCGAGCGCGGCGCGGGCCAGGGCCGTGCGTTCGGCGGGCTCGAGCGGGCGGGCGCGCGCCAGCTCGCGCAGCTCGGAGCGGACCTCCTCGGCCTCGGCGCGATCCAGCTCCAGGTCGCGCGCGATCGCCAGCGCGCGCCAGCCCCGCAGCTCGGGGAGCGCCACCCCTTGGCCGAGCGCCTGGGCGAGCGCGCGCGCCGCGCCGGCCGGCTCGCCCGCGCGCGCGCCCACGCCGACCAGCGCGCCCGCCAGCGCTTCGCGCAGGAGCGCCGTCTCGGCGGTCGCGCTCGGGAGGCGCTCGAGCGCGGCCGCCGCGGCCTCGGCGTCGCCGCGCGCCAGCGCGGCGGCCCCCTCGGCGAACCGGACCCGCGCCGCGGCCAGCTCCAGCTCGGGGCCCGCGCCGGGCGCCTCGAGCTCCGCCAGCTCGGCCAGCCAGGGCTCGAGCTCGAGCGGGTGGGTCACGAGCGAGCGGCGCTGCGCCAGCCGTCGCCCGACCGCCTCGGCCAGCGCCGCGCTCCGCTCGCGTCGGTCCGCGGCAAGGACCCGCGCCGCGCGCGCGCGCCAGGTGAGCACACCGATCAGGCTCGCCACCACCAGCGCCGCCCCGAGCCCCAGGCCGATCACGGCCCGCCGCTGCCAGCGCGCCCGCCGGCCCGCGCGCACCCGGCCCGACAGGGCGCTGCCGCCCAGGACCGCGCCGAGGTCGTAGGCCAGCTCCGCCGCGTCCGCGTAGCGCTGGTCGGGCTCCTTGGCCGTCGCGACCCGGAGCACCTCGACCACCCCGGGCAGCTCGCCGGCCGCCGCGCCGAGGTCGGGGAGCTCGGCGTTGAGGATCGCGTGCAGGATCCCGACCGAGGTGTCCGACTCGAACGGCCGCTCCCCGGCCAGGAGCTCGAACAGGATCACGCCCAGCGCGAACACGTCGCAGCGCCGGTCGACGTGCGCCCCGTCGCCCCGGACCTGCTCGGGCGCCATGTAGTAGGGCGTGCCCATGATCTGCCCCGAGGCGGTGAGCCGGCTGCGCTCGAGGTCCTTGACCAGGCCGAAGTCGACCACCTTCGCCCGGCCGTCGGGGGTGACGAGCACGTTGCCCGGCTTGAGGTCGCGGTGGACCACCCCCGCCTCGTGGGCGAAGTGCAGCGCCTCCACCACCTGCACCATGAGCGCCACGCGCTCGCGCGAGCTCAGCCGCTCCTCCTCGCAGTAGTCGGTGATCGAGCGCGCGCCCTCGAGGAAGGGCATGGTCAGGTACGCGATCCCCTGGTGCTCGCCCGCGTCGAGGACCGCGCAGATCCCCGGGTGGGTGAGGCGCATCCCGACCTCGGCCTCGCGCTCGAAGCGGGCGAGGTGGTTGCCCTGCGTGGGGTCGAGCAGGACCTTGAGCGCCAGGGGCTCCCCGGCGGGCCCGCGCGCGACGAACACCGCGCCGAGCCCGCCGCGCGCCAGCTCGCGCTCGACGAGGTACGGACCGAGGCGGTCGCCCGGCGAGGGGAGCCGCTTGCCCAGGAGGCCGACGCGGCTGCCGCTCCCGGGGTGCGTGGTGTCGTGGAGCGGGATCGCGGCGACCCCGGTCCCGCTGCCGGTGCGGGTCGGCGCCTCGTTGGCGCCGCCGGGCGCCGTGGCGAGGGGCCCGGCCGCCGGCGACGGGGTGGGCGGCCCGATCCGCAGCCGCGCGAGCAGCGCCTGGTCCTGCGCCGGGGTGAGCGCGCCCGCCCCCAGGAGGTGCGCGCGGAGGTCGCGCCCCGCGCGCTGGCTCTCCTCGCTCAGCGCCAGCAGGCGCGCGTGGTCGATCCAGCCCGCCTGCACGGCCGCGCGCCCGTAGTGCACCTCGCTCGGCGTGAGCGCCATGCGCTCAGGGTAGCGCCGCGCCCGGCGACCCGGAAGGCGGCCCGAGGGCGCGCAGCTCGGCGTTGACCCAGGGGACCCGCGCGCGGTGCGTGCGCGGGTCGAGCCCGAGCAGGCCCGTCTCGAGGATCTGCAGGGTGTCGCCGTGCGAGACGAGCAGGAGCGAGCCCGCGCGCGGCTCGGCCGTGAGCCGCCGCACGAGCGCGAGCGCGCGGGCCAGGACGGACGTCACGCTCTCCACGCCCTGCTCGGTGTGCTCCGGGTCGAGGGCATCTCGCTCCCACACTCGCGTGTAGTTGACGTTGGACGTCCCCTCCCAGGCGCCGAACCACCGCTCGCGCAGCTCGCGCGCCAGCTCGACCGGCGCGCCCCCCAGCGCCGCGGCCGCCTCCTCGGCCGACTCGCGCGCCCGCAGGAAGTCCGAGCTCACGACCTGCACCGGCGCGGGCAGCGCCGCCGCGGCCACCGCCGCCCGGACCTGCGCCCGCCCGCGCGCGGTCAGCCCGAACCCCGCGCAGCCGCGGGCGGGGTCGCTCAGCACGATCCCCTCCACGTTGGCCAGGCTCTCGCCGTGACGCAGCCCGAACACGCGCATGGCGCGCGATTCTAGGTGGCATGACGCGGCGCGCGAGGCTCGCGCCCGGACCGCCGAGTGAACGCGCGCTCCGCGGGGCTGCTAGCATTCGCGCCCTGCGAGGAGCGCCATGGCTGAAGACATTTATCAGGCGTCGCTCAAGTACCACCAGCTCGGCGGCCGCCCCGGCAAGCTCGAGGTCGTCCCGACCAAGCCCTGCGCCACGCAGCGCGACCTGTCGCTCGCCTACAGCCCGGGGGTGGCCGAGCCCTGCCGGCGGATCGCCGCCGACCCCGACGACGTCTACCGCTACACCAACAAGGGCAACCTCGTGGCGGTGGTCACCAACGGCACCGCGGTGCTCGGCCTCGGCGACATCGGGCCGCGGGCCGGCAAGCCGGTCATGGAGGGGAAGGCGGTCCTGTTCAAGAAGTTCGCGGACATCGACGTGTTCGACATCGAGCTCGACGCCCGCGACCCCGCCCGGTTCTGCGACGTGGTGGCCGCGCTCGCGCCCACCTTCGGCGGGATCAACCTCGAGGACGTCAAGGGGCCCGAGTGCTTCGTGATCGAGCGCGAGCTGCGCCAGCGCCTCGACATCCCCGTGTTCCACGACGACCAGCACGGGACCGCGATCATCTCGGCGGCCGCGTTCCTCAACGCCTGCGACCTGACCGGGCGCGCGCCGGCCGACGTGCGCTGCGTGGTGAACGGGGCCGGCGCGGCCGGGATCTCGTGCGCGCGCCTCCTGGTCCGGCTGGGCGTCCGCCCCGAGAACATGGTGCTGTGCGACTCCAAGGGCGTGATCTACCGCGGGCGCGCCGAGGGCATGAGCCCCGAGAAGGAGGAGCTCGCGGTCGACACCACCGCCCGCACCCTCGCCGACGCGCTCGACGGCGCCGACTGCTTCTTGGGCCTCTCGGTCGGCAACGTGCTCACGCCCGACATGCTGCGCAGCATGGCCAAGGACCCGCTGGTGTTCGCCATGGCGAACCCGCAGCCCGAGATCGACCCGCCCCTCGCCCGCCAGACCCGGCCCGACGTGATCCTGGCGACCGGCCGCTCGGACTACCCCAACCAGGTCAACAACGTGCTCGGGTTCCCGTTCATCTTCCGCGGGGCGCTCGACTGCCGGGCCACGACCTTCAACGAGGCCATGAAGCTCGCCGCGGTGCGCTCGCTCGCCGACCTCGCCAAGGAGCCGGTCCCGACCAGCGTCTCGAACGCCTACGGCGGCGAGAGCTTCGCGTTCGGGCGCGACTACCTGATCCCCAAGCCGTTCGACCCGCGCGTCCTGTACTGGGAGTCGGTGGCGGTGGCCCAGGCGGCCATGGAGAGCGGGGTCGCGCGCCAGCAGCTCGACCTCGACGAGTACCGCGAGAGCCTGCGCCGCAAGGTCGACGCCGGGCGCACGCTGGTCTCGGTGCCGCTCCAGCTCGCGCGCCAGAACCCGCCCCGGATCGCGATCCCCGAGGGGCACCTGGCCAAGCTGCGCAGCGCGGCCCGCCAGGCGATCGCCGACCGCCTGGCGTTCCCGGTGCTGGTCGGCCCGCTCGACGAGGTCCGGCGCGCCATGGAGGGCGTGCCCGAGGACCGCTACGAGGTGGCCGACCCGGCGGCCGCGCTGCACGTCGAGGAGCTGATCCCGCTGATGCAGCGCGCCCGCTCGCTCGACGCGCTCTCCGACGAGCGCTGCCGCGAGGAGCTGCAGGACCCGTTCACCTACGCCACGATGCTGGTCGAGGCCGGCTTCTGCGACGGGCTCCTCGCCTGCTCGCCGCGCCCCTACGCCCAAATGGTCCAGCCGATCCTGACCTACGCCAGCCGCCGCGCCGGCGTCAGCCGGGTGGCCGGCCTGCACCTCATGGCGCTCAAGGACCGCCAGCTGTTCTTCGCCGACACCGCGCTGATCCCCGACCCCTCGGCCGAGGAGCTGGCGGAGATCGCCATGCGCTCGACCCGCGTGGTGCGCCGGCTGAACATCACCCCGCGCGTGGCGTTCGTCTCCTACGCCAACTTCTCGCGCCGGGCCGACGCGGACATCGCCAAGCTGCGCCGCGCCTACAAGATCGTGCGCCAGGTCATGCCCGAGCTCGAGGTGTTCGGCGACGTGCAGGCCGACGTGGCGCTCGACCCCGAGCGCTACCGCGCCCTGTTCGGCGACCGCCTCCCCAAGCACGCGGCGAACATCCTGATCTTCCCCAACCTCCACGCCGCCAACGCCGCCTTCCGCCTGGCCCGCGTGATCGGCGGCGGGACCGCCCTCGGCCCCATGCTGCTCGGCCTGCGCCGCCCGGCCAACGTGCTGCCGCGCGGCAGCAGCGAGGAGGAGATCCTCCACATGCTCGCGATCACCGCCTTCAACGCGCAGCGCCGCAAGCGCGAGATCGCCGAAGGGCACAAGACGCGGGTGTGGGCGCCCGGCGGGCGGCCGGTCGCGATCGAGGACGAGGGGCCGGGGGGGCTGCGGTAGGGGA
>CAZMSZ010000040.1:27620-32161 GCA_964569055.1 uncultured Planctomycetota bacterium | reverse complement strand
TCAGCGACAGCGGGGGGACTCTGGGGGGCGGAGCCCCCCAGAAACCACGCAGGTGGACAGCACCGCGCAGCGCGCGAGGATGAACGGTCGCCGGAGGGCGCCATGACGACCGAGCAGCGGCTGAACCGGCTCGCCCGCGAGAAGAGCCCCTACCTGCGGCAGCACGCCGCCAACCCGGTCGACTGGTACCCCTGGGGCGAGGAGGCGTTCGCCCGCGCCCGGGCCGAGCAGCGCCCGATCTTCCTCTCGATCGGCTACGCGACCTGCCACTGGTGCCACGTCATGGAGCGCGAGTCGTTCGAGGACGAAGCCGTCGCGGCGGCGCTCAACGAGCGGTTCGTGCCGGTGAAGGTCGACCGCGAGGAGCGGCCCGACGTGGACGAGGTCTACATGGCCGCCGTCCAGCAGCTCACCGGGAGCGGCGGGTGGCCGATCAGCCTGTTCCTGACCCCGGACGGGCAGCCGTTCACGGGCGGGACCTACTTCCCGCAGCCCGCCCGGTTCGGGCGGCGCAGCTTCCTCGAGGTGCTCGGGCTGGTCCACGACGTGTGGACGCGCGAGCGCGCGCGCGTGGTCGAGAGCGCGGCGCAGATCACCGACTACCTGCGTGAGCTCAACGCCGGCCGCCCCGAGGGCTCGGCGGAGCTCGGCCCCGAGCTGCTGCAGCGGGGTGCGCGGCAGCTCGCGGCGAGCTACGACGAGCAGCACGGCGGGTTCGGCATGAGCAACATGCGCTTCCCGCTGCCGCACAACGTCTCGTTCCTGCTGCGGCACCATCAGCGCACCGGCGCGGCGCACTCGGAGCGCATGGCGCGGCGGACGCTCGACGCGATCGTCGAGGGCGGGCTGCGCGACCACCTCGGCGGCGGCTTCCACCGCTACTGCGTCGACCCCGCCTGGGAGATCCCCCACTTCGAGAAGATGCTCTACGACCAGGCCGGCCTGGTGCGGGCCCTGGTCGAGGCCTGGCAGGCCCTCGGCGAGCCGCGCTACGCGGAGGTCGCGCGGGAGACGCTCGAGTTCGTGCTGACGCGCATGCGCACGCCCGAGGGCGCGTTCACCTCGGCCTGGGACGCGGACAGCGAGGGCGTGGAGGGGAAGTTCTACGTGTGGACCGCGGCCGAGCTGCGCGAGCTGCTCGGGGCCGACTACGGCCCGTTCGCCGCGCGCTACGGCGTGAGCGAGGGCGGCAACTTCCACGAGGTGCCCGGCGGCAACCACCTGCGCCTCGCCGCCAGCGTGGAGGAGGTCGCCGCGCGCGAGGGCCGCTCCGCGGCGGAGGTCGAGGCCGCGCTGGCGCGCGCCCGCGCGACCCTCCTCGCCGCGCGCGAGCGGCGCGTGCCGCCCCTCCACGACGACAAGGTCCTCGCCGACTGGAACGGGCTCATGATCGGCGCCGCGGCGCTCGCGGGGCGGGCCCTGGGCGAGCCGCGCTACACGGCCGCCGCGGAGGAGGCCGCGCGGTTCGTGCTCGAGCGCATGCGCGCGCCGGACGGCGCGCTCCTCCACCGCTGGCGCGAGGGGGAGGCGGCGGTCGCCGGCATGCTCGAGGACTACGCGTTCTTGGCCTGGGGCCTGCTCGAGCTGTACGAGGCCACCTTCGCGCCGCGCTGGCTGGCCGACGCGCAGGCGCTGGCGCGGGTCATGGTCGAGCGGCTGTGGGACGCGGACGCAGGCGGCTTCTTCTCGGTCCCGGCCGAGGCCGCGCTCCTGTATCGGCCCAAGCCGACCCACGACGGGGCGATCCCCTCGGGCAACTCGGCGGCGGCGCTCGCGCTGCTGCGCCTGGGCCACCTCACGCAGGACGCCGCCCTCGAGCGGCGCGCGCGCGAGACGCTGGAGTGGCTCGCCCCGCACCTCCAGCGCGCGAGCGCCACCTCGTCGCTCGCGCTGCAGGCGCTCGACCTGCTGCTGGGCCCCACCCGCGAGGTCGTGATCGCCGGCGCGCCCGACGATCCGCAGACGAGCGCGCTCCTCTCGGAGCTGCACCGGCGGTTCCTCCCCCGCACGGCCGTCCTGCACCGCCCGCCGGGCGAGGCCAGCGAGCTCGTCCGGCTGGCGCCGTTCGTCCGCGAGCAAACCCCGCGCGAGGGCCGCGCCACCGCCTACGTGTGCCAGGACTACGCCTGCCGCGCGCCCGTCCACGACCCCGGCGAGCTGGCCCGCCTGCTCGGCGAGGAGCGCCCCGCCACCCGCACCCCTGGCGACGGGAACGGCGGAAACGGCGGCTGAGGCGCGGCGGGCAGGGCGGCCTTCAGGGAAGCGTCACGCCTGCGGCGTGGCGCGGTCGACCGAGCTCCAGAAGGCGTCGAGGTCGAACGGCGCCCCGAGCGCGCGGGAGCGGACCACGCCGCTCGAGATCGGGGTCAGGCCGCGGAGCGTCGCTGCGCCCGGCGCAGGGCGGAGGGCCTCGCCACCAAGCGGTCGCCAGGCCTCGCCCTCGCGGCGGAGCAGCAGGGCGGAGCGGGCGGGGAGGCCGCAGGGCACGCTGCCCGCGTTGATCAGCCAGTACTCGTCGATCCCGTTGGCGAGGTAGGTGCGCCAGCGGTCGACCGCGTCCGCCTCCCCGAGGCCGAGGTCCGAGCGCTGGGTCCGGCGCGAGAGGAATTCGACCGCGACGCGCAGCCGCTCGGGCGCGAACACCTGGTAACGAGAGTCGGGCACGTCGGGCCGCCCGCGGACGAAGCGCGGGGGCCCCTCGAACAGCGCGAGGTCCGGGCCGAGCGTCTTGCGGCCGAGCCGCGAGGGGGGGAGGACCGTCCCGTCGAGCGCGAGGATCGGCTCCAAGGCGACGCCCGGCTCTAGGAGGACCTCCCAGCGCTGATCGAGGTCCTGGCACAGCCGGCGCTGGAGGACGTTCATGGGCCAGCGATGCGTCGGCGCGTCGTCGGGGCTCATCAGGATCAGCCTCCCCTGCTCGTCGCGGTCGTAACGACGACCGTCGGGGGGGAGCGCCAGCAGGTCGTGGAGCTCGATCGGGTCTCCCAGGCGGTAACCAGCCGGGGCGGCCGTCTCCGTGGCGTCGATCATGATCGCGTCCCCTAACGGAGCCCGAATGTTACGAGCGGGGTCCGACACACGTCGGCTCCTTCCGCCAGCGTACTCCGCGGGCGCCTCTCCGCGAAGGGCGCCGCGGTCAGCGGGCGAGCAGCCGTCCCAGCGCGTCGACCGCCGCGAGGGCCACGTCGGGGTCGCGCCACGCGTCGTCGAGGGCCGCGAGCAAGGGCGCGAAGAGGCGCGGGTCGCGGGAGCCGAGCGCGACCAGCGTCGCGGCCGCGAGGCGTCGCGTCCGGGGTGGGCGCAGCTCGAGCAGGCCACGCTCGAGCGCTCGCGGGGGGGCGGCGAGGCGCCACAGCGTCGCGAGCACGTCGCTCCGCGCGGGCGGCGCCACGCCCACCTCGGCGAGCGCCGCGACCGCGGCCTCGGCCAGCGCCGCGGGGTCGGCGCCGGCGTCGAGGTCCGCGCAGGCGGCGAGCGCCGGCGCGTGCGCGCGCGCCGCCGGCCCGAGCGCCGCGAGCGCGTGGGCCGCCGCGATCCGGACGTCGGCGTCGTCGTCGCGCAGCCGACCCGCGATCGCGCGCGTCGTCGCCGGACGCGCGTCGAGGGTGGTCAGGACGCGGAGCGTGGAGCGCCGCACGCGCGGCCGCGGGTGGGAGAGGCCGCGCTCCAGCAGCAGCGCCCGGCCGCGCTCGCCGAGCCACTCCAGCGCCTTCCAGGCGCGCGCGCGGACGGCTGGGTCGGGGTCTCCGGCCGCGAGCGCGAACAGGTCGCGCGCGGGGTCGACGCCGCCGCGCAGCCCCCACTGGCAGAGCGAGAGCGCCGCCTCGCCGCGGACGCGCGGCGCCGGGTCGCGCAACGCCGCGCGCAGCGCCTCGAGCGCGGACGCGCGCTCGTCGTCGGCGGCGTCGCTCGCGCGCAGCCCCAGCCCGATCGCCGCCCAGGCGCGCGCCGTCGGGTCGACCTCGCTCAGCGCGGGCACCAGCGCCTCGACCTTGGCCTCGTGCCAGGCCCGCGGCCCGGCGCAGCCCGAGAGGAGCGCGAGCGAGGCGAGCAGGCGGGCGAGCGAGGAGCGGCGCACGGCGAGCGAACCTACTCGTTCGGCGCGCTCGGCTCCAGCGCGCATTGGCCCTTGCCGCGCGGCGGGCCGGGAGCGTGCTCAGCCGTTCCTCCACTGCGCGAGGTGCAGCAGGACCCCGACGGGGTCCCAGGCGTAGGTGACGAGCGCTCCGTACGGCTCCTGCCTGGGGCCGGCGACGCGCACGCCGGGGAAGCGGCCCGAGGCCACGAGCGCCTCGAGCTGCTCGAAGCAGCGGCGCGAGTCCTTCACCGTCAGGTGGAGCATGGAGCTCTCGGCCCACTCCTTCACGTAGTAGCGCTGCAGGTAGAGCCGGTGGTCGGCGATCTCGAGCAGCGCGAGGCGCTCGTCCGACCACTTCAGCGTCCAGCCGAGCGCCGTGTAGAAGTCGGTCGACAGGGCGAGGTCCCGGGCAGGCAAGAACGTCCTGACGTCGCTGACCCCGAGCTCGATCACCGTCGTCCTC
>CAZMSZ010000040.1:0-27520 GCA_964569055.1 uncultured Planctomycetota bacterium | reverse complement strand
CGAGCGAGCGAGCACGATACCTGCCGCTCGGCGGCTCCACGGCTTGGTCGCGTTCGGCGCGTGGACCTCGCCTCGCGCGACCGCTGCGGGTCGCCCGTGCGCGCGCGCGCCGGCCGCGCGGCGTGCTCTCACGCCGCGGCGCGTGGGCGGGGGAGCGCACGCGGCGCGGCGGATTCTCGCCCACCTGCCGGGCGGGGTCTCGCGAAGGTGACCTCGGGCCCCCACCCGCGCGCCCGGTCCGCGCAGGAGCGCAGCGAGAGCGCTCGGTGCCTGGGGCGGATCCCGCTAGGACCCGGTGACCGAAGCCGCACGGGCTCAAGCGCTAGCGGCGCGCGCGGGGCAGGAGCAGCCCTTGCTCGGGACGCCCGGCGACCCCTCAGGGAGGAGCCCATGAGCAGCGCCGCCGTCCACACCGCGACCGAAGCGATCCACGAGAGCAGCGTCGAGCCGGACGACGCGTCGCGCGACCCGATCGAGCTCTCGATCGTCCTCCCCTGCCTCGACGAGGCGCGCACCGTCGGCAAGGTGGTCGCCCGCGCCCGCGAGGCCCTGCGCTCCGAGGGCGTCCGCGGCGAGGTCGTGGTGGCCGACAACGGCAGCGTCGACGGCTCGCAGGCGATCGCGGCCGCCGCGGGCGCCCGCGTGATCCACGTCCCCGAGCGCGGCTACGGCGCGGCCCTCCGCGCCGGGATCGCGGCGGCTCGCGGGCGGTTCGTGATGATGGCCGACAGCGACGACTCCTACGACGTGGGCGTGGTGGCGCCGTTCCTCGCGCGGCTGCGCGCGGGCGACGACCTCGTGCAGGGGAACCGGTTCGCGGGCGGGATCGAGCCGGGGGCCATGCCGCCGCTCCACCGCTACTTCGGCAACCCGGGGCTGACCGCGATCGGACGCCTGCTGTACGGCACGCCGAGCGGCGACTTCTACTGCGGGCAGCGCGCGTTCCGGCGCGACGCGGTGCTCGGGCTCGACCTGCGCGCCAGCGGGATGGAGTACGCGCTCGAGATGCTCGTGCGCGGGACCCTGGCGGGCCTGCGGATCTCCGAGGTCCCGGTCCCGCTGCGCCCCGACGGGCGCGGCCGCCCGCCGCACCTCCGCACCTGGCGCGACGGGTGGCGCAGCCTGTGCCTGTTCGTCCACCTCAGCCCCGAGTGGCTGTTCCTCTACCCCGGCCTGACCCTGACCGCGGGCGGCGCGCTCGGCGGCGCCGCGCTGCTGCTGACGGGCGAGGCCGCGAGCGTCCCCGCCCTCGCGATCTGTTGCGCGGCCGTGGTGCTCGGGGTGCAGCTCGCGCTGTACGCCATGCTCGGCAAGGTGGCCGCCGTGGACGGCGGGGTCCACCCGCGCAGCCCGCGGCTCGAGCGCGTGCTCCGCCTGCTCCGCCCCGAGCACGGCTTCCCCGCGGGCGCGGCCCTGATCGCGCTCGGCGGCGCGCTGGCCGTCTACGCGGCCGCGAGCGCGCCCGGGCTCGGGCCGCAGCTCGCGGTCGGCGCCCTCCTGGCGGTGGTGGTCGGGATCCAGGCCGCCGGGGCCGCCGCCTACCTGCGCCTGCTCCACACGCTGGGGCGCCCGGGGTCGGCGGGTCTCGCTCCCGGCGCCCGGCATGAGCCCGTGCGGGGGCGGGGCGATGGCCGTTGAGCTGAAGGTCGCGATCGTGGCCAGCCACTGCTCCCTGCGCCTGGGGGGAGAGCCGGCGCTCGCGTTCCACACCTACCGCGGGCTGCGAGAGCGCGGGTTCCCCGCGCACCTCGTGACGCACGCGCGCTGTGAGCGCGAGCTGCGCGCCGCCTTCCCGGGCGACCACGACCGGCTCCACTTCGTGGCCGACACGCGCCTCGATCGGACGCTCAACGGGATCGGCCGGCTCCTCCCGCCCCGCGTCGACCTGTGGACGCTGAACGTGGTGGAGCAGGCCGGGGCGCAGCTCCGGCTCCGGACCGTGCTCGAGCGGCTGATCCGCGGGGGCGAGGTCGCCCTCGTCCACCAGCCGCACCCGGTGTCGCCCCGCTTCCCCTCCTGGATCCACGGCCTGGGCGTGCCGGTCGTGATCGGGCCCATGAACGGCGGCATGGAGTACCCGCCGGCGCTCGTGTCGCGCGAGGGGGCGCTCGAGCGCGTGATCACGCGCCTGGGCCGCCGCGCGAGCGAGCTGGCGAACCAGCTCGTCCCGGGTAAGCGGCGGGCGGTCGCGCTCCTGGTCGCCAACGAGCGCACCCGCGCCGCGCTGCCGCGCGGGCTCTGTCCGCGGGTGGTCGAGCTGCCCGAGAACGCGGTCGACGCGACGTTGTGGCAGCCGCGCCGTCGCGCCCACCCGGCGAGGCCGGGGCCGTTCGCGTTCGTCGGCCGGCTCGTGGACTGGAAGGCGGTCGACCTCTTGCTCGAGGCGTTCGCCGCGGTGCGCGCGCGCGCGCCCGAGGCCCGGCTGCTCGTGATCGGCGAGGGTCCCGAGCGGCCCGCCCTCGAGCGGCTGGCGCGCGAGCTCGACCTCCTCTCGGGCGCGGTCTCCTTCACGGGCTGGCAGAGCCAGCCCGCGTGCGCGCGCCTCCTGGCCCGCTCGCAGGCGCTGGTGCTCCCCAGCCTGTTCGAGTGCGGCGGGGCGGTGGTGCTGGAGGCCATGGCCATGGGCCTCCCGGTGATCGCGACCCGCTGGGGCGGGCCGCGCGACTACGTCGACGGATCGTGCGGGGTCCTGATCCCGCCCACGTCGCGCGGCGAGCTGGTCCATGGCTTCGCGCAGGCCATGCTCCACCTCCACCGCGACCCTGCCCTGCGGGCGCGCATGGGCGAGGCGGGGCGCGAGCGCGTGGCCGAGCGCTTCACCTGGGCCCGCAAGATCGAGGCGTTCCTGACGGTCTACCGCGAGGCCCTGGGCGAGCCGATCCTCTCGCCGCAGGCGCCGCCTCCTCCGCGTACGGCCTGCGTCGGCTGGCTGGCGGCGGCGTCCGCATGAGGCGGTACCGGCTGGGCCTGGTGGTGGAGACCGACGCCGGCCACGCGACCCACGCGGCCGGGCTCGCCGCGGCCGTCGCGCGCGACGCCGAGGTGGCGGCGACCTGGGTCCGCGTCCCCTACCGCGCCGACGACCTGTGGCAGCGCGTGCCGCCGTTCCGCGGCAACTGGTCGCTGCGCGCCAGCGCGCGCGCCCGCGCCGGCCTGGGCGCCGGGCCCGTCGGGCGGCTGGACGGGCTGTTGTTCCACACCCAGCTCTCGGCGCTGCTGTCGCTCGACCTGTTGGGGCGCATGCCGGCCGTGCTCTCGCTCGACGCCACCCCGCTCAACATGGACGAGGTCGGCGCGGCCTACCACCACCGCCCCGCGGCGGGCGGGCCGCTCGACCGGCTCAAGCTGGCCTGGAACCGGGTCGCGCTGCGGCGCGCGGCCGGGGTGATCGCCTGGAGCGAGTGGGTCGCGCGCAGCCTGCGCGACGACTTCGGGGTCGACCCGGCGCGGGTGAGCGTGATCCCCCCCGGCGTGGACCTCGTCCGCTGGCGGCCGGGGTCGCCGCGCCCCGAGAGCGCGCGCCCGCGGCTGTTGTTCGTGGGCGGCGACTTCGCGCGCAAGGGCGGCCCGGCGCTGCTCGAGGCGCTCCGCGGCGAGCTCGGCGCGCGCTGCGACGTCGACCTCGTGACCCACGACCCGCGCCTCGACCCGGGCGCGCTCGGCCCGCGGGTGTGCGTCCACCGCGGGCTGCGCCCCGACGACCCGCGCCACGGCGAGCTGTTCCGCCGCGCCGACTTGTTCGTGCTCCCCACCCGCGGCGACTGCTCGCCCCTCGCGATCCTGGAGGCGCTTGCCAGCGGGCTGCCCGTGATCGCGACGCGCGTGGGGGCGATCGCCGAGCAGGTCGAGCACGGCGCGACCGGGTTCGTGGTCGACCCCGACCGGCCCGACCGCCTGGCCACCGCGATCGGCGTGCTCCTGGGCGACCCCGCCCGGCGCCGGGCCATGGGCGTCGCGGCGCGCCGCGCCGCCGAGGAGCGGTTCGACGCCGCGCGCAACTACCCAGCGCTGCTCGCGCGGCTCAAGGCCACGGTCGACGCCTGGCCCGCGCCGGCCGGCGCCTACCCCCCCGCGCCGCCGCCGCGCCGCCGCTCCGACGCGCCGACCCGGGTGCTGCCGCGCGCGCCGCTGGGGTGGGGAGCGAAGGCGTGAGCCCCCGCGCCCGCGAGCGCCTGCTCCTGAGCGCGGCGGTGGCCCTGGCCGTGGGGCTCCGCGCCCGCGACGTCACCACGCGCCCGCCGCTCCCCGACGAGGCCGAGAGCGCGATCAACGCGCTGACGATCCTCGAGCACGGGGTGCCCACCGGGCGCTACCTCGGGCTCCCGATCTACGAGAACGTCCTGCTCGAGCCGTGGCCCGAGCACCCCGAGTACGAGTTCCGCGACACCAGCTACTCGCCGGGCGGGCTCGCGATCTATCACGGCTGGCTGCCGCTCTACGCCATGGCGGGCACGTACGCCGCGCTCGGGGTCGAGCCCGACGCGGCGCGCGACCTCGCGCACGAGCCGCCGCGCCCGCGCCGCTCGGTCGACGCGGCCCGGCTGCGCGCCGCGGCGCCGCGCCTGCAGGCGCTCGCGTTCTCGGCCGTGTTCCTGCTGGCCGCGTTCGCGCTCGGCCGCGCGGTGGCCGGTCCGGGCGCGGGCCGGGCCGCCGGCTGGACGGCGCTCGCCGTGGCGGCGCTCGCGCCGCCCTGCGTGGAGGCGGGCGGCCTGGCGCGCTACACCTCGGCCACCCTCGCGCTGAGCACGCTCGCCTGCCTGCTGCTGTGGCGGGTGTGGCGCCGCGGCGCCTGGGGCGACCACCTCGCGGCCGGCCTGGTGCTCGGGTTGCTGTTCCACACCCACGCGCTGGTGTTCGCCGGCGCCTGCGCGGCCGCCCTCCCGTTCGCGCCCGCCGTCTGGCGCCGCGAGGGCGGCGCGCGCCGGTCCCTCGCCAGCGTGGCCCTGGTCGCGGCGCTCGTGGTGCCCTGGGTCCTGGCCACCGGGATCCTGAGCCAGCTCGGCCGGCACCCGACCGCGCGCTCGCTGCTCCGGCCAGGCGACCTGCTCGCGATCCTGGCGCACCACGCCGAGCTGGTCCTGCTCGTGCTCGCCGCGGCCGCGGTCCTCGCGCTCGCCGCGCGCGGCCCCGCCCGCTGGCGCGCGCCAGCCGCCGAGCTGCGCCCTGCGCTCCTCCTGCTCGCCGCCTGGGTGGTCGTGGGCTACACCACCTTCCTGGCGCTGGTCCCCGCGGCGAGCTGCTTCTCCGGCCGGCTGACGCTCGGCGTGCTCGGCCCCGCGATCGCCCTTGGCGCGCTGCTGCTCGTGGCCGGGGGGCGCGCGCTGCGCCCTGGGCTGGAGCGGGCCGCGGCCCCCGCGGTCGGCGCCGCCCTGGCGGTCGCGGTCGCCGTCCCCGAGGTGCGCGCGCTGGGGACGCCCGCCGATCCGCGCCAGGAGTACGCGGCGTTCGAGCAGCTCGCCGCGCACCTCGAGGCCGAGCCCCCGAGCGCGGGCGCGCGGCTCTACGCCACCCCCGACCTCCACCTGCCGCTCCAGCTCCTGCTCGGGCTCCCGGCGCAGAGCGTGGCGCCCGTGCGGCGCGAGCACCTCACGAGCACGCCCCGCGAGGTGCTCCTGATCGACGGCGCCCGCCCGCGCGGCGGGCCCAAGGCGGCCGAGCTCGTGGCGGCGGCCGCGGCCGTGGGAGCGCCGCTCGAGGTCGACGCGGCGGCGCGCTGGGAGCGGCGCCTCCAGACTCGCCTCCTGCGCGAGGCGCTCTCGCGCGAGGCGGCCGCGGTCGACCCGCCGCTCGCGCCGCTGCCCGCCTTCGCGGAGCGCGCCCTGGAGCCGCACCGCGCGCCGCGCGCGCCGCGCGGGGACGGGCTGTGGTGGAACCCCGCCGTGTTCCGCGGCCACGAGGCGTTCGGTCGGACCGCCTTCTGGCAGACGTTCTTCTACCGCTTCGTGGACCCGCAGGCGCGCTCGGGCCCGGCCGCGAACTACGCCGAGCGGCTCCGCTCCGCGCGCGCCGTGGTCCTGCCGTGCGCCTGGGTCGTGTTCCGTTGCCCGCCCCTCAAGGAGGCCTCCTCCCATGACTGAGCCGCTCACCCAGCCCTTGACCCCGCCGTCGACCGCGCCGCGGACCGAGGCTGCGACCGCGGCGCTCGAGCCCACCCGCCCGCCGCAGGGCGGCCGCCCCGCGGCCCCGACCGCCCTCGCCCGGGCCTTCGCCGAGGCCGAGCGCGAGGACGAGCGCCGCGCCCGGCGCGACCGCCACGTCGGCGAGCGCGAGCTGTGGCGCGCGCAGGTGTTCCGGCAGCTCACGCACGTCCTGCCCGGCCAGCGCGTGCTGATCGTGGGGGCCGGGGCGGGCCGCCTGCTGGCGCCGATGCTCGAGGTCACGCGCGGGGAGTGCGCGATCACCGCGCTCGGCTTCGCCTCCGAGCTGCTCCCGCCGCCGCCGCACCGCCACCCGATCTGCGCGCTGCTGGCGGGCGACCTCCCCGGGCCGATCGCGGGCGGGCGCTTCGACCACGCGCTGATCGCCACCCTCCCCCGCGGCGGCGAGGCCGCGGTCGCGCTGGCGCGCGTGCGCGCGCTGCTCGAGCCGGGCGGGCACCTCGTGGCGTTCGCGCCCAGCGGCTGCTCGGCGGCCCGGCGGGTGGCCCTGACGGCGGCCGCCACCGCGGCCGGGCTGCGCGACCCGCTGGTGCGGCCCTACGACTTCGTCCCCGGCTGGGGCGGCGGGCGGACGGTGTGGGCCGCGCGCCACCTGTCGGGCGTGCTCGAGTCGGCGCCGCTGGCGGGCGCCCTGGCGCGGCGCGCGCTGCTCCACGCCCGGCGGCCCGGGACCGCCGCGCCGCCGGCCGCCCGGCTGCGTGCCCCCGAGGCGCTGCGCGGGGCGGTGTCGGTGGTGATCCCCTGCAAGAACGAGGAGGCGAACGTGCCGCCGCTGGTCGGCGGGCTGCTCGCCCTGTTCGACGACTACCTGCGCGAGGTGATCGTCGTCGACGACGCGAGCGACGACGGGACCGCGGAGGCGGTCCGCGCCCTGATCCGGCGCGATCCGCGCGTCCGTCTGGTCCGGCGCGCGCCGCCCTGCGGCGTCGGCCGCGCGCTGGCGGACGGCTTCGCCGCGGCCCGCGG
Source organism: uncultured Planctomycetota bacterium (assembly GCA_964569055.1). Taxonomy (GTDB): domain Bacteria; phylum Planctomycetota; class J058; order J058; family J058; genus JAWLGW01. The sequence goes on along the minus strand of CAZMSZ010000040.1, from coordinate 20,396 downwards.
CCGCTGGGTGCTGTCGCTCGACGGGGACTTCGTCGAGCTGTTGCCCGAGCTGCGCGACGTGTTCGAGGCGGCGGCCGGCTTCGACGTGGTGGTCGGCAGCCGGTTCCACCGCCACGGCGTGGTGCTCGGCTACCCGCTGCCCAAGCTGATCTCGAACCGCGGCTTCCACGCCCTGGCCCAGCCGCTCCTCGGGCTCCGCTTCCGCGACCTCACCAACAACCTCAAGCTCATGCGGCGCGAGGTCGTCGAGCGGCTGCGCCTCACGCAGCCCGGCTTCGCGGCCAACGCCGAGACGGGGCTGCAGCCGCTGCTCATGGGGCTGCGGGTCAAGGAGGTGCCGGTCTCCTGGGTCGACCGCGCTCCGGGCATGGGGACCTCCTCGTTCAAGCTGGCCAAGGTCGGGACCGGCTACGCCGAGGTGCTCCTGACCGCCCTGTTGGCGCGGTTCGGGCTCGGCCGCTACGCCGACCTGCCGCGGCTCGGGCGGCGGCGGGCGACCGTGCGGGGCGTCGTGTGAGCCGCAGCGCGCTGGTGCTCGCGCTCGCCGCCTGCGCGCTCGGGGTGGGCTTGCGCCTGGCGCTCGTCCCACGGCAAGGGCTGTGGGCCGACGAGGTGTTCTCCCTCGCCATGGCGACCGGCCACAGCCTCGAGCACGCGGCGGCGCTCGCCGAGCCGGCGCGCGGCGACTTCGTCGAGGCGCCGGGCGCGCGCCCGCTGGCGGAGTACGCCAGCTACCTCGAGCTGGGCGCCGCGCCCCCCGCCGCGGGCGACGTGCTGCGCGCGGTGCGCCGCTCGGACACCAGCCCGCCGCTGTACTACGTGCTCCTCGCGGGCTGGGTCCGCGCGCTCGGGACGAGCGACGCCGCGCTGCGCGGGCTGTCGGTGCTGTTGGGGGCGCTCACGCTGTGGCCGCTGGCGCTGCTGGCCCGCGAGGCCGGCGGACCGCGCGCGGTGGCGCCCGCCTGCCTGTTGTTCGCGCTCTCGCCGCTGGCGCTCCACTACTCGAGCGAGGCGCGCATGTACGCGCTGGTCGGGCTGGAGGCGACGGTGTGCCTGCTCGCCACCCTGCGGCTGCGCGAGGGCGTCACGCCGGCGCGCGCGCTGGTGTGGCTCGCCGCGACCACGGCGGGCCTGTTGACGCACTACTTCTTCGCGCTGGCCTGGGCGGCCGGGCTGGCCTGGCTGTGGCTCCAGCCCGGGGAGGCCCGGCGGCGGGTCGTGGCCGCGCTGGCCCTCGCGGGCGCGCTGGTCGCGCTGCCCTGGTACGCCGGGATCCCGCAGGACCTCGCCGCCTGGCGCGTGACCGCCGGCTGGCAAGCGTGGCGCCCCGGCGGCTGGACGCCGGGGCTGTCGCAGCTCGCGCTGCCGGGCGGCCTGGTCGCGGTGTGCGGGGTGTGGGGCGTGCGCGCGGCGGCCGACCTCGGGGTGGCGGCGGCGCTGATCGCGCTCGCCCTGCTGCTCGGGCGGGCCGAGGCCGGACGGCTCCTGCGCGGACCGGCGGGGCTCCTCGCGGCCTGGGCGCTGGGCGCCTGCGCCGGGGTGTGGGCGTTCGACCTGTGGCGCGACACCTACGCCGGCGCGCACGTCCGCTACGCCTACGCGGCGCTGCCCGCCGTCCTGACCTTGATCGCGGCCGCGCTGGCGCGGCTGCCCGCGCGGCGGGCCGCCCTGGTCCTGGGCGCGCTGGCGCTGGTCTACGCGGTCGGCGCGCGGCGCGTCCTGATCAACGAGTCGCGCTCGAGCGAGCCCATGCGCGAGCTCGCGGCAGCGCTCGCCCCCGAGCTCGCCCCGGGCGACCTCGTGGTGATCCACTCGATCCCCTCGGGCGTGACGGGCGTAGCGCGCTATCTCGCCGCGGCCGGCGCCCCGCCCCAGACCCCGGTCGTGGCGTGGGTCGAGCAGCTCGGCGAGCGCGCGCCGGACGCCATGGCCGCGCTCGCCGCCGGATATCGCCGCGTCCACTGGATCGACGTGCACGCCGTCGGCGCCCACGCCCCCGAGCGGGAGTGGCTCGAGACGCACGGCGTCGTGAGCGGCCGCTGGCGGCGGGAGGCGGCGCGTCGGCTGACGTTCGTCCCCGCGCGGGGCGAGGCGTTCGCCGGGGTGGTGGGGCGGTGAGGGCCGTCGCGCAGGGACCCCGGGCGCGGACACGGGCACGGGGCGAAGGGAACCAACAGGAGAAAAGTACATGGCCATCGTGATCGTGACGGGGTCCGCCGGGCTCGTGGGTTCGGAGACGGCCCGCTTCTACTGTCGCAACGGGTACGACGTGGTCGGGATCGACAACGACCTGCGTCGGGCGTTCTTCGGGGACGAGGCCTCGACGGTCGCCAACCGCCAGGCGCTCTTGCGCGAGCACCCGCGCTACGTCCACTGCGACCACGACATTCGCGACTTCGAGGCGATCGACCGCACGTTCGCGCGCTACGGGGCGGACATCAGCCTGATCGTCCACACCGCGGCGCAGCCCTCGCACGACTGGGCGGCGCGCGAGCCGTTCACCGACTTCGGGGTCAACGCGACGGGGACGCTCAACCTGCTCGAGGCCTGCCGGCGCCGCTGCCCCGAGGCGGTGTTCGTGTTCACCTCGACCAACAAGGTCTACGGCGATCGCCCCAACGAGCTCCCGCTCGTGGAGCTCGAGTCGCGCTGGGAGATCGCGCCGGGTCACCCCTACCAGCGGGGGATCGACGAGGGCATGGCGCTCGACGGCTCGACGCACAGCCTGTTCGGCGTGTCGAAGGCCGCGGCCGACCTGCTCGTGCAGGAGTACGGGCGCTACTTCGGGCTCAAGACCGGGACGTTCCGCGGCGGCTGCCTGACCGGGCCGGCGCACGCGGGGGCCGAGCTGCACGGGTTCTTGAGCTACCTCATGCGCTGCTGCGTCACGGGGCGGCGCTACCGGATCTACGGCTACAAGGGCAAGCAGGTGCGCGACAACCTGCACGCCAGCGACCTGGTGCGGGCGTTCGACGCCTTCTATCAGGACCCGCGTCCGGGCGAGGTCTACAACATCGGCGGCGGCCGCCACGCCAACGTCTCCATGCGCGAGGCGGTGGGCATGTGCGAGGAGCTGGCCGGCCGGCTGATGGACGTGGAGTACGTCGATCAGGCGCGGATCGGCGACCACATCTGGTGGATCAGCGACACCAGCAAGTTCGAGCGCCACTACCCGGCCTGGCGCCAGGAGTACGACATTCGGCGCACGCTGGAGGAGATCCACGCGGGCGTGCTGTCGGGGCTCGAGCGCGGCGCGGCGCTGGCGGCCTGAGCGGAGGCCGAGGCGTACCCGTGAGCGAACGACCCGCCGTGCCGCTCTCCCCGCCGGAGGAGGGCGGCGCCGCCGGGGGCCCTGCCTCCGCCGGCCACGACCGCTTCGCCCTCGCCCGGCGGCTCCCGCGGGCCGACCGGCGCTGCCTGCTGGCGCTGGTGGCGCTGGTGGCCCTGCTGTGCTCGCCGCGGCTGCTGGGCGGGCCGATCGACCTGCGCTGGGACGCCGGGGTGTACTACGTGCTCGGCACCGCGCTCCAGCAGGGGAAGGGCTATCGCCTGCTGAACGAGCCGGGCGAGATCCAGGCGGTGCAGTACCCGCCGGGGCTGCCGCTCCTGGTCGCCGCGCACCAGGTCGCGCTCGGCAGCGAGGAGCCGACCGTGGTCGGCCAGGCGCTGCGCTGGACCTACGCCGCGGCCACGCTCGCGTTCGTGCTCCTGGGCTATGCCCTCGCCCGGACCTGGCTCCCGCCCCTGGGCGCGCTCGCGGTCGGGGCGATCGTCGCGCTGCACCCGTGGACGCTGTTCATGAGCGACTCGCTGTTCGCCGAGCTCCCGTTCGGCGTGGCGCTGCTCGCGTTCCTGCTGGTGTGCCGGCGCGCGCGCGGCTGGCGGGGTGAGCTCGCCGCGGGCGCCTTGCTCGCGGTGGCGTTCCTGCTGCGGACGCTCGGGGTCGCGCTGATGGCCGCCTGGGTGGGCGAGGCGCTGCTCCGCCGCCGCTGGCGTCACGCGGCGGCTCGGGCGGCGCTGGCCGCGGTCCCGCTCGTGGCCTGGCAAGGCTGGGTGCAGCACGTCCGCACCGGCCCGGACTACGCGCGCACCGCCTACGCGTACCAGCGCGCCCCGTACCTCATGTACAACGTCAGCTACGCCGACAACGTCGCGCTGTTCGACCCGTTCGACCCCGCCAAGGGGCCCGCGACCCCGGCCCGGATCGCCCGCCGCACCGCGAAGCACGCGCTGCGCATGCCGCGCTCGCTCGGCGAAATGGTCTCGGTCCAAGACCCCTTCTGGCGCGAGGTGGTCCGCAAGGCGACGGGCGCCGAGGGGCCGACCCGCCGCCGGTTGGCGAAGCTGGCGGAGCTGGGCCTGGGGCTGCTCGTGCTCGGGGGGCTGGCGCTGCTCGCGCGCCGCGGCGAGCTGCTCGTCCCGCTGCTGGTGGGCGCCACGGCCGCGCTGATCTGCCTCAGCCCCTGGGAGGACCAGTTCGTCCGCTACCTGACCCCGCTGATCCCGCCGCTCGCGGCCTGCCTGGTGCTCGCGGCGAGCGTCGCCGCGCGGGCGCTGCGCGCGCGCGGGCGGGGAGGTCGGGTGGCGGCGAGCGCGGGCCTGCTCGCGCTCGCGGCCGCGATCGGCGGCAGCCAGCTCGCCGGGCTCTACCGGATGTACCTCTCGGAGGCGGGCTGGGCGCCCTACCGCGACGCGGGCGGGGTGGAGCGGGTCACGCGCCGCTTCTACTTCGAGGCCGCCTGGAGCGACTTCGACCAGGCGCTCGCCTGGCTGCGCGGCCGGGCGGAGCGCGATGCGGTCGTGGTGACGGTCGCGCCCCACTGGACCTGGCTCGAGACCGGCCGGCGCGCGGTCCAGCCGCCGCGCTCGCGCGCGCCGGACGAGGCGCAGCGCCTGCTCGACTCGGTCCCGGCGAGCTACGTGATCGTGGACGGCTTCTCGTACTCGGGCGGTGAGCTGGCGCAGGACTTCACCCCGCCCGCGATCGTCAATCACCCCGACCTGTGGCGGCGGGTGTTCGTGGCGCCGAGCGGGCTGCTGTGCGTGTTCCAGCGCGTGGGTCAGGACGCCCCGCGGCTCGGGGCCAGCCCCGCGGCCACCCGACCCGAGGAGCGCGCGCCGTGAGCCGACGTCGTCAGGACGCGCTGTGCGCGCTGCTCGTGCTGCTCGTGGCGGCGGCGCTGTGGGCGCCGCGCGGCTCCGGCCCGATCGATCCGCGCTCGGACGGGGGCGTGTACTACGTGCTCGGCACCGCGCTCTATGAGGGCGCGGGCTACCGGCTGCTCAACGAGCCGGGGGAGATCGCGGCCGTGCAGTACCCGCCGGGGCTGCCGGCGCTGATCGCGGCGCACCAGTGGGCGCTCGGGACCAGCGAGTTCGCCCGGGTGGGCCCGGCCCTGCGGGCGACCTTCATGCTCCTGTCGCTCGCGCTGGCGCTCGGCAGCTACGCGCTGGCGCGGCGGTTCCTCCCGCCGGCCTGGGCGCTGGTGGCGGCGCTGGTGGCCACGCTCTCGCTCATGGCCTACAGCTTCTCCGACCTGCTCTACACCGAGACCCCCTTCGCGCTGGCCGCCGTGAGCATGGCCCTGCTGCACGAGCGCTGGCGACGGACGGAGAGCCGCTGGGCCGCCGCGGGGGTGGGCGCGGCCGCGCTCTGCGCCTACGCGCTCCGCACCGCCGGGATCGCGCTGCTCGCGGCCTGGGTGCTCGAGGCGCTGCTGCGGCGGCGCTGGGGCCGAGCGGCCGCGCGCGCGGCGGTCGCGCTGGCGCCGGTGCTGCTCTGGCAAGGCTACGTGGCGAGCGTCACGGCCAGCCCCGAGTACCGGCAGCCCGCCTATCCCTACCAGCGGGCGAGCTACTACTTCTCCAACGTCCCCTACGCCGAGAACGCGCGGCTGATCGACCCGTTCCGCCCCGAGCTGGGGGAGGCGGACGCCGGGCAGGTGGCGCTGCGCACGCTGCGCAACACGACCGCGCTCCCGGTCGCCGTGGCGGCCGCGACCACCGTCCCGTTCACCGCCTGGACCTGGCCCTTCAAGGCGGTCACGCGCCGGCTCGGGCTGGGCAAGCCGAGCTGGCCGGCCTACGTGCCCATGCTGGCGGTGACCGCGCTGATCGTGCTGGGCGGCGTGCGGCTCGCCCGGTGCGGGCGACCGTTCCTGCCGCTCCTGATCGCGGCCTCGGCGGGGGTGATCGCGCTCACCCCCTGGCCGGAGCAGTACCACCGCTACCTGACCCCCTCGGCGCCGTTCCTGGCGATCCTGCTGGCGGTCGGCCTGCGGGCGCTGCGCCGGCGCGCCCGGGCGCTCCCCGGGCGGGCCGCGCCGCTGGCGACCGCCGCGCTGGCGACGCTCCTCGCCACGGTGCTCGCCGCCGAGGCGGTGTGGGCGGGGCGGGTGCTGATCAACGCGACCGAGGTCGTCTACCGCGGCAGCGACGGGGTGCGCGTCGCGCGCCACCTCCACTACAACCCGGCCTGGCTGACCCTCGACGCCGCCGTCGACTGGGTCGGCCGCAACGCCGAGCCCGGCGACGTCATGGCCACCGTGGCCACGCACACGGCGTGGGTGCGGACGCGGGTCAAGGCGGTGCTGCCGCCGCTGGTGGTCGACCCCGCCGAGGGGCAGCGCCTGCTCGACGCGGTGCCGGTGCGGTTCCTGATCGTGGACGCGCAGGGCTACCCCGACACGGTGCGCTACGCCCTACCGATCGTGGAGGCCCACCCGCACCTGTGGCGCGAGGTGCATCGCGAGGTCGGGTTCGACGGGACCACGGCGCGGGTCTACGAGCGCGTGCGCGGGGTCGTGGCGGGTGACGTGGAGCGAGGGGCTCGATGAGCGCGACGGTGCTGGAGCAGGACGTGGCGACGAACGCGACGGGTGAGCAGACGCGAGCTCGCGCTCGAGTCTGGGCGGGCGCGGCGCTGCTGGCGGTCGCGCTGTGGCTGGCGGCGTTCGAGGCGCCGCTGTGGTTCCCGCCCACCGAGCTGCTGGTCTCGACCTCCTACGCCTTCGGGTTCAACAACGCGGTGGCGGTGCTCGGGATCGCCGGGGTGCTCGGGGTGGCGAGCCTGCTGGCGTGGCGCTTCGGCGGCGCGCGCGGACCGCGCGCGAGCTACCCGGGGTCGAGCGCGAACGAGGGGCGCGACGAGGAGGGAGCGCGACCGCTGCCGCTGGGGCTGCTGGGCGCCCTGGCGGGGGTGTATGCCCTGCTGACCTGGATCGGCTACCAGTACACCGTGCGCTCCTCGGAGGCCTGGCTCACCTGGGAGGTGCGCCACTTCGTCCACCGCATGCGCCTCATGGAGCACTACGGCCTGGCGCCCTACGTCGACTTCCAGTCGGAGTACGGCCCGCTCCTGGCGTATGCCCCGAGCGCGGTCCACGCGGCGCTCGCGCCGCTCGGCGTGTCCGACCTCACGGCCTACTTCGTGTCGCACCTGCTGCTCAACCTGGCGGGCCTGGGCTGCGCCTTCTACCTGGCCACCTACGCGGCTGGGCCCGTGCGGCGGCGCGGGTTGGCGTTCGCGCTGGTCGCCCTGGCGGGCTTCGCGCCCTACATGGGGCTGAACGGGGTCACGCTCCGCTACCTGCTCCCGTTGGCCTCGATCCTGCTCGGCCACCGGCTGCTCGCGCGGCTGGCTCCGGCCTCGATCGGCTGGCGCCTGGCCGGCTCGGCGGGCGCGGTCGCGCTGCTCGCCGCCGCGAACATCGTGATCTCGCCCGAGGTGGGGGTGGCGTTCGCGCTCGGCTGGCTGGGCTACGCGGTGTTCACGCTGCGCCGCGATCGGCTGGTGCTCGTCGGCGCGGCCTTGGGGCTGACCGTCGCCGCGCTCGGCGCGCGCGCCTTCCTGCCCGCCGCGTACTACGGCTCGCTCCTGCGCTTCTCCGCCGGGGCCAACAACCTGCCGCTCCTCCCCGCGGCCCACATCGCGTTCTACCTGCTCACGCTGGCGGTCTTGGTCCCCCCCGCGCTCGCGGCGGCCCTGCGCGACGAGGCCCCCGACGCGCCGCTGGTGGGCGCGCTGGCGGGGACCACGGTGGTGCTGATGCCCGGCGCGCTCGGCCGCGCCGATCCGCCGCACGTGCTGCTGTACGGCCTGGGCCCCAGCCTGCTCCTGCTGCTCGCGCTGGCGCGCCGGCCCGGCCCGCGCCCGCTGGCCGCGTTCGCGGGGGGCTACGTGCTCGTGGCGGTGGTGCTGTTCAACGTGGCCAACCTGGTCAACTTCTTCGGCCTCCCGGTGCGGCCGCTGCTGCGCGACCCGCTCGGCACGGCGAGCGCCTGGCTGGCCACCCAGCGCGCCACGTTCACGCCGCGCGACCTGTCCTACCTGCCGAAGCTGGCGCGCTACCCCGGGATCGGCGTCCCGTTCGCCACCTACGGCGCGCTCCCCGAGGCGGAGGCCTACCTGTTCGAGCGGCGCCTGCTCGGGCCCGAATACTTCATTGGCGCGGTCGGCGTCTACACGCCCGAGGAGCTGGCCCGCAAGCTGGCCGACGTGGGCCGGTTCGAGCACCTGCTGGTGAGCGCCTCGTTCCAGCGCCCGTGGAAGGTGGACCGCGGCGCGCAGAAGCTGCGCTACCTGCGACGCTGGTACCTCTACCCCACCCAGCTCGAGCCAGTGCGCGACGACCTCGACTCCGACGGCGCGATCGTGCGGTTCATCGCCGAGCACTACGAGCCGATCGAGGACCTCGGGCCGGTGGTGGTGATGCGGAGGAGGCGCCACGAGTCGAGGAGATAGCAGGAAGACAGCACGGAATATCAACAGCGAATATCAATCCGAATGTCAATGGAATGCGCTGTCGCTCAGGGTAGAGCGCCTCGAGGCAGACTATCTCCTCCTCAATACCTCCGCGGGATCCTTGCTCGCCGCGATCCAGGCCGGGATCAGCCCGCCGGTGAGGCCGAGGACGAGCGCGAACCCGACCGACAGCGCCAACAGGTCGGGGGTGACGCGGAACGCGAAGGCGACCTCGGTGAAGGTCTGGAAGTTGGTGGTGCCGGTCTCGATCCCGTGGAGCGGGAGGACCATCAGGCAGCCGACCACGCCGCCGAGGAAGCCGAGCAGGAGCGCCTCGAACAGGAACGACAGGAACACCGGGAACGGGCGGAACCCGATCGCCAGCAGCACCCCGATCTCGTGGCTGCGCGCCGAGAGGGCCGAGAGCATGGTGTTGGTGCCGGTGAACACCGCGGCAGTGCCCATGACCACGCCGAGGAACGCGCCCAGCATCCACAGCGTGTACGAGACGGCGGCGGTCTGGCTGGCGAGGTATTCGCGTTCGGAGACGACCTTCGCGGGGACGCGCACGTCGTCCTCGAGGCGGGCGGCGAGCGCGGCCAGGTCGGTGCCCGGCCGCACGCGCGCGACGACGCGGCTGTAGATCCCCCGCTCGAGGGCGTCGCGCAGGCGCTCCACGTCGCCCCACAGCTCGGAGCGGGCCGGGCCGTCGGTGTCGAAGATCCCGACCACGCGGAAGGGCGTGGTGTTGAGCATCAGCACGTCGCCGACGCGGGCTCCGCTGATCCGGTTGGCCAGGGCGCGCCCCACGATCAGCTCGTCGCTCCCCGGCGTGAAGCGGCGCCCTTCGATCAGGCGCAGGGCCTCGCCCGCGAGCGTGAAGCTCTGGGGCTCGACCCCTCGGATCGGGACGTTGGTCTCGCCGCCGGCCTGCTTGCGCAGCCGGACCGCGAGGTAGAGCTCCTTGGCGGCCAGCGGCTGCCCTTCCGCATCGCGGGCGATCTCGGGGGTCTCCTTGACGAGCAGCTCGGCGCGCTCGGCCTGGAAGGCGCTCTCGCCCTCGGACGTCGCGCCGGGCCGCATGAAGATCGCCACGTCCTCGCGGCCGCTCTCGGTGTAGAGCGAGGCGAACCCGCGCTGGAGGGCGAGCACGCCGGCCAGCACCGCCACCGTGGCCCCGATCCCGAACACCGTGAGGAGGGTCGAGGAGCGCCGGACGAACAGGCTGCGCGCGTTGTAGTTCAGGGGCGGGAGCGCCACGTCACACCTCCGCCCGCAGGGCTTCCACGCACTCGAGCCGGCTGGCGAGCCAGGCCGGGAAGAGGCCCGCGAGCAGGCCCACCGCCAGGCTGAGCCCGAAGCCGAAGGCGGTCGTCTGGCGGGTCACCTCGTAGGCGGGCACGATCATGCGCAGCGCCTCGGCCAGCGCGGGCTCGCTCAGCAGCGCCAGCGACACCCCGAGCCCGCCGCCGAGCGCGCCGATCAGGAGCGCCTCGCCCAGGAGCAGCGCGAACACGGTCCCGTCGGGGAAGCCGAGCGCCTTGAGCACCCCGAAGTCGCGGGTCCGCTCGCGGCCGGCCATGAGCATGGTGTTGAGCACCGCCAGCACGATCGCGAACAGGACGCCGCCGCCGATCGAGCCGAGCAGGGTGGGGATGCTCCCGAGCATGCTCACGAACTGCCGCTGGAACTCGGCCTCGGTGGTGGTCTGCACGCGCTGCGGTCCGTTCTCGAACAGCGCGTCGACCGCGGCCGCCACGTTCACCGGGTCGGCGTCGCCGGCGATGTCGAGCACGTACACCCCGACCCCGCGCGGGCCCCCGGTCGCGCCTGCCTCGAGCGCCTCGTCGAGGTAGTCGTAGTCGAAGAACAGGGTGCTCTCGTCGACGTTGGGGCTGCGCGCCACGAACACGCCCGCCACCTCGAACTCCCAGGGGCGCCCGTCGTTGCGGGGGAAGATCGTGCCGATCAGCGGGATCCGGTCGCCCACCTTCCAGCCGTAGCGCTCGGCGAGGCGTCGCCCGACCACGCACGCCGTCGGCTTGGCGAGGAACGCCTCCTTGCTCCCGGCGATGAGGTCGACCTCGGGGTAGACCTCGAAGAAGCGGTCGGAGTCGACGCCGAACTGGGCGAAGAAGTTGGAGGGATCCCGGTAGATCCCGCCGAACCACTGGAACTTGGTGGTGCGGCTGACGCCGGGCACGCCCTCGATCTTGCTCTGGTAGGAGAGCGGCAGCGACACGAACAGGCTGACCGCCGACTGCACGATCAGCCGGTTGCTGGCCGAGCCCGCCACCCCGGCGTTGAGCCCGGTCAACAGCCCCTGCAAGGTGCAGATCAGGAACACGGCCACCGTCAGCGACAGGATCGTGAGCAGGGTGCGCACGGGGTGCGCGCCGAGGTTCTTGACCAGCAGGCGGACCGGCACGGCTCAGCGCTCCGGCTCGCCGGCGGTCTCCGCCGCGGGCTCGCTCGCCGCGTCCTCGACCTTGGCGCCCGTCGCCTCCGCGCCCTTGGCGTCCGCGGACGTCGCCCCGCCCGGGCGGGAGGGCGGGCGCCGCGTCTCCACCCGGCCCAGCGTGCCCTTGTCGAGGTGGACCACGCTCCCGGCGCGCTCGGCCGCCAGCGGGTCGTGGGTCACCATCACGATCGTCTTGTGGAACTTCGCGTTGAGCTGCTCGAGCAGGTCGAGCACCGCGTCGGCGGAGGCGCGGTCGAGGTCGCCGGTCGGCTCGTCCGCCAGGATCAGCCGGGGGTCGGTCGCGAGCGCCCGCGCGATCGCGACCCGCTGCTCCTGTCCGCCCGAGAGCTGGCGCGGCAGGTGGTGCATGCGGTCGCCGAGCCCCACGAGGTCGAGGGCGTGGCGGGCGTGCTCGCGGCGCTCCTTGCGCGAGAGCGGGGTCAGGAGCAGGGGCAGCTCCACGTTCTGCAGCGCGGTCAGCACGGGGAGCAGGTTGAACCCCTGGAACACGAACCCGATCCGCTCGGCGCGGAAGTGGGACAGGTCGGCGCCCGTGAGCGCGGTCAGGTCCTCGCCGTCGACGAGCACCTCGCCCGAGTCGGCCCGGTCGAGGCCGCCCACGAGGTTGAGCAGGGTGGACTTGCCCGAGCCCGAGGGGCCCATGATCGCGTAATAGCCGCCAGCGGGGACGTCGAGGCTGAAGTCGTCGAGCGCCTTCACCGTCTCGCCGCCGCGCCGGTACGCGCGGGTCACGCCGCGCAGCGAGATCAGGGGGTCGTGAGTCGTCACGGTCACTTCGCCTCCTCGAGCTGCACCCGATCGCCGTCGACGAGCCCGGGCGGCGGCTCGAGCACCACCCGCTCGCCCTCGCGCAGGCCCGAGCGGACCGCCACCCGCCCGCCGCGGCGCGGGCCGATCTCGAGCGGGCGCAGCTCGACCACGTCGCGCTCGAGCACGAACACGTTGACCCGCCCCTTGTCGCGTACCAGCGCGGCCTCGGGCACCAGCAGCGCCAGCTCGGCGGGCTCGGTCCCCTGCGCCGGCGCCTCGGCGCCCTCGGGCAGGAACACCACGCGCACGCCCATCTCGGGGCGCAGGCGCTGGTCGGGCTCGAGCAGGCGCACGCGCACCTCGACGGTCGCCTTCTGCCGGTCGGCCGTGGGCCAGATCCGAGAGACCTCGCCCGCGTAGGGCTGGTCGGGGAAGGCGTCGAGGAACACCCGCGCCGGCGCCCCGACCGCCACCGCGTGCAGGCTGGTCTCGGGGACGTCCGCCTGTACCTCGAGCGAGGCGAAGTCGACCAGCGTGGCGACCGCGCCGCGGGTGCTCGCCCCGCCCATGACGTTGGGCGAGACGACCTCGCCCACCTCGGCGTCCTTGAGCACGACCACCCCGCTGAACGGGGCGCGCACGAACGTCTTGGCGAGCGTGGCCTCGGCCAGGGCCTGGGCGGCCCGGGCGGCCTGCGTCTGGGCCTCGAGCACGCCGAGGTCGGCCTGGCTGACCCCGAGCTGGGCGCGGGCCGCGGCCACGGCCTCGACCGCGACCGCGAGCAGCGACGCGATCCGCGCCTGCTCCGCCTCGGCGCGCCGCAAGGTGGCCCGCGCCTGGTCGAGCTCGCGGGTGGTGAACACGCCCTGCTCGACGAGCGCCTCGACCCGGACCATCTCCTGATTGGCGAGCGCCAGCTCCGCCTCGGCCGCCCGCAGCGCCGAGCGCGCCGCCGCCTCGGCCGCCTCGCTCCGCGCCACCTCCACCCGCGCCGCCACGAGCAGCGCCTGCGCCCGCTCGACCGCGGCCGCCGCCGCGCGCGCGTCGGCCTCCGCCCGCCGCAGCGCCGCCTCGTACTCCTCGGCGTACAGCCGCGCCACCACGTCGCCCTCCTGGACGACGGAGCCCTCCTGCACGCGCATCTCCACGATCCGCCCAGGCGTGTCCGCGCTGAGCGCGGCCCGCCGCGCGGCGACCACGTAGCCGTTGGCCGCCATGCCCTCGACCGCGCCCACGGCAGCCGGGTGCTCGCGATCGACCCGCGCCACCCGCACCGTCGGGAGCCGCACCCGATCGATCGCCGAGGTGATCGGCCGCCAGAACACCGCGACCGCGCCCACGAGCAGCGCCAGCGCCACGACCTTGAGCCAGCGCCCACCCCCGGAGGGAGGCCGCCGACGCGGCTTGCTGCGGTCGATCCTCAGCTTCTCGAGATCCACGGGGGGAAGAAGATACGCGACGGTGAGCCCGCCGGGTGGGCTCGGCGGGACTTCCACTCAACGAGGAGTTCACCGGCGGGTCGACCGACTTCGACCTCGTCGGGAGCGTGGTCCCCGAGACGGGGATGGCGCTCCTGTTCGAGCACCGGGTGCTGCACCAGGGCGCGCCGCTGCTCGAGGGGGTGAAGTACGTGATGCGGACCGACGTCATGTACCGCGCGCCGAGTTAGCGGGCGCCCGGTGCTGGTGGGTGGGCAGGCAGGCGCTGCAGTAGCCGGCTCCTCCCGGGCACTCGGCGCAGTAGCGGAACTCGCGCTCGGGGTGGGTGCGGTCGGTGGCGCCGCAGGCGGCGCAGGTGTGGAACGGCCGCGCCTGCCCGCGCCGCTCGGCCCGGCGGCGGGTGTAGCGACGCTGGGCCGAGCGGGCGCGGTCCCACAGGTCGCGGGCGAAGAACAGGGCCAAGGTCGCGACCGAGGCCGCGATCAGGGCGCGGGTCATGGCGCCGCCCGTCACGAGCCGGTAGGCATAGAAGGCCCAGGTGGCGAGGGCGAGCCACTTCACGCGCACGGGGAGCACGAAGAACAGGAGCAGCTCGAAGTCGGGGTACAGGACCGCGAACGCCAGGAACACCGAGGTGTCGACGTAGGCGTTGGTCGCGATCCCGCCCGGGACGACGAACGCGGCGGCGATCGTGCCGAGCACGGCCAGCCCCACGAACAGCGTGTAGCGCAGGTCCCCCCAGCGCGCCTCGAGCGCGGTGCCCATGAGGTAGAGCAGGTACAGGGCGAACAGCGCGAAGATCGGGTGGAAGCTGGGCGGGAGCGCCAGGAACGTGACGAGCCGCCACACCTCGCCCTCGAGCACGCGCGCCGGGATCAGGAGCATGCGCCCCGCCGCCGCCGGCTGGACCAAGCTCACCACGAACCCCAGGCTCTGCAGCCCGACCAGGATCGCGGTCAGCCGCGGGATCCCCCGCCCGCCCGTCCAGCGCTCGATCCGCGCGAGCCAGCGCATGAGCCGTCCTCACGGGCGCGCCGGGCGCCTGCTCGTACCGTAGCCGCGCGGCGCGCGACGCCGCGGGTGAGGGTGACGAGTGCGCCGAGCGCGCGGCGCACGGAGCGCGAGGGGGTGTCCGCGAGCAGAATCGGAGTCGGAATCCGAATCGGACTTGGACTCGGACTCGGAATCGGAATCGGATCCTTCGGCGTCGCGGCCGACGGCGTCGGCCCACACCGAACCAGCCGAAGGATCCGCCTCAGAACGCCACCCGGAAGCCCAGGCCCGGGTCGCGTTCGTTGGGGCCGCGCTCGTGGCGCGAGGTGAGGGTGGCCCGGTGGAGCAGCCGACGCCAGTCGCTGCCCCGGGTCACCACGCGCGGGTCGCCCGCCTCGAACTTCGGATCGACGCGCGGGCCGGCCGGGTAGGGGACGTAGCGGTCCGACGTCCACTCGCAGACGTTGCCCGCGAAGCCCAGGGCCCCGAGCGGGTTGGCGTCGGCGGGGAAGCTGCCGACCGGGCACGTAAGCGGCCAGCCGTCCCTCATGCCGAGGACGTTGCAAGGGGCCTCGCCGGCCATACCCACCGGCCACGGATAGGGGAACCGCGGCGCGTCTGCGGGCGCGCCCACCCCGGCCGCCGCGTACTCCCACTCCGCCTCGGTGGGGAGGCGGAGGCCCGCCCACGCGCAGTAGGCCAGCGCCTCGGCCAGCGTGACGCGGAACGCAGGGTGGTCGTCGGGCGCGGTGAACGGCTCGGCGAGCAGGTGCTCGTGGGCGTAGGCGGGGCCGACCGCCGCGGCATACTCCTCCGGGGTGATCGTGCGCGACGGGATCCTGGCGCCGGTCGCGGCGGCGAACCGGTCGAGCTGCGCCCAGGTGACCTCGTGCCGCCCGAGGAAGAAGCCGCGGGTCAGGGTCACCGGGTGGTGCGACATGTCGCCAACGTCAGCGACCTGCGCCATGGCCACGAACTCCGTGCGGGCACCCATCAGGAACGTGCCGCGCGGGTGCCAGATCAGCTCGGACCCGTCGGTCGCGGCGCGGAACACGCCGGGCGCGGCGGTGGGTTCGATCGGCGCAGGGAGGGGGCAGGGCGGTCGGTCGGCGGCCGGGAGGGCGGCCAGCCAGCTCGCGAGCCACTCCGGCTCGCGTGTGACGGTCAGCGTGGCGCGCGCCTCGTTGCCCGCCGGGTCGCGCGCGACCACCTCGAGCGCGTTGCGGCCGAGCGCCAGCGGGACCTGGGCCGTGAACCGCGAGCCCACGCGCTGGGCGCGCGCCTCCCCTGCGGGCCCGCGCACCGTGACCGTGCTCGCCCCCGCCGCCTCGCTCGAGAGCGGGAGCGCGGCGAGCGCGGTCGAGGTGGGGAGGGGCGCGACCGCGAGGTGTGGCGGCTCGCGGTCGATCGGCGGCGCCGCCGCGCCGAGGCCGACGCGGGTCGCCACCCCCCAGCTGCTCACGGCGAGCGCCGCCCCGAGCGTGGCGGCGGCGATCACGCGTCGCCGGCGCGCGGCCCAGACCCTGGCGCGCTCGAACGCGCTGAGCCGCAGGCCGGAGACGGCGTCGCCCTCGAGCCAGCGACGCAGGTCGTCGGCGAGCGCGCCGGCGCTCGGATAGCGCTCTTCGGCCGGCCGCGCGAGGCAGCGCAGGCACACGGCCTCGAGCCCGGCGTCGACCTCGGGGCGCAGGCGGCGCAGCGGCGCGGGCGCCTCGTGGAGGATCGCGCTCAGCGTGGCGAGCGTGGACGCGCGGCGGAAGGGCGGCTGGCCGGCGAGGAGCGCGTAGAGGGTGGCGCCCAGCCCCCACACGTCGGCGGCTGGCCCGACCTCGCCGTCGCCGCGCACCTGCTCGGGCGGCATGAACCCCGGGGTCCCGAGGATCTGCCCGGTCCGGGTCAGCCGCTCGCGCGCGGCGACGACCTCGCGGGCCAGGCCGAAGTCGGTCAGCAGCGGCCGCCCGTCGGGCGCGAGCAGCACGTTGTCGGGCTTGAGGTCGCGGTGGAGCACGCCGCGCGCGTGGGCGTGCGCCAGCCCCTCGCACAGGGCCAGCACCTCCTCGACGGCCTCCCGCGGCGCGAGCGGCCCCGCGCGGCGGAGGCGCGCGGCGAGCGACTCGCCCTCCACGAGGTCCATCACGATGAACGCCTCGCCCCCCTCGCAGCCGAGGTCGTGCACCGGGACGACGTGCGGGTGACGCAGGCGCGCGGCGAGCTCCGCCTCGCGGGCGAAGCGAGCGGCGAGGTCCTCGGAGTGCCGCTCGAGCCGGACGGTCTTGATCGCGACCGCGTGGCCCGTCGTGACGTGGCGCCCGGCGTAGACCGCTCCCATGCCGCCCTGGCCGAGCAGGCGGTCGAGCTGATACGCGCCCAGGCGGCGAGGCTGCATCGCGCGGAGCATAGCGGAAGGCCGGGGCCGCCCGCTCGGTGCGGGGAGGCGCGAGGCGGCTCCCGGCCTTAGCGCCCGGCGCCCTCCAGCGCGTCGGTCATGCCGTCGTGCGGGTTCGCGAGCAGGTGGCGCGACACGTAGAGGTTGCGCGTGTAGCGCCGGCCGAAGTCGTCCGGCGTGCGGAACAGGACGCTCAGGACGCGGGCGGGGTCGACGAACACGTCACCGGCCTCGACCCACTCGGTGCGGCCGACGCTGCGGTCGTCGTCGCGGTCCTCCTCCTGCTGCCAGTAGCGCCAGGCCCAGGGCGCGACCGCCTGGTCGTCGAGCCCCTCGTCGCCGCGCAGGCGGGTGGGCATGATCTGGCGGGCGTTGCGCGCCCGCGCCAGGTGATCGTGGCTGAAGGTCTCGGGGTCGTTGAGGTGCTGCAGCAGCTCCTCGAGCGGCCGGAGCGCGTAGCGCACCTGGTGGTCGTAGGTCGAGTCGGGCGTGTCGGCCGCGGCGCCGAACGCGTAGACCACGCCCTCCTCACCGCCGAACGGGTTGGCGTCGTCGCGGCCGGTGAAGCCGTAGACCGCGTGGTTCTTGCCCTCGACCCACACCTGCGGGTGGGTGCGGTCCTCGTCGAACAGCGGGTGGTCGACCTCGTCCACGAACTGGGCCGGGCCGCTCCAGAAGCCGTGGCGCGTGCGCCAGCGGGTGCGCTCCCCGTCCTTGCGCTCCTGCGCCGAGTAGGTGTAGGTCGCATCGCCGTCGTGGGTCATGACGACCTCGATCTCACGGCCCCGCGGCGCGCCCTTGCGGGCGACCACCGTCACGCCGCCGAGGTCGTTCTCGTGCTGGCGGAGGTTGCGCAGCACGGCGAACTTGGCGTCGCTCTTGCGGCCGGGGTGGTAGAGCACGTAGCTCACGTAGTAGTGGGTGGCCGTCTCCTTGACGTCGTAGTAGACCCAGGCCGAGGCGTCCGCCTCGGGCGTGGTGTGGTCGAAGTTGTTGCGCGCCACCCAGTCGCCGTCGAAGTCGACCCGCCGCACGAAGTCGAAGATCCCGCGGTCGATCTGCTGGTAGAACACCGGCGCGTAGCGGGCCGCCACCGCCTCGGGCGACTCGAGCGCCGGGGCCGGCCGCTCCTCGCCGCGCTCGCGCCACTGGCGCTCGAGGTCGTCGAGGGACAGCGTGAGCTTGTTCGACTCGCTCGACGGGCCCTTCCAGGTGCGGCCCATGAGCGCGTCGGCGATCGGGCGCACCAGGCCGCCGATCTCGCGGGCGAGCTTCTCGAGGGCCGCCTTGAGCACCGGCCCGAGCTCGAGCTGGATCACCACGCCGCCGCCGAAGCCGACGCCGGTCGAGGCGTGCGCCCCGAGGTCGAGCCGCACCTTGCCGGTCCACTCGACCTCGAACGTGGCGTGCGCCGAGGCCGAGGCGCCCGCGTGCACGCTGCCGTAGGGGATCACGGTGATCTTGAACACCTTGAGGTCGATCGCGATCGGGAGCTGCGCCGAGGCGCTGACGCCGGCCCCCACGCGGGCCTCGCCGTGGGCGCCCGCGCCGCGCTCGGTGACCAGGACCGTGGCGCCCGCCTCGGCCGTGCTCGCCGCCTCGGCCATGGCCTTGAGGTAGGCGCTCACGCCGAGGTGCCGGCCGGCCGCGTCGACGTTCACGCTGCGGAAGTCGCCGCGAGCGCCGGTGAGCTTGGCGCGCGCCGTGAACGTGACGCCGAGGCCCTCGACCTCGTTGCCGAAGCCGTCCTTGTAGGTCACGCGGCCGGCGCGGGCGTTGGCGAGCCCCTCGACCTTGGCCGCGGTGACCTTGAGATCGCCGAGCTCGGTGCGGAAGGTCTGCTCGTAGAGGACCTCCTCCAGGCTGGCCGACTTGGAGAAGAACTTGACGTTGGGCAGCAGGCCGCCGATCAGGCCGTCGATCGAACGACCCTCGCCGCTGGTCTCGCGCCACGAGAAGCGCGTCACGGGCTGCTCGAGCGGGAACGTGCTGCTGCGCGGGTCGCCCCCGTCGCCGTGCACGCGCCACGCCTCGAGCTTGGCGTCCTTGATCGCGCGGATCCGGTCGATCAGCGCCGCCTTGAGCGCGCGCTCGACCGCGCCGTAGACGAAGTCCTCGGGGGCGCTCCGCAGCCGCTCGCGCTCCTCCTGCCACACCCGCCGCAGCAGCGTGCGGCTCTGCACGCCGGCCGCCCGCAGCTCCTGGCCGATCGCCCGCCACAGGTGCCCCTCCTCGCGGCCGGCCAGGATCCGCTCCCAGGCCTCCTTCGCGAACGGCTCGAGCTGGTCCTTGGCGAGCTTCTCGATGTGGTCGGTCTCGGCCTTGATCACCGCCTCGAGAGCCTTGGTGGGCGCCGAGCGGACCCCGTCGACCAGCGCCTTGCGCTGCGCGTCGGTGAACGCCCGGAGAGAGTCGTCGAGCTTCCACTCCTGCGCGGCGGCCGGGGCGGCGATCAGGAGGGCCAGCGCCAGGGTCGCGGTGCGTGCTGCGGTCATGCGTCTCTCTCCCCGAGGTGCGTAGCGCGCCTAGCGCACGACCCGGACCAACGTGGACTGGCAGAGGTTAGGGCGATTCGTCTCACGTGCGGCACGGTGACGAAATGGATCGGAGGCGGAGGCTGAATCCAAATGGAACGAACCGCCGCGCGGCGCGTCACCGTTTCGTTAAGCCGGAGAACGCCGTGGTTTGGTCCGCGGCCAGCGCTAGACTCTCGCGCAACGAACCGAGCGGCTCCCGCCCCCACGGTCGAGCCGCGCCCGTCGAGGAGAGCACCGTGATCCGCAACCTGACCGCGGGGCTGGCCGTGTTGGCCGCCCTGACCGTCGCCGCCGCCCCGCCGGCGGAGGCGCGCCGCTCCAGCAAGCGGGGCGCGCGCCTGCGCGCCATGACCTTCAACATCCGCTACGACTTCGAGAGCGACGGGCCCAACCGCTGGGCTCACCGCGTCGACGCGGTCGCCGAGGCGATCCGCGCGAGCAGCGCGCACGTGGTCTGCCTGCAGGAGGACAAGGAGGAGCAGGTGGCCGACCTCCAGGCCCGCCTGCCCGAGCACGGCTTCGTCGGCCGCGGCCGCAACGCGAGCGGGTCGGGCGAGCGCTGCTCGATCCTCTACGACCGGTCGGTCCTGCGCCTCGAGGACAGCGGCGACTTCTGGCTGTCCGACACGCCCGACGTCCCGGGCAGCAACACCTGGGGCGACCGCTACCCGCGCAAGGCGACCTGGGCCCTGCTCGAGGTGAAGAAGGCGAAGACCGCGCTGCTGGTCGTGAACACGCACCTCCCAGAGGGTGACAGCGATCGCCTCCGGATCAAGGGGGTCGAGGTGATCCGCGCCTGGCTGGCGGCGCACTTCGGCAGCAGCGACCGAAGGGGCCGCCGCAGCAGCCGCCAGGTCGCCCTCCTCGTGACGGGCGACTTCAACGACGACGCCGCCGGCTCGCGCACGTTCTCCACGCTGACCGAGGGCGGCCCCACCCTGCGCGACGCCTGGGAGGAGGCGGGCCCCCAGGACCGCAGCCCGGGCACCTACGGCGGGTTCCGCGGCCTCCGCACCACCTCCCGGATCGACTGGCTGCTCGTCGGCGGCCCCGTCCGCGTCCTGCA
>CAZMSZ010000039.1:22121-32555 GCA_964569055.1 uncultured Planctomycetota bacterium | reverse complement strand
GCTAGCTAGGCCTCAGCAGCTTGTTGTCTCGCAACAGCTTGCCGGAGGCTCACCGCCGCCGCCGTGGGTGGCCCTTCAGCGAACCCCTTGGTGCAGTCACATAGGACGACGTTCTCGCATCCCAGAGCACGTCGAAGCCGGCGACACCAAGCACGAGTCGCACTCTGTCGAGTTCCCTCTCTAGCTCATGGGCGCCGTCCCACGCAGGCTCGGCTCTCCCTGGAGATAGCCCGACTGCTTGGAACACAAGGTTGTTGACGTGGTAGAGCGCGTCGATCGCCGCCAAGCCACGGATCGACTCGTCGATTCGTGGTCGGTGGCCCCCGCAAGAGAAGGAGGCTCGTGCGTCGACTCGCTGGCGCACCGGGTCTTCACGCCCGGCGAGCCATGGCGTGACCTCGCGCTGTACGGCTTCGCGTATGGTACGGTCGGCGTCCGAGTGTGCGCGCACGAGGTCCGGGTCACTCGCCCGGCGAGGCTCCTCGAACAGAGCAGGATGCTCGCCGAGGAGCAGCGCATTGACGCAGGACTCCCAGAGGCGCCACGCGTCCGCGAACGCCGGATCCGAGACCCCACGGGCCGCCAGGGCGGCCGCCGAGGCGGCGTTGATAGCACCGCCTAATCCAACCGGAGGCTCGAACGCCCTCGTGTCGCGCCGACCCGGATACAGGGCCGCGGAACTCGCGTCTCGCTCAGCCTCCTGAGCAGCGGTCCTGTGGCTCGGGCACGGGCAAATGACCCAGTTCTCTACAGCCTCGATCGCCGCCTGGGGACGGCAATCATGTGGATACGCTTGCTCCCACAAGTGCACGACACGCCGAGCGGCTGCGATCGCTCTTCTCGTGTCGATGAGTCGCCGCCGTCGGCCTGGCCCGTCCTGGCACGCTTGTCGAGCAGGCTGAGCATCCGTTGGTCGCAGACCGTCCTTATCGCTGGCGCAACCCAGCAATGCGAACGACATGTAAGCGCATATTGTAAATAACTTGCGAAGCATCAAGGTCTCTAGTAACGGCTAGCTAGGTAGCTTTCCACTCTGGCCAATGCGGAGCCGCAGGAGCCTGCCCGCCGCGGTAGCTGTTGCAGGACCATGTGCGGCGCGGAGAATTTGGAAGGCTTCCACGCCACTCAGCGGATTTGAGAGGGTCTACCCATCGAACTTGCCAGTCCACAACTGGCGACTGACAGGGCGGCTCGTCCTTAGACGAGTTGTACGCCTGCCAGTAGAACGCTACGTCGGACCCGATGGGCAGTTCGCTGAGAAGGAGAAGCGCGTCAGTGTAGAGGCCCGTTACATCGGCCCAGTGGATCTCTCTGCCGCGAATCGCAACGTAGTCCCTGTTGTAGCCGGTGTTGATGTCTGGAGGCTGATCTATATGCCATTCCTGCTGAGCTTGAGGCGAAAGTATTTCTCGTGAACCCTTGTTGGTCGTCTTCCAACCTCGACTAGCGATATGCTGTATGTACCGGCACTTCGACGGATCGCCTATGACCTCAACACGGACGTAAATCCGGACGGTCAGAAAGGCGAGCCAGAGGCCAGCGGGATGCCAGGTGATCCCTTCGACCGGGCCAAGTGTCCGGCCCCCACCTGCCCCTGCTTGAGCCGGAGCGAGGGAATCGGGGTACTGCCCACCGGGCGTGGCGTCGACAGTGATCCGTACCGGTTCGCAGATATCTTCCTCCAACTCCTCACCCCAGACCACCGGCGGCGGGAGGTCGCGCGGATCGTCCCCGCCAGGCCATGGCCAGCCTCCTCCGCCCCGGCGCCGTGCCCAGCCGCGGTTCACCACTCGCGCCGGGCGACCGTGCCCCAGGTCGAGGATCGGCTTGCGGCGCTCCTCGTCCTCGGGCGTGGTGCCGCCGAGCGCGAAGAACGTCCCGCCCTCTCGGTAGCCAAGGCTCCCGGCGACGAGCCGCCCGATTCGCGGCACGTAGACTTCCCGGGGCGCGAGCATCAGCTCCTCGTTCACGGTGCTCATGCGGAGTAGCGCGGGCGTCACGAAGCGGAGCCGCTGCTCGGTCGCGATCGGCGTGGGCTCGAACGGGACGCTGTTGCCAAACGCGTCGTAGGCGTAGGCGTTCCCCTGGACGCTGGCCCCGTCCTCGAGCCGCACCAGGCTGCCGCGCTGGTCGAAGGCCGGGTACAGCCGGACGCCGCCGCTCTCCTCGAGCTCGATCAGCGACCCCGGCGCCCCCGTCGGGCTCTGGTTGTGGACGTAGCGGCGCAGCGGCGTGGTCGCGGTCCGCTCGATCAGGAGCTTGCCTCGGTCGTAGGTCAGGTAGGTCTCGGTGGCCCCGACCGCGAGCCGCACCCGCTCGCCCACCCCGGTGTAGCCGAACTGCCGGGTGTCGTCGGGCCCGCCGAAGGGCTCGGCGAAGTCGATCCGGGTGAGGCGGTCGCGCTGGTCGAAGCGGTAGTAGTTCGACTGGAGCTGGGCGCTCAGGCTGGCGGTCATGCGCTGGGCGCCGTCGTAGGCGTACTCGGTGGTGAGGCCGAACGTGCTCTGGTCCTGCTCGAGCAGGTTCCGGACGTCGTAGGCGTAATAGACCGCCTCGCCGGCGTTGAGGTCGACCTTGAGCGTGCGGTTGCTCGCGGCGTCGTAGTCGTAGACGAGGTAGCTGCGGTTGAACGCGGGCGCGGCGCGCCGCTCGCCGATCAGGCGATCCAGCGGATCGAAGCGGTAGTAGCTGTTCTCGCCGCCCTCGTGGCGGACGCGGGTGATCGCGCCGCCCGGGTCGCGCTCGTAGTGGAAGTAGGCCAGGAGCTGCGGGCCCGAGTCGTCGCGGTAGTGGGCGAGCTGCTCCAGCCGGGCGGCCACGTCGTAGCGGAAGTAGGAGACCACCGTGTTGGCGGAGAGGACCTTCGTGGTGAGGCGACCGCTCGCGTCGTGGCTGAAGTACGTCCACCGAGCCGGCGCCGCCGCGACGCGCGCCAGCCGCCCGGCCGCGTCGTACTGATACAGGGTCTTCCCGCCTACGCCTGGGGCCAGGTCGCCCAGGAAGGTCTTCTTGCCGGACGCGTCGTAGGCGTAGTACACGTTGCCGGCCAGGGTGACCTTCGTCGTGAGCCGATCCAGCTTGTCGTACGTGTTCGTGCTCACGCCGAGCCCCGCCAGCGAGTCGTCGACCTCGAGCAGGTTGCCGGCCTGATCGTAGCTGAAGTACACCGGGTCGTCCGGGGTCGTGCTCGACGCGAACCACTGCCGCGCCACCCGTCCGGCCGCGTCGTAGCCCATGTAGGTCGTCTCGCCCCCGTTCGGCGAGATCCGCGCCACTACCGCGCCGCGCGCGTCGTAGCCGAGGTAGGTCACCGCGAAGGCCGCGTCGGTGGCGTGGCTCAGCCGCCGCAGCAGGTCGTACTCGAAGTAGCTCGGGTTGCCGAGCTCGTCGAGCTGCAGCACCTGGCTGCCGACCGCGTCGAAGCCGAAGTAGCGCACTCCGCCCAGCGCGTCCTGCTGGTGCGAGCGCCGGTCGAGCAGGTCGTAGCGCAGGTAGGTGGCGTAGCCGCGCGGGTTCACCACGCGCACCACGTTCCCCCGCGCGTCGAACACGCTCCGGCTCGCCTCGCCGAGCGCGTTCGCCTGCTGCTCGCGCCGCCCGAGCAGGTCGTAGCTGAAGTACTGCGTCCGCCCCTCGGGGTCGATCTGCCGCGTCACGCTGGAGCGCGCGTCGTATTGGCTGTAGGCGACCTCGAGCAGCGCGTTGTAGCGGGCGAACGCCCGATTCAGTCCGTCGTGCACGAAGTAGGCCGGCCGGCCTACCGGGTCGAGCCGCAGCGCCTGGTTGGAGGCCGCGTCGAAGCCCACATACGTCTGGCCACCCAGCGCGTCCGTCGTCCGGAACTGGCGCCCCAGCGGGTCGAAGGCCATGTAGGTGACCCGCTCCTCGCCGCCGGGGCCGAGCAGCGTGCGGCTGCGCACCACGTTCCCGACCTCGTCGTAGGCGTGATAGCTGAGCGCGCCGGCCCGATCGACGCCGAACTCGCGCCGGTTCAGGCGGTCGTAGGCGTGGTAGGCCGCGTGCCCGAGGGCGTCCACGTCCAGGACCGCGTTTCCGGCCGGGTCGTAGCCGGTGTAGGTCGGCGCGAAGTGGACGTTGTCCTGGCGGTGAGTCTGGCGGCCCAGCGCGTCGTAGGTGTAGTACTGGGCCCCGCCGAGGGCGTCGACGCTCGCGAGCAGGTTGCCGACGGGGTCGTACTCGCTGAACGACACATTCCCGTAGGCGTCGGTGGTGCTGGTGCGCCGGTTGACCGCGTCGTAGGCCGACACGCTCCCCCGCACCGGGACCTCGAGCGCGATCGCCTCGGGCGTGCTGAGCCCGGCCGCGAGCAGCGTCTCGACCTCACGGCCGTCGAGGTCGGCGCGCTTGATCGTGTCGTTGCCAGAGTCGATCCAGTACATCTTGCGCGCGGCCAGGTCGAGCGCGATCCCGCGCGGGGTCACCAGGCCCGTGGTCACGAGGTCCTCGAGGACGCTCCCGTCGAGGTTCGCGCGCTGCACCTTGTCGGTCCCCGAGTCGACCCAGTAGACCTTCCCGCCGATCGGGTCGACCGCCACCTCGGCCGGCGACTGGAGGCCCGCGCCCGACACGATCGTCTCGGCGGCGCTCCCGTCGAGGTTCGCGCGGTGGACCGTGTCGCTGCCCGAGTCGGTCCAATACATTTTCCCGCCTACGAGGTCGAGGGCGAGCCCCTCGGGCGTGGCGAGCCCGCTCGAGACCAGGGTCACGACGTTGCCGCCGTCGAGGTCGGCGCGCTTGATCGTGTCGTTGCCCGAGTCGGTCCAGTAGAGGTGGCCTGCCTCGAGGTCGAGCGCCAGGCCGCGCGGGGTAGAGAGCCCGCTCGAGACCAGCGGGGTCACGTCGCCGCCGTCGAGGGTCGCGCGCTTGATCGTGTCGTTCCCCGAGTCGATCCAGTACACGTGGCCCGCGGCCGCGTCGACCGCGATCCCGCGCGGGACGGACAGCCCCGTCGAGACGATCGAGGTGGCGCCCGAGCCGTCCACGTTGGCCCGTCCGATCACGTCGCTGCCCGAGTCGGTCCAGAACATGCGCACCGCCTCGGACGGCGGGACCGAGCGCACGCTGTTCCCCACGAGGTCGTAGCCGTGGTACGTCGTCTGGAACAGCGCGTTCGTCACGAACCGCTGCCTGCCCGCGGGGTCGTAGCGGAAGTACGCCGGCGCCCCCCGCGCGTCGAGTCGCAGCACGAGCTGGCCTGCGAGGTCGTAGCCCGAGTAGGTCACGTTCCCGAGCGCGTCCTCGAGGTGGGTCTGCCGTCCCGCGAGGTCGTACGTGTGATACGTCGTGAAACCGCGCGGGTCGATCGCGCGCAGGAGGTTGCCCTCGGGGTCGTAGGTGCTCGCCTGCACGTTCCCGAGCGCGTCGATGGTCGCCGTCGGCCGATTGAGCGCGTCGTAGGCGTACGTCGTCACGCGGGCCGGCAGCGAGAGCGCGAGCCCCTCGGGGGCCGAGAGTCCGCTCGTGACCAGGTCCTCGACGCCGCCGCCGTCGAGGTCGGCCCGCTGCAGCTTGTCGCTGCCCGCGTCGAGCCAATACAGCTTTGCGCCGATCGAGTCCACGGCGATCCCGGTCGGCGTGGTGAGCCCAGCCGACACCAGCGTCTCGGGACCGGTCCCGTCGAGGTTCGCCCGCTTGATCGTGTCGTTGCCCGCGTCGGTCCAGTAGACCTTCCCCCGCGCGAGGTCGAGCGCGAGGCCGCTCGGCGCCACCAGGTCCGTGGACACGATCGTGCTCACGCCCTGCCCGTCGAGGTCGGCGCGCTTCAGCGTGGCGTTCCCCGCGTCCGCCCAGTAGATCCGCCCTCCACGCGGGTCGACGGCGATCGCCTCGGGCTGAGCCAGGCCCGCGGAGACGATCGTGGTGACCTCGGAGCCGTCGAGGTTCGCCCGCTTGATCGTGTCGCTGCCCGAGTCGGTCCAGTACAGCTTGCCGTGCATGAAGTCGACCGCGAGGCCGCGCGGCGTGGACAACCCGGTCGAGACCAGGGTGACCTCGCTCGTCCCGTCGAGGTCGGCGCGCTTGATCGTGTCGTTGCCCGAGTCGATCCAATACATGACCCCCAGGCCCGCGTTCACCACGATCGCGCGCGGGACCGAGAGCCCGCTCGACACCACCGTCTGCACGTTCGCGCCGTCGGGTGCGTCGCAGCGCTTGATCGTGTCGAGCGCGCTGTCGGTCCAGAACACGTGCACGGCGGGGAGCGTGTCCCCCGGCGCGAGGGTCTTGGTCTGCCGACCCGCGAGGTCGTAGCCGTGGTAGGTCTCGTTCAAGAGCGCGTCACGCTGGTGCGAGAGTCGGCCAACCGCGTCGTAGCGCATGTACGTCGCGTTGCCCCGGGTGTCGAGCTGGAGCGTGAGCTCGTGGGCCGCGTCGTAGGCGCTGTAGCTCACGCCGCCCAAGGCGTCGGTCTGGTGCTGCAGGCGCCCGAGCGCGTCGTAGCTCCACGTGCTCTCGAACAAGCGCGCGTCGGTGCGGCTCGCGAGGCGCTCTTCGGGGTCGTAGCTCATGTAGGTCGGGTTGCCGAGCGCGTCGAGCACCCGCGTCTGGTTCGAGTTGCCGTCGTAGAGATACTCGGTGGTGTGGAGCCGGGCGTCGGTCTGCAGCACCAGGTTGCAGCGCGCGTCGTACTCCATGTAGGTGGGCGCCCCCAAGGGGTCGCGGGCCAGGACCACGCGGCCCCGCAGGTCGCGCTCGAGGGTCGACACGCGCCTCAGCGGGTCGGTGCGCGAGGTGACGTCACCCGCCGCGTCGTAGCCCATGTAGGTGACGGCGCCCAAGGGGTCCACGTGCGCCGTCAGGTTGGCCCGCCCGTCGTAGCCGAACGCCGTCTGGGCCCCGCGGCGGTCGACCTTGGTCGCCAGGAGCCCGCCCGGCTCGTAGGTGTAGTAGGCCGTCGCGCCCGTGGCGTCGATCCAGCGCGCGCGGTTCTGCCCCGCGTCATAGGTCATGTAGGTCGGCTGGCCGAGCGGGTCGACGTAAGCCCGGAGCAGGTCTTCGCCGTCGTAGGCGAAGTAATGGCGGGCGCCGAGCGGATCACTGGCCGCGATCCGGTTGGCCCGCGGGTCGTACTCATAGCTCCAGCTCCGCCCGAGCCGGTTCTGGGCGGAGACGAGGTTGCCTTCGCCGTCGTAGCCGTAGTAGTCCGCGGGCGTGCCAGGGTTCTGGATACGCTCGGGGCTGCCGAAGGCGTTGAAAGCGAGATACGTCACCTTCGCCGCGCGGTCGCGATAAGTGACCTCGGCATTCGCCGTGTCGTAGGCATAGTAGGCCGTCTCACCCAGCGCGTCGATCAGCCGCTCCAGCCGCCCGCCGCCCTCGTAGCCCGCCGCCCAGGTGTAGTTCTCGGGGTCGGTCACCGAGGCCAGCCGCTCGCCGCTCGTGCCCTCGTACTGGAAGTACGTAGTGCAGCTCTCCGGGCCGATCACCCGCGTCAGGTTCCGATCCCCGTCGTACTCGAAGTAGGCGACCCGGTCGTTCTCGGGGGCGAGCGGGTCCTCGAGCACCAGCCGTTCGAGCAGCCCGTCGCCGTCGTAGGCGAGGTACGGGACCAGACCCAGAGCGCCCGGCACGCCCTCGATCCTCTGGAGCCGGTCGTTGGCGTCGTAACCGTAGTAGGCGCTTGCGCCCTGCCGGTCGACGACCCGCTCGAGGCGCCCTGCCGTGGAGTAGTGATACTCGCGCCCGCTGGGTGTGGTCTCCACGAAGGCCCCGGCCGCGAACACGAGCGTGCTCCGCAGCGCGGTCGCCGCCTCGAACGCCCCGCCTCCAACGTGGCGGTACGTGTTGCGGCGTCCGTCCCCGCGAACCACCGCCACATGCCCGTCTGCGTCCTCGTAGAGCACGCGGGTCAGCCCGAGCGTCCGCGCCTTGCCGAAGTCGTGCTCGAAGTAGAGCCCGCCATGGTGGTAGGCCGCGATTGCCGGGAACGGCCCATGACCGCGCACGTGGCTCGTGAAGTGGGTGCGAACGCCGAGCCGGCCCGTCGTGTCGACGAACATGCCTGGGCCCGCGGACACGACCAAGTTCGCCGGGCCGCTCACCTCCGCCGCTGCCACTCCCACCGAGTCGAGCAGGACCGTCCCGAAGCCGTCGCGGTCGGCCGGGGCCATGAGGAGCGGCACCCCCAGCGGCGGGTCGTCGTCCTCCCCGTCCCAGGGGCGGAGGGGGGGCTCCTCCTGAGCGGCGGTCCGGAGCGCTCCGCTGAGCGCCAGGACGGCCGGCGGCCCCTCGCACAGGTCGAGGTGGAGCCCGCCGGTGAAGCCCTCGAGCGGCGCCGAGCCCGTGTTGACCGCGACCTGCAGCCGATCGAACGTCCAGCGGTGCGTGACGGTCCCTGGCGTCTCCCACACCAGCGTCTCGGTCGCCCCGCTCGTGTTGATCTGGGCCCAGGCCCCCGCCGTAGTCAGGTTTCGTGCCCACCAGTCGGTCGACGAATCCGCCCTCATGCGCAAGGGCTGCCTGGTGGAGACCGCGATCGGATGTGGTGCGGCTGGTTCGACGATCGTGGACATGAGCTCTCGCGTTCGAAGAAGGATCTCGAGGAAGCACAGGAAGGCGCGGGAAGCCTCGACGCCACGCGAACAGTCAATAATTATCCTGAGCTGAGGCTAGCTCCTGCGGGAGCATGGCGCAAGGTGCTGCTCGAGAGGTCCCTCAATCTCAGCGCCGCTGCTCTAAATGTGGCCTGGACCCTCCATTCAACTCGATTGTGTGCTTGATCTTCGGGCGAGGGCGTCCCGCAATGCCTCCGCGGCCAGCGCGGCACAGTGCCGCTTGCTCCTCGGAAGCCCGCCCAGCTCGGCCTCGATCCGAGCCGCGTCCCACCCCGCGGCCTCGGTCAGCGTGGACCCCTCGAGCCGCTTGGCGAGGAGGCTCCCGGCCGCGATCGCCGGCGCGCAGCCGTGACACTGAAAGCTCGCCGCGCCCACGCGCTCGCCTTCGAAACGCAGGTAGAGCACGAGGAAGTTGCCCCGGCGCGGGTCGCCCGCCGTGCCTATGACGTGGGGTCGCTCCATGCGACGGGCCGCGTGGGGCTCGTGGAAGTGTCGCAGAACGGTCTCAGAGTAGCGCAGGGGCCACCTCCTCCTGGCGGCTCAGCAGCTGCTCGAGCGAGCTCAGATCCTCGCGCGGCGCTGGAGCGGGCGCTCCACGTAGGTGCTCGACCTCGCCGCTCCTCGCGTCCTCGCACCGGTCTTGCACCGACCGTGCACCCAGTACGAGCGCGGCGAGCGCCGGCCCGCGGACGGGGCGGGTGCTGAGGCGCTGGGGCCCCGTGGTGGGGCCGGAGTCGATCCGCCAGAGCTCGTCGCCCGCCACCAGGCGGCAGGAGGCAAGGCCGTCGGCGTAATCGGCGGCAATCGTTCGTGCCTGGCCCGGGTCTAGGGGCGCGAGGACGAGGTCGAAGACGTCTTCGACCCCGAGCGCCGAAAGCAGCCGCTGGGAGTCGGCGGGCGTGGGCGGGCTCGGAACGCGAGCGGACGCCACGAGTCGTGTCGCATGGGCGTGCCGATAGTGCGCCGCGACCGCCTCCACCACGAGCGCCCTCGGCGAGAGCACGGCCACGGCACGGTCTGCGGCCCACTGCTCGAGCTCCGCGAGGTAAAGCTGCTCACGGTTCAGGCGGTTGCCTCGGGCGCGCACTTCGCAATCCTCGAGGGCGAGCAGGAACGGGGTCCCGGTCCGTGCCGCCCAAGAAGCCAGCACGAGGCCGCCTTGCGGCCCTTCGCCGATCGCGGCGTCGAAACGAAGCGCTGAGCCAGGGAGCTCGGCGAGCCGGGCGTGGAGGCGTGCATGGAGGGCGCTCGCTTCGACGAGCAGACGATTTGCCCGGCCCAGCGGCTGCGGAACTGGGCCCGGGTCGAGCTCGATCAGGTCCAGCCCAGCGAGCGCCGGATTCGGAAGAGCACAGCGCGTGCGCCGAACGAGCACGATCTCTTGGCCGCGCTCGGCGAGGTCCAAGGCCAGACGCTCGCCGTAGCTCACCTGGGAGATCGTGGCAGGCTCGTCGGCCGCGAACACGAGTAGCCGCAAGCGGCGCCCTGGCGACCGAGCGGCGGCCGACGCGGGTGGGACTCTCGGGAGGGCGGCCGTGTCCTCTGAGACAGCGGGCCGCGCAGGCTGCCGGAAGGCCCAGCCCGCGAGGTTGTCCGCGGCGCGGCTTGGCTCCCGGTCGTGGAGCTGAGCCTCGATCCGCTCCACGAGCTGCGCCACGCGCGCAGGGGTCGAATGCGCGGCGAGGGCGTGGGCGGCTGCGGCGCGCTCGATCCGCTCGCGGGCGTCGTCGTCCTCGAGGTAGCGCAGGACGAGACGCTCGAGGTCGCGCTCGTCCTTGTAGAGCACGTAGTGGACCCCGTCTTCGAACAGGTCGTACTGCCCATTCCACTGGGCGTCCGTCAGCAGCACGCGCCCACACGC
>CAZMSZ010000039.1:0-22021 GCA_964569055.1 uncultured Planctomycetota bacterium | reverse complement strand
CACGAGCACGGGCGGCCGCGGAGGGGCGCTGCGCAAGTGGAGCGGCTCGGGCGGTGCGGGGTCGAGCCGCAGGACCTGAAGCTCCGAGAAGGCGGCCGCGCCGTGGCATGCGCCGAGCAGCAGGTGCCCCTCGCCCAGCAGGGTGTCGCGGACTCGCGCCAGCGGAGCGCCGGCCAAATCGAGTCTGAGCTCGGGGCCGCGCGCTTCGAACGTGAGCGCCCACGGCCCTGGAGGGAGGGCGAAGCGGGCGAGCACGTTTCGGGCGCGCGCCAGGTATCCGGCGCCGGGCCGGAGCAGCACGTGGTAGCCGTCGGCGTCGTGGGCTTGGGAAGCGGTACGAAGCTTGACGATCGCCTCGCCGGACTGGAGCTCGACTCGGCATGACACGGCGACGTCGCGATAGCGATCGCGGGACAGGAGGCCGCAGTCGCGGTCCTGCCCCGCCGCGACGAACGCTTTCGCGCCGGTCCAGCGGACGCTCCCGCGCACGACGCTCCAGGGGACGGCGTCGGGCTCGGCACCGACGGGCTCGGCGACGATCGGCTCAGCTGAAGCGCCGGCGCCGACGGGAGTGACCGGGCCAGGCTCGAGGCCGAATTGAACCCGTAGGGCTTCCCGGAGGGCGACAGGGGCGGGGTGGTACACGAGCACCTCGGCGGCGAGCTCGGGGACCCGCGGCGCCGGTGGGCAAGCGACCGCTGGGTGAGCGCCCAGCTCCCGGCCGTGGCTCAGGAGCCGGTACGAGAGCTCGACGTCCATGCCTCCGTGGGGGTGTTCGTCGGCGGCGAACGGGCCAAACCGCTCGAACAGGGAGCGGCGCGCGATCCAGGCGCCGCCTTGGACGTGCAGCAGATCCTCGGGCGCGGGCCGCCACCCCGGGCGATAGCGACGCCCCTCGAGCCAGAACCCGGGCGACCACACGTCGCCAGCGAGGTCGACCTCGGGGCGCGCGGCCAGGAACTCGACCAGGGCCTCGTCCCAACCGGGGCCCGCGACGAGGGCGTGGCGGGCGCACAGGTACGCCACGTACTCACCGCGCGCCACTGCGATGGCCTGATTGGTAGCCGCGGCGCAGCGCAGGTTCTCCCGGTTCTCCAGCCACGTGTAGCCCGGCTCACCCTCGAACAGCCGCAAGTAGGATCGGACGCCGTCGCGGGAGGCGTTGTCGACCACCACCAGCTCGTGAGGAAGGCGCGTGAACGCCCGAACCGCCGAGACCAGGTCGAGGGCCTCCTCGAGCCCGTCGTGAGTGACGAGCACCACGCTCAAGCGCGGGGCTCCCTCGGCCCGGCGCCAGGCAGGCGAGGTCGCAGCCTCTTCCTTGCGGCGGGCCAGGACCGTCAAGTAGGCACGGCCTTGGTCGAGCTCGGCCTCGATCGCGAATCCCTCGCTCACGAGCGCCCGCAGGGTGCGCGAGTTGAAGCAATGGAGATGGAAGGGGTTGTCGCCTGGCCGCTCCGCCACGGGAGCCGAGACGACGAGCCATCCACCGGGCGCGAGGAGCGCGTGCAGCCGGCGCAGGAACATGCCCGGCTGCGGGAGGTGCTCGAGGGTCTCCAGCGACACGGCTGCCTGGAAGCGCTCGCTGCAGCGGAACGTGAGCGCGTCCTCGACCGCTTCGAAGCGCACGCGCTCGGAGGCGTAGCGGCGGCGCGCCGTCTCGATCGCGGCGGAGGAGCGGTCGATCCCGAGCACCTCGGTAGTCCTGAGGCCGGCCGCGAGGATTGCGGCTCCGTAACCCGTCCCGCAGGCGACGTCGAGCACGCGCGCGCCGCGGACGGAGCTCAGGCGCTCGCTCGCCCAGCGGTAGCGCTCGAGGTGGAGCTCGCGGTTGTGAGCGTCGTCGGTCGTGTCGGGGTCGAGGCGCTCGACGATCACGTGCGGGCCTCCCGCGCGCCGCGCGCGCCGAGACGCGACGGCAGCGGCGCCCTCGCGACCTCGCTCAGGAGGGCACGCATGCGGTGGACGTAGGTGTGGTGAGCGAGGGCGAGGGCCTGCCCTCGGCTCGCGATCGCCGCACGAGTAGGCTCGTCGGCGAGCGCCCGCGCGACGACCTGCTCGAGGTCGTCGTCGCCGTACAGGACGAGGTGCTCTCCGTCGGCGAACAGCTCGGTAAGGCCGTTCTCGACTCGATCGGTCACGAGCAGGCCGCCGCTGGCGAGGGCCTCGAACACGCGCATGTTGAGGTCACCGGCGAGCGAGGCGTTGAATACGACGCGGGCCCGGGCGAACAAGCGCGCCATGTCCTGGCCGAATGCGCCTTGGACCTCCGTCAGACGAAAGCGGCGCGCGAGACGATCGAGGAGCGCGCGGCGGCGGGCGTGGAACGGACGGACGTGCCCGACGAATACGAGCTCGAGATCGCGCTCGATCGGGACCTCATGTCCAGGGCCGCCGAAGGCGGCGTGGACCTCGGGCGCGCACGCCAGGGGGAGCCAGGTGACGCGCGCACCCGCTGCTGCCAGTGCCGGAAGGAAGTCACGCTGGGCCGCGAACACGTGGTCGAAGGCGCGGGCCACCGTGAGGTGCCAGCCCGCTTCGTTCGCCGCGTGAAGGTGGTTGTCGATCGCCCACAAGGCCGTGCGGCATGGCGCGCGCACCAGCTCGCGCGGAACGAAGGTCTCGCCCTCGATCGCGAGCACGAGGTCGATCGCACCCCCGGCCGCGGCGACCAGCTCCTCGGCGGTGACCTCGGGTCCGCCGTCGAGGTCCTGGCCGCGACCCGCCGTCACGACCTCGTGGCCGAGGGCTCGGAGCGCGGCCTCGCAGTAGGCCGCGGTCGTGGTCGCGCTGCGGTGATAGCAGAGCAGCACGCGACGGCTGGCGCCGAGCGCGTCGGTCTGGGCAGCGCCCGCCGCCCGCTTGCGCTCGTCGGCCGCGAGCTGTGCGCGCCAGCGAGCCTGGAAGCGCTGGCTATTCCTGGCGAACTGCCCCCACACGTCCCAGCCACCTCGCTCCTTGGCGACGAGGTCCGCGGTCGCCTTGGCCTGGTGGAACACCTCGGCGCCAGGCTCGTAGAGCAGTGTGAGGCCGGCGGCACGCGCCCGAAGGCAGAGATCGGAGTCCTCGAAGTAGCCCGGGCTGTAGACCTCGTCGAACACACCGACCCGCAGCAGGAGCTGCCGTGTGAGGAGCATGCAAGGGCCGGAGGCGCTGTCGACCTCGCGGCGTTGGCTGACCGTCGGTGCCAGGCGGTCCTCTCCGGCTCCTGGGATCGTGAAGCCCCCGGCGGGGGCATGCAGGATCCCACCGGCGCTCTGGACCCGCCCGTCGAGGTCCAGGATCTTGGCGGACACGATCCCGACGTCCTCCCGGCTCCGGGCCGCCGCCAAGAGGGCCCCGAGCCAACCAGGACGGACGCGCGTGTCGTTGTTCAGCAACACGACGGCGTCGCCGCGGGCGGCGCGCACCCCCTGATTGGCGGCCACGGGATAGCCGAGGTTCTCCTCGTTCTCCAGGACCACGACCGGGAATCGCCCGTTCGCGCGCATGCGGAGCTCGTGGAAGTACTCGGCGGTGCCGTCGCGCGAACCGTTGTCTACCAGCACCAGCTCGAACGGTGGGGTCGTATGCCCGAGCACCGCCTCGAGCGCCTCTCGGGTCAAGCGCAGGTTCCGGTAGGCCACCACCACGATCGACGCGGGCAAACCCGTGCGGAGGGTCGCTTGGAACGGCGCACCGGGGTCGCGCGCCGCTTCGCCTGGGACATGGATCAGTCGCGCAGGGTGCTGCCAGGCTGGGCGGCCTGTCGTCGCGCGCAGCTCGCGGCGCAGGCCAGTAAGGACAGCGCCCACTTCGAGGGTGCGCAACGCCGGTGCGCACGCCAGCGCCCAGGAGCGACGCGTGAGCAATGCAGGGAGGGGCGAGTCCACGAACGGCTCGGCCCCGCTCGGCGCGTCTGCACGCGGCAGCGGTCGTGGTGCTTCGCAACCAGCGCTGGCCAGGGCCCGGGCGACAGGCACTTGGTCGTGCGGGGTGCCGTCGCGGCCGATCCCGGTCGGAGCCACGCAGCTCGCCTCGTAGACCTCGAGGGCCCAGACCAGCGCCGCCAACCAGGCCTCGCCCTCGTCCGGAACCTCGGTCTCGTCGCCCAGGAGCAGGACGTACGGCGCGTCCATGCGCCCAAGCGCCTCGATCCAGGTCGCCTCGCCGCCCTCCGCGGCCTCGCTGCAGAGCAACGTCAACGGCGCCCCGCGTCCCAGCCCTCGGGCGAGCCGGGAGACGAGCCCTGTCAGTCGAGCGCCGGTGGCCGGGTCGGAGCCCACTTCGACCACTACGATCTCGAGTCGTACGTCGCGGGTGCGCAGCAGGGAGCACAGCGCGGCTTCGGCGTGGAGCGGGGCGTCGCGGGTGAGCAGGACCACAGCGATTCGCGGCACGCGTGGGGTGACCGGGGGCTTCCCGCACACGGACCGCGGGTGCGCCAAGGCCCGGGCGTACACCTCGCGGGTGCGGACTGCGACGGACTCCCAGGAGAACGTCGTGAGCGCGCGCTCTCGACCGGCCCGGGCCAGCGCCAACCGCCGCTCGGGTTCGTGCGCGAGCGTTCGAAGTGCGTCGGCCAGCGCACGAGGGTCTCCCGGGCCGACGACGACTCCGTCGTGGCCGCCGCGTACGATCTCGGGGAGCCCCCCGGCTCCTGCGACGGCGACTGCGGCTTCGCCCAGCATGGCCTCCAGGGCGACGAGCCCGAACGGCTCGTAGAGGCTCGGGACGACCACAACGTCCGCGGCTCGGTACAAGTAGGCCAGCGCCTCGCCCGCGACGTAGCCCAAGCGTCGGGCCAGGCCGTTCAGGGGCGCCAGGGCGACGTCCAGCGCCCGCTCGGCGCGCCCGCTGCCAGCGAGAACGAACCGGAGGGCGGGGCTCGTGCTCGCCCCGAGCTCCAGCGCGGCTTGCACGAACACGCCGAGCCCCTTCTCGGGGTCGAGCCTGCCCACGTACAACACGAGGACCTCGTCGGGCGTGGCCAGCGCCGAGCGGAAGTCGGCCACGCGCTCGGGGCAGCGCACGGTGAGGAGCTGCGGATCGATCCCGCCTGGGATCGCGGTCAGCCGCTCGCGCGGCGCCGCATAGTGCCGGACGAGCTGCTCGGCTACGAACTCGCTGTTGGCTATGACCTCCGTCGCGTCCTGAGCCGTGAGGGCTTCGAGCTCCCGCACGACTCGGGCCTCGGTTGGGAGCGCGCCGAAGTGCTTGCCCACGACCTCGTCGTGGAAGGTCGACACGAGCGGCACTCCGAGCAAGGTCGCCAGTTCCCGGCCGGCGAGCGCGGTCAACCAGTCGTGCGTCGCGACCAGGTCGACGTCGGCGAAGGCCGGGAGGCGATCGAGGAGACGCGAGACGGCGCCGTGGTTGAACTGGAACACCTCGCCATGTCCGTCCGCAGGGCGCGGCGGGTTGGGAAACGCGATCCGGTGCACGTGCACGCCGTCGAGCAGCACGTCGTCCTCGCGGCCACCGCAGCTGTTGGTGAGGACGGTCACCCGGTCGCCCAGCTTGGCCTGGGCACGCGCCAGCGCGTGGACGAAGCGACCGAGGCCGTAGACCTTGGCGGGCGGGTACTCGGACGCGACGTGGAGCACATGCAGAGAGGGCCTCATCCGGCTCTCCCGGCCAGCGCTGCGGGTGCGCCCCCGACGACGCGGCGATACAGGGCGACCAGGGCCTGGGCGCTCGCGGCCCACGAGGTGCGCGTCGCGGCCGCCTGTCCGCGCCGCCTCAAGTGCCGGCGGAGGAGGTCGTCGCTCAGAAGGCGTTCCAGAGCTCCGGCCACCGCGCTCACGTCGTGCGGATCGACGACGAGGGCGCCGCCCGCCGTGACCTCTGGGAGTGCGCCGCGGTCCGAGACCACGGTCGGAATACCTACCGCCATGGCCTCGAGCGGTGGGAGCCCGAAGCCCTCGTACTCGGAGAGGTAGGCGAACGCGTCGGCGCCAGCGAGGAGCGCGTGGAGCTCGGGCTCCGGGACGTGGCCCTGGTGATCGATTCGCGCGCGGACGGCCGAGGGAAGCTCGAGCAGCGCGGCCTCGAGATCAAGGACCTGTCCTCCCGCGCCTCCGGCGAGCACCAGCCGATGGGGGAGAGCTGGGACGGCTTGGGCGAGCGCTGCGAATCCGTGTAGGAGCGCGACCACGTTCTTCTTCGGCTCGAGCGCGCCGACCGACAACACGTATGGGGCGCCGGCGCGTGGGCGACGCTCGAGACCGAAGAACTCCGGATCCACCGCGTTCGGGACCACGTCGATCCGTTCGAACGGGCGGCCGTAGAGGGCCGAGATCTCCGCTCGTGAGAACTCGGAGACCGTGATGACGGCCTCGGCGACGTCGCAGGCAACGCCAGTCCAGCGGTCGAGATACTCGCGCAGCGGCCGATCCACGAGGTCGGGTCGCCGCCGAAACACGACATCGTGGACCGTCGCCACGCGGCACGCCGCCCCGGCCAGCGGCACCGCGAAGCAGGCCCCGTGGTAGACGTCGACCCCGTGCTCGTCGAGGAGCGCAGGGATCTGGAGCTGCTCGAACGCCGGGTCGAGCATGCTCGAGTCGACTGTCAGCTCGAGCGCGTTGTCGGTCTGGACGAGGGGGCAGGGCGGACGACGCCGCCCGAACAGGAAGATCCAGGACACGTCGGGCGCCGCTCGCGGGAGGGCGCGCGCGAGCGCGGCGCTCGCTCGCCCGATTCCGCCCATGCCGGGGAAGACTGAGCGACAGTCGAACAGCACCTTCACGCTGCACCCTCGAGCTCGTCGTAGAGCGCGCTGAGTGCGGATCGGACGACGCCCGGACTGTATCGAGCCTCCAGGCGTGCGCGGCCTGCGCCACGAAGCTGTGTACGAACCGCCGCGTCGCGTAAGAGCTCGCGGACGCGCCCCACGAGCTCGCCCGGGTCGTCCGGGTCGAACGTGAGGGCAGCCTCGCCACCGACTTCAGGGAGCGAGGCGGCGCGGGCGGCCAGGACCGGAGTCCCACAGGCGAACGCCTCGACGATTGGCAGCCCAAAGCCCTCATAGTGGCTGGCGGCGATTAGCCCCACGGCGCCGTTATAGAGAGCGACCAGCGTCTCGTCGTCGAGCAGGCCGAGGGCTCGGACACGCGGGCCCAGCCCGAGAGCCAGCGCCTGCGCCTCGAGCTGATAACCGGCCTTCGGGCCGGCGAACACGACCGGCGGAAGCTCGGGAGCGGCGGCCCAGGCTTCGAGCACCAGGCCCGGATTCTTGCGCTCCTCGAGACTACCCACCACGAGCGCGTAACCCCCGGGCTCGAGGGCGAACGGCGCCAGCGCCGCGGTCACGTGCTCCCGCTCGAGGGTGCGGAAGCAGGGCGCTGGCGTTTCGGGAAGGACGCTCACCCGTTCCTCGGCGAGCCCGAGCGCACGGACGACGTCGCGACGAGCGTGCTCGGTCGGGCATACCACGCGAAGGCTCCGGCGCGCGGCCGCGCCGGCACCAGCGAACAAGGCGGCGAAGGCCGGTGCGGTCAGCTCTGGGCGAACGGCCGCGATCGCGTCGTGAATCGTGACCACGGCCCCGACTCCTCGGGGAAGGAGTGCCGGAAGCTGGAACAACGGCGAGTGGAACAGGTCGACTTGCTCCCGCACCAAGAGGGCTGGTAGCTCGAGCTCGGCCTCGATCGGGTCCTGAGCTCGCAGCCGAAGCTCGGTGTCCTCGGTCCCGAGCCTCGCGCACCAATGCCGACCAACGCCCTCGCGCAGCAGCCACCCGACCGTTTGCGCGTAGCGACCGATTCCGGTGGCGCATGCTGCGGCGGGCCGCTCGTCGAACAGGACGCGCATCTCAGATCCTCGGGGGCCGCTCGCTTTCCGGACTACCGCTCGAGGCGCTGAGCTGGAACGGAAATCCAGGCGGGGGTCCCCCGTACGGGCGGGTCACGTGGGGCGAGGGCGCGCACCGTAGGCTGACGCGGGCAACGCTAGGCCGTGTCCGCGGCGCTGTCGCCTACGACGCCCACGCACGCCTCGCTCGAGGCCGAGAAGGCCGGACAGGGGTACAAGGAGCCGTCGCCGAAGACGGCGCCTCCCCGCTCAGGGCTCCTGCATGAACGGATAACGCCAGTCCGTCGGCGGCGAGAGGGTCTCCTTGATCGTGCGCGGGCTGAGCCAGCGGATCAGGTTGAGCCAGCTGCCGGCCTTGTCGTTGGTGCCCGAGGCCCGGGCGCCGCCGAAGGGCTGCTGGCCGACCACGGCGCCGGTGGGCTTGTCGTTGATGTAGAAGTTGCCGGCCGTGTCGCGCAGGGCGCGCTCCGCCTCGTCGATCGCGCGGCGGTCGGTCGCGAACACCGCGCCGGTGAGCGCGTAGGGGCTGCCCTGATCGCACAGCGCGAGGGTGCCGGTCCAGTCGGCGTCGGGGTAGACGTAGACCGTGAGCACCGGGCCGAAGATCTCCTCGACCATGGACTCGTAGTCGGGGCGCTTGGCGCGGATCACGGTGGGCTGAATGAACCAGCCCTTGCTCCGGTCGTGCTCGCCGCCGAGCAGGACCTCGGCGTCGGGGCTCTGCTTGGCGCGCTCGATGTAGCCGGTGATCTTGGTGAACGCTCGCTCGTCGATCACCGCGTTGATGAAGTTGGTGAAGTCGGTGGGCGGGCCCAGCTTGAAGGCCGCGAGGTCGCGGCGCAGGCCGTCTTGGACCGCCGGCCACAGCGACTCGGGCACGAACGCGCGGCTGGCGGCCGAGCACTTCTGCCCCTGGAACTCGAACGCCCCGCGGCTGAGCGCGGTCACCAGCGCCGGCACGTCGGCGCTCGGGTGGGCGATCACGAAGTCCTTGCCGCCGGTCTCGCCGACCACGCGCGGGTAGGAGCGGTAGCGCGTGATGTTCTCGCCCACCGTGTGGAGGATGTGCTGGAAGGTGGCGGTCGAGCCGGTGAAGTGCACGCCCGCGAGGTCGCGGTGCGCGAGCGCGGTGTCGCCCACGGGGCGCGGGTCGACCGCGTTGATCACGTTGATCACCCCGGGCGGGAGGCCCGCCGCCTTCAGCACCTCGCAGGTGGCCCAGGCCGAGTAGGCCTGGGTGAGGGTGGGCTTCCAGACCGCCACGTTCCCCAGCAGCGCCGGCGCGGTCGGGAGGTTGGCGCCGATCGAGGTGAAGTTGAACGGGGTGATCGCCAGCACGAAGCCTTCGAGGGGCCGCATCTCGAGCCGGTTCCAGGTCCCCGTGGGCGAGTGGGGCGGCGCGTCGGCGTAGAGCTGGCGGGCGTAGTAGGCGTTGAACCGCCAGAAGTCGATCAGCTCGCAGGCGGCGTCGATCTCGGCCTGGAAGGCGTTCTTGCTCTGGCCGAGCATGGTGGTCGCGTTGACCAGCGCGCGGTAGGGGCCGGCGAGCAGCTCGGCCGCCTTGAGGAACACGCTGGCCCGCTGGTGCCAGGGCAGCTCGGCCCACTCCGCGCGCGCGGCCAGCGCCGCCTCGATCGCGGCCTCGGTCTCGCGGGCGCCGCCGCAGTGCACGCGGGCCACCACCAGCGAGTGGTCGTGGGGCGCGGTCAGCTCGACGACCTGCCCGGTGCGAACCTCCTCGCCGCCGATCAGCAGCGGGATCTCGAGCGGCGCCTGGGCGAGCTCCGCCAGCTTGGCCTTGAGGGCCGCCCGCTCGGGGCTGCCCGGCGCGTAGGACTTGACCGGCTCGTTGGGCGGGAGGCCCAGGCTGGCGACGACGTTGCTCATTGCAGCTCCCTCGCGGCCTCGGGGCCGGGCGGGCCGCGGGCGGTCACCGTAACCCCGCGCGGAGGAGATGCAATCGGCCGGGAGGTCCCGCCGCTCACCGCGTCGAGGGCAGCGGCCGGACGAGGTACACGTAGAACGCGACCCACTCGCGCAGGAGCGCGTAGGGCTCGCGGCGGCCGGGCCGGAAGCGGGCCGCGGCCGCCCCGGCCAGCGGGACGCTGCACCGCCAGAACGCCAGGCGGCACCGCGGCAGGTGGTAGTACTGCGAGACGACCACGGCCGACCGCCAGCCGCGCTCCGCCAGGATCTCTCGCGCGTTGTGGGCGGTGTCGAGCGTGGTCCAGCCCTGCGGGTCGCGCGCCACGCGCTCGCGCGGGACGCCGCGCGCGATCAGCCACTCGGCCATGACGTCGGCCTCCTGGTGCCCCTCGCGCCCGAGCGCGCCGCTGACGAGGACGTTGCGCACGAGGCCCCGCTCGTAGAGCGCGAGCGCGCGCTCGAGTCGGTGGCGCAGGTGCGGGCTGGGGACGCCGTCGGGGCGCACGCGGTTGCCGAGCACCACCGCCACGTCGGCGGGGCGCGGGCGCTCGAGGCACAGCCCGACGATCAGGACGCCGGCGCAGTGGAGGGCAGCCCAGGCCGCGAGCGCCAGCGCGCCGCGCCGCGCCCAGCGGGCCGCGCGGCGGCGAGGCGTCGTGGTCTCCGGAACGGGTCGCGGCCGGTCGTCCACGCTGCGAGGGCCTCCGGGTCCCCCTCGGGGCATCCTCGGCCGCGGCGCCGGCTTGCCTCCAGGTTCGGTTCGGTGCGGAGCGAGGTCTCGGTCACGTCTCGGCTGCCATTCCTTGGATCCCCTCGCTCGTGCCTGCGTCCGGCGCTCTCCCGCTGAGCTACACACCCGCGCCCGGAGACGCGAGCGGGCCGGGATCGAACCGGCGTCCTCCGGCGCGGGGACGTGAGGGGGTCCCTGCGGTCGACCGGTCGGCAGGACCGCGCGACGGCCCCGAGCCTGTCGGCTGGGTCTGGCGGGGCTCCACCCGCGCGCCAGCCCCGCTACCATGGCGACGCGTGAGGAGGCGGCCTGCGCCTCGTCTCATGCAGCGCGCCGAGGCGCGGGAGGGGGAGAGCCGTGGACGACGCGCTGCTCGAGGCGTTCGCGCTGGCCGACGATCGGGAGCGAGTCCTGCGCGAGCGCGAGGACGGCTCCGACGACGCCTTCCACCTGCGCTGCCTGCACCTCCAGCACCAGCGCCGGTTCGACGAGGCGCGCGTCCTGCTCACCCGCTGGGGAAGCCACTTCCCTCGCAGCGGGAGGCTCGAGGAGGCGCGCACGCGGCTGACGCTGCTCGACCCCGACCACGACTGGAGCGCGACCGAGCGGCTGCTGAAGGATCGCCTCCAGCCCAGGCTCGACCACCAGCGCTACGTCGAGGGCGAGCGGCCGCGCCACGCCAGTCGGCTCGGCGCCGAGACGCTGTCCCTGCGCAAGCGGGCGCCCCGGGTCCAGCGCAACCAGGACGACCTCGGCGGCTTCACCGACGCCGCGCTCGAGGAGCTCCCCGAGCTGCTCCAGCTCTCCCCCTCGGAGCGGCGCGCCCTGCTCGCGCGGGTCACGCTCCCCGACTTCCCGGACCTGGTCCGCTGGATCTCCGCCACCCTGCGCGATCGCGACCACGGCTGCCGGTTCGGCGACCAGCCGATCCACCGCCGGCTGACCCTGGCGCAGCTCGAGGAGCTCGCCCGCGACCGCTCGCTCAACCTGCGCAACGACCCGCGCTGGGTGGACGCCATGCTCGTGCGGCTGCGCCCCTCGGTCGAGGAGCGCTGGGAGGAGGAGCCCGCCGCCCGCGAGCGCTACCTCGCGGCGCTGTGGGCGTTCGTCGAGCCGCTCGAGGCGGCCTTCGACCCGCTCAAGGCCCACGTGCTCTACCACCAGCTCGCGCACGACCGCGCGCAGGGGCGGCGCGACCGCGGGCGGCTGCTGACCTACCTCCAGCTCCCCCACGACGCCGACTACCGCGACGCCACCGCCTGGCGGGCGACGCACCGCAACACCCGGTTCACCCTGGGCGAGCGCGACTGCTCCGCCCAGACCGGGCTGCCGAGCGTGCAGCGCGACCAGGCGCTGATCGACGAGCTCCTCGCGCTCGAGCTCGTGGAGGCCGAGGACCTGCGCCCCTGGGACGCCTACGTGCGCGCCGACCACCTCGAGCGGCTGCAGGCCCGCGCCAAGCTGCTGGCGGGGGTGGGGGACGCGGCTCGCTGGCGCGCGCGGCTGGGGCAGAGCGAGGCCGACCGCCTGCGCGACGAGGTCGAGATCACGTTCGCCCCCGACAACCCGACCGAGCTCTCGGGCGACGCGCCCGTGCGCCTCGCGGCCTGGGTCAAGAACGTCGGGACGCTGGTCGTGAAGGTGTTCGAGCTCAACACCTTCAACGTCTACTCGCGCCACGGGCGCGAGGTCGACGTGACCCTCGACCTCGACGGGCTCGCGGCCAGCCACGAGGAGACGTTCAGCTACGACGACCCGCCGATCCGGCGGGTGCGACGCGAGCTCGACCTGCCGGCGCTCGCGGGCCCGGGCACGTTCGTGGTGGAGCTGATCGGCAACGGCAAGAGCAGCAGGGCCCTGGTGCGCAAGGGGCGGCTCCGGTTCGTCGAGCGCTGCGGCGCCGCCGGCCACGTGTTCACGATCCTGGACGAGGCGGGCGCGCCCGCGCCCGACGCCACCCTGTGGCTCGCCGGGCGCGAGTACCGCCCCGACGCCGAGGGGCGGATCACCGTGCCCTACAGCACCCGCCCCGGGCCGCAGACGATCCTGCTGCGGCGCGGCGCGCTGACCACGCTCGAGCGGTTCGACCACCGGGGCGAGGAGTACCGCTTCGAGGCGGCGATCCACGTCCCGCGCGAGCGGCTCGTGGCCGGGTTCGAGGCGGAGGTGTGGGTGCACGCGCGCCTGACGCTCGGCGATCAGCCCGTCGCGCTGTCGCTCGTCGAGGCGCCGACCCTCACGGTCGAGACCACCGATCGGCAGGGCACGCAGAGCACGCAGCTCGTGAACGGGTTCGCGCTGCAGGCCGACGGCGAGGCGGTGCACCGGTTCCGGGTGCCGGAGGACACCGCCGAGGTGGCCTTCACCGTGAGCGGGCGGATCCAGACCCTGACGCGCGGGAGCGAGCAGGTCTCGGTCCGGCGCGAGCTGAGGCTCAACGCGATCGACGCGGCGGCGCAGGTCGACGCGCTGCACCTCGCGCGGACCGAGCAGGGCTACGTGCTGCAGCTCCTGGGCAAGAACGGCGAGCCGCGCCCCGAGGTCGCGCTCCGCCTGGGGTTCGCGCATCGGGCCCTACGCCGCGCGCTCGAGGGCTCGTTCCAGACCGACGCCCGGGGCCGGATCGAGCTGGGGGAGCTGGCGGAGATCACCGAGGTCCGCGCCACCGCGCCGGGCGGCCCCGAGCAGCGCTGGGACCTCGTGCGCGAGCACGTGAGCCGGCCGCGGGTGCTCCACGCCCGGGAGGGGGAGCCGATCGAGCTGCCGGCGCGGCCGGGGAGCGTCCGCTCGCCGCGGGCGGTCGCCCTGTTCGAGCTGCGGGGGGGCGCGCCCTTCGCCGACCGGTTCGACCGCGTCGAGCTCGAGCGCGGGCGGTGGGTGCTGAAGGGCCTCGCGCCCGGCGACTACGAGCTGACCTTCAAGGAGGAGGGCGCCACGGTCGCCGTCCGGGTGGCCGCGGGGCCGCGCCGCGCGGGCTGGGTGATCGGGGCCACGCGCCTGCTCGAGGCCGCGTCCGCGCCGGCGCTCGGCGTGGTCGAGGTCGACCTGCGGGAGCACGAGCTCCGCGTGCAGCTGGTGGGCGCGGGCAAGCGCACGCGGGTGCACGTCC
Organism: uncultured Planctomycetota bacterium; assembly: GCA_964569055.1. Classification (GTDB taxonomy): domain Bacteria; phylum Planctomycetota; class J058; order J058; family J058; genus JAWLGW01. The sequence continues at coordinate 8,462 of CAZMSZ010000039.1, read as the reverse complement.
TGGGGACGCGTTTCCTCCCCGAGCGTCCGCCGCTCGCCGACCTCGCGCTGTCGGCCGGGCGCGCGCCGCGCGAGGCCCCGGTGGAGTGGCCCGAGGTCACCTACGCCTCGGGGCGCGAGCTGGCGGAGGAGCACCGCTACGTGCTCGAGCGGCGCTACGCCGCGCGGGTCGCCGGCAACATGCTGGCGCGCCCGGGCCTGCTCCTGAACCCCTGGGCGGTGCGCGACACCCGCACCGGGACGCAGACCGCGCGCGGCGGCGGGGACTATCGCGCCGACAAGAAGAGGCGCCGCTCGCGCGCCGCGCCCGGCGCGCCGCCGCCGCCGCCTGCCCGCGCGCAGGGCGACGGCTACGTGTCGCTCGACTTCCTGCCCCGTCCGGCGGCCGCGCTCGCCAACCTGCGCCCCGACCCGGACGGGGCGGTCCGCGTGCCCCGCGAGGCCCTGGCCGGCATGAACCAGCTCCACGTGCTGGTGGTGGACCCCGCGCACCCGCCGCTGTACGTCGAGCGCGGGCTGCCGGAGGTGGAGGAGGCCCCGCGCGAGCGGCGCCTGGTGCGGGGCCTCGACCCGCAGCGCCACTACGCCGAGCGCCAGCAGGTCGCGGTGCTCCCGCAGGGCGGACGGCTGGAGGTGGAGGACGTCACCACGGCCAAGGTGGAGGTGTACGGCGAGCTGGAGCGGGCCTACCGGCTGTTCGAGACGCTGAGCGGCGACGAGCACCTGCGCACGTTCCGGTTCGTGCTCGAGTGGCCCGGCCTGAGCGAGGAGACCAAGCTCGAGCGCTACAGCGAGCACGCCTGCCACGAGCTCAACCTGTTCTTGAGCTTCAAGGACCCCGAGTTCTTCGCCCGCGTGGTCCGGCCGTACCTGGCGAACAAGCGGCACAAGACGTTCGTCGACCGCTACCTGCTCGAGGAGGACCTGCGCGGCTACCTCGAGCCCTGGGCCTACGGGCGGCTGAACGTGGTGGAGCGGATCCTGCTCGCGCGGCGGCTCGGGGGGGACGAGCCCGACGCCACGCTGCGCCACCTCGACGACCTGCTCGGGCTGCTGCCTCCCGACGCCGAGCGGGACGAGCGGCTGTTCCGCACCGCCGTGCAGGGCAGCGCGCTCGACTCGGGCGGGCTGGCGGCGGGCATGGCCGAGGCCGCGACCGCGGTGAGCGGCGTGCTCCTGGCCAAGGCCGACCCGTTCGGCGCGCCGGGCTTCGGGGCACCGGCGGGTGCGGCGCCCATGCAGGCCATGGCCGCGCCGGGGTCGCCCCCGCGCGTGCTGGCGAAGCGGTCGGCGGCTCGGGACGAGCCCATGGAGCTCATGGACGACTTCATGGGCGGCTTCGAGGAGGACGACGACTACGACGAGGAGGCCAAGGAGCGCGAGGTCGCGCAGCGCTCGGAGATGCGCGCCTTGTTCCGCGCGCCCGACAAGACCAAGGAGCTGGCGGAGAGCGACTACTACCGGCTCCCGCGCGGCTCCCAGGGACCGGACCTGGTGCAGGTCAACCCCTTCTGGCGCGACTTCGCCGCGCACCGCGGCCCCGGGCCGTTCCTCTCGCCCCACGTGGCGCGCGCCGCGGGCAACTTCACCGAGATGATGTGCGCCCTGGCGGTGCTGGGGCTGCCGTTCGGCGCGCGCGAGCCGGAGGCGACCTACGAGGGGGCGCGGGTCACGCTCTCCGTCCCCGAGGCGGCGCTGATCTTCCACCAGCAGGTGGCCGAGGCGGAGCCGGGCGAGACCGGCCGCGTGCTGGTGGGGCAGCACCTGCTGCGGGCGGACGACCGCTACCGCCACGAGGGCGGCGAGGCGGTCGAGAAGTACGTCACCGGCGAGCTGCTGACCCACGTGGTCTACGTGTGCGGGGTCGTGCTCACCAACCCGACCGCCTCCACCCAGAAGCTCGACGTGCTGCTGCAGATCCCGCGCGGCGCCGTCCCCGTGCTGAACGGGTTCACCACGCGCGGGCTGCGGCTGCGCCTGGGGCCGTATCAGACCGAGCGGGTGGAGTACGCGTTCTACTTCCCCGAGCCCGGCCAGTTCGCGCACTTCCCCGTGCACGTCGCGCAGGGCGAGCGGCTGGTCGCCTGGGCCGAGCCGGCCCTGCTCGAGGTGGTGCGCACGCCGCGGACGGTCGACGCCGAGGCCTGGACCTGGATCTCGCAGCACGGCACGAGCGAGCAAGTGCTGGCGGCGCTCGCCGAGCGCGACCTCGAGCGGCTCGACCTCGAGCTCATGGCCTGGCGCCTCTCGGACCCCGAGTTCTTCACGCGCGCGATCGCGGCGCTCGAGCGGCGCCACGTGTACCGCGACACGCTGTGGGCCTACGCGCTGGTGCACCGTGACCGGGCGCGGATCGCCACCTGGTTGCGCCATCAGAGCACGCTCCTGCTGCAGTGCGGGGCGGCGCTCGCGCCCGGCGGGCTGGTGGAGCACGACCCCGAGGTGCGCGGCGGCTACGAGCACCTCGAGTACGCGCCCCTGATCAACGCGCGCGCGCACCAGCTCGGCGCCCGGCGCGAGCTCCTCAACGAGGCCTTCGCGCAGCAGTGGCGCCGGTTCCTGCTGCGCTGCGTCTACGCGCCCGAGCTCGCGCCCAAGGACCAGCTCGCGGCGGCGGTCTACCTGCTGCTCCAGGGCCGGATCGACGAGGCGCTCGCGCGCCTGGCGCGGGTCGACCCCGAGGCCCACGACCTGCGCCTGCAGCACGACTACCTGCGCTGCTACGCGCTGCTCTTCGGCGACGACGCGCCCGGCGCGCGTCAGATCGCGGAGCGCTACTTCGACTACCCCGTGCTGCGCTGGCGCCGCCTGTTCCGCGACGTGCTCCACCAGCTCGACGAGGTGGCGGGCGCCGCCGCGCAGGTCAGCGACGCGGAGGCGCGCGACCAGGTCCAGGGCGCGCTGGCCGCGAGCGAGCCGAGCCTCGAGTTCGAGGCGAGCGACGGCGCGCTGACGCTGCGCCACGAGCGCCTGGGGCGGGTGACGGTCAGCTACTACCCGGTCGACGTCGAGCTGTTGTTCTCGCGCCAGCCGTTCGCCAGCCAGTCGCAGGAGCGGTTCTCCCTGATCCGTCCCCGCCACGCCGAGGAGCTGGCGCTCGAGGGCGAGGGGACGACCCGCCTGACCCCGCCCGCGGGCCTCGGGCCCAACCTCGTGGTCGAGGCCGCGGGCGAGGGGCTGGTCGCCTCGACCTCGCTCTACGCCAGCCGCCTGCGAGTGCAGGTGATCGAGCGCTACGGGCAGGTGCGCGTGACCCACAAGGAGACGGGCGCGCCGCTGCCGCGGACCTACGTCAAGGTCTACGCCCGGGCCGACGGCGGCGAGGCGTTCTACAAGGACGGCTACACCGACCTGCGCGGCCGGTTCGACTACGCCTCGCTCAGCACCGACGACCTCGACCGGACCGAGCGCTTCGCCCTGCTCGTGCTCCACGACGAGCTCGGCGCCGCGATCCGCGAGGCGGCCCCGCCCAAGCAGTAGGCGCTACTCGCGAGCTTCCTCGCCGTCGTCGACCTCCCTCTCTACCGGCGGCGAGGGGCGCGTCCACAGGAACACCAGCACCAGCGCCGCCACGATCGCCGGCGCCGGCCGGGCCGCGGCGGGCACGTCCGACAGCAGCCCGGCCGCCGCCGAGGCCACCAGCAGCACGCTCGCCCCCAGCTTGCTCCGCAGCCCCACCGCGCCGTGGTCGCGCCAGGCCCGGATCGGCGGTCCGAGGCGCGGGTGCTCGAGCAGCCGCCGCTCGAGCGCCGGCGAGCTGCGCCCGAAGCACCAGGCGGCGAGCAGCAGGAACGGGACGGTCGGGAGCAGCGGGACGGCCGCGCCGAGGATCCCGAGGAGCGCGGCGACCCCGCCGAGGACCAGGTAGAGCCGCCGCATGGCACCAGCGGACTCGGGCGCGCGGCGGTCGTCGCGACTCGGCCTGGTGTGCTCCAGCTCGTCGGCGCCCGTAGCCGGTCTGTGTGCCTGCCGTGGCGCCACCCTTTGGCGACTCGGCCTATCGCGGCATGCCGGTCAAGGCGCTGCCCGGCAGCAGACAATAGATCACCGGGCGGGTCCCGTCGGCGGCCGGTACGGGCGCGAGCTCGTTGTTGCTGCTGCCCTTGATCGTGGCGTCCGTCTCGACCAGCCTGATCAAGTCACGATACTTGGACCAGGTGTAGATCACCTGGCAGCCGTCCGACCAGTTGCTGGGCCCAGCGGAGTTGTGGCCGCCGTAGTGGATGTTGATCGAGGCGTTGCTCTCCTGCACCGTCTCGCTGGTGCCCGTCTCGAGGTCCCAGTTCGCGTCCCGGGTGACGCGCACGCCGGTGAACGGGTCGAGGCACCGGTACTTCTTGCCGGACCCTACGTACTCGGTGGCGTTGGTGATCGACGCGTGCGGATCGGACTTGTGGTGGAACCCGAGCTTGTACTTGTGCAGTCCGAGGCACAGCAAGGCGGGTCCCCCCTTGGCGGTGGAGCCCTCCAGATCCTCCTTGTACTCGCTGGAGTAGACGAACTCCCGCACGTGCTTCTCTTCGCCGCTCTTCCAGACCACGAACAAGGTGTCGTCCCAGGTGTTGTTCGTGTTCGTGGACACCGGCTCGCGATTCTTGAAGCCCCGACCGCCGATCAGCGTGACCTGCCCATCACCCTCGGCGAAGGCCGTCTCGGCATCGTCGGCCGCACCGTAGGTCGTCCGTGCGGTCTCGTAGGCCCGCTTGAGGAAGTCGTAGGTGGCGTCCTCGTTGTCGAGCGCGGCGAAGATCGAGAGGGTGGGTTCGGCGTCGACCTCGTGGCTCGCCAGCACGGCCCAGAAGTCGTTGAAGTACTTCACCCACCAATCAGCGTGCACCCCGGGATCCCGCGCGGTTTGAACCAGCTTCCAGCGGTTCGTGGCCGGCCGGAAGGAGCCGGCGTTGTAGGCGATCGCGACGAGGGGCGGGTCGAGCTTGGTGCCGACCCGAACGGGGTCCTCGCCCTCAGCCCTCCGCTTGGCCGCGTGCTCGGCGTGATACGCGATCACGGCCGTCCCTGCCTGGATCCCGTTGTACGGGTCGAGCAGCCACTGGCGGTCGATCTCGTTCGCGTCGTCCACCAGCCCTCCCTGGACGAGTCTCTCCCTCGCCGTGGAGAGCAGGGTGTGCATCAGCCCGACGCTGACCTTGTGGGGCGTGTCGGCGTCGGATGTGTAGCCATGGCTCCTCTCCTCGCGGACGAGCTTCGACTCCTCGGGCCCACCACCGCTCTCGGCGCAGATCGTGGCCATGATGATCTCGACCGGGACCCCGAAGTCGCGCGCGATGGCGTTGATCTCCACGTGGTACCGCTCCCACGCGTTCTTGGCCGTGGTGGGCGAGCCGGTGGTCCGCGGCACTCCCTCCCCCTCGATCTCGATGCCCCGCGAGCACAGCCGCCAGCGCACCCCGCCTTCTTCGCCTGCGAAGAAGTCGTGCGTGTGGAACTCCAGCTGCTCCGGCGGAACCTCGTACGCGTTGGCCGGCCGCTCGCCGAGCTCGATCGGGTGCTCGAGCTCCACCATGACCGCGCCGGCCCATTGGTCACGTGCCAGGCCCTGGGTGAGCGGCGGCGCTCCCTCCACGTCGAAGACGTCCGTCAGCCTCCCCCCGGACGCCGCCGGCGAGTGGATCGCAGCAGCAAAGAGCCAATCCGCGGACTGCTGGGTCAGGTCCTCCACATCGTCGGGGTCCATTCGAGTGAAGTCCGCGAGGTCCACCTCGAAGCTCCCGTCACCGTTCACCACCAACGACTTGGAGGTGGTCTCCGGGTGGAACCACCTCGGCTCGCCGCCCGCCGACTCGGTGGCGAACAGACCCATCTTGAAGGGTACGGGCAGGCCGGGCTCGCAGCCGGTGAGGCGACCCTTCAGGACGTACCGCACGTCGCGCTTCTCGTTCCACGCGAACGTGAAAGCGGTGTGCCAGCGATAGGCGCCGCGATCGACGCCCTGGGACGTGGACAGCTCGAGCCCGCTCAGCTTGGGACGCGGTACGGTGGCCAGTTTCGCCACGGTCGTGATCGGGACGTACTCCGCGGCGCCCCTCGGCTTCACCTCGAGTGTGTAGCCGTACTCGATCGGCCCCTCATAGCCGAACACGACGCCCTCGCTGGTGGCCGTACAGCCGACCCGCCACCCCTTCGCCGTCCGATCGTCGCTCCCCCAGTGGAACTTCTGCTGGAGCCGATCGGACTTCGGGTCGCCGCTCTCGTGAAGCGTGAGCAGGGCCTCGCACCCCTCCAGCAGCCCCGTCGTGGTCAGCTCGAGCTGGCGCAGCGCACCCACCTTGAGGCCTTCGAGCCCATCCCCGAACTTCACCTCGACGACGTTCTCGAAGGCGATCCCCTTGGCGTCCTCGAGGCGGGCCGGGGCGCACAGCGGGAAGTCGGGCTGGATCTCGATCGCGAGCGTGCCGCGGCCGAACAGGCCGAGCGCGAACGCGTCCACTTCGAGCGACACCGAGAGGGCGTCGCCATCGACCTGCAGCTCGTGGGGCTCCGGGAGGAGGACCCGGTGCGTCCCGCGCCCCTCGGAGTGGACGATCCAGCGCAGCCGACAGGGCGTGCCCGTGGGGAGGTTCTCCGCCGTGCCCTGCAGCGTGACCGTGGAGCGAGCCTCGGTCAGCTCGCTCACGTCGAAGCCGGACAAGGTGACCCGAGTCTTCCGCACCGCCCGCAGCCGAAACGCGCTCTGAAACTCCGGGTGGAGGGCGACGGGTCGCGCCTCCTGCTCGCTCGTATCGGCCGCCGAGACGCCTGTCCTCGTCCCGCTCACTCCTCATCCTCCGGCGCCCTGTTCGCGTCCTCCTCGGACGGCATGCTCACGGTCACCTCGACCGGATCCACCGCGACGTCGAGCACCTTTCCCTGTTCGTAGGGCCGGACGAAGCGGAACTTGATCTCGTCCCCGACCGCGAAGGCGGACCGGAGGTTCGCCCACCGAATCGTCGCCCGCAGCTCGCCCGTGGCCGTGGGGAAGCCGCGCCCTGGTGAGCTCGTGTACGGCAAGTCGAACGCGATGTGCGGGCGCAGGTTGACGACGGTCTCGCCGCGCACGGGCTCGATCCCGAAGACCTTGTTGGTGGGGCTGCAGTGGACCCGCGTGCGGATGACCGCCCTCCCGCTCACGAACGTGACCTCGTCCGGCGTATCGAAGCGCGGCTTGCTCGACACCTCGAACGGCACCGGCGGGACCTCCCGCTCGACGCCGCCGAACACGACCGGCTGCGCGGTGAGCCGCGCCTCGACCGAGAGCGTCTCCGCGCCGCCGGCCAGCGCGATCACCTCCGTCAGGGGAATCGAGGCCACGAGGTCGTTGCCCTTGGGCTCGCCGAACTGCTTCTCGCCGATCACGAACCGCGGCAGGGCCGCCGCCAGCTCGCTCGGGAGGACGGCCCGGGAGAAACGCGCGGTCAGGTTCAGGTTCGCCCCCGCCACCTCGGCGACGACCGGCTCCTCGAACCCGAGCGCCGTCAGCGTCACGATCGGACGGCTCCAGACCTCGAGCAGGTCGTTCTCGCCGCACTTCTGGCGGAGCGCACCGACGTCGAGGTCGACGAAGGGTGGCGCGTCTCCTTCGGTGCGGTCCGGGGGAGGCAACAGCGCGGCGTCCTCCCCCTCGCTGAGCACACCGCGCCCGCCGTTCGGCGCCAGGAACCCGAACGCGACCCGGAGCACCTGCCCTGCCCCCGGCGGGTCGTCCTCGACCAGGCGCTGGAGGGCCGCAGCCGGCGTGAACTCCGCCATCAGGGGCCCGCCAGGGGTGCCCTCGGGGGCGCTCAGCTCGAGCGTGAACGTGTCCCCCGATCGGCTCCACTCGTAGCCCGAGGCCTCCGCGTCGGCCTTGATGACGCTCTCCAGGTTGGACGAGCGCGTGGCGTTGGGGCGGTGCGCCGTGAAGGAGATGGTCCAACCGCCGTGCCCGACCCCACCGGAGGGGAAAGCGAGCCCGGTGGGGAACGCGGTCCGAATCCGGTCGACGGCCCGCGCCACGGGCACGGCGATCCGCAGCGTCCCGCCGCACGCGGTGGTGTAGATGCCGCTCTTGTAGTTGCTGTCCGCGTCGGGGACACGAGTGTTCGCGCCGGCGGCGCCCACGATCAGCAGCCCCGACTCGTCGAGCTGGACCCCCGGGCCGCAGGCGGAGAGCTCGGACGGCGCGGGGACGGCCTCGATCGGAATCGCGATGCCGACGGGGTCCTGGTCCCCGCTCGGCTCCGCGTCCGCCTCGCACTTCCACACCTTGAAGGCGATCCAGCCCTCCAGGGCAGAGGGCGCGGGGTCGAAGCGGAGCACCCAGCGCGCCGCCGAGGGGCTGACGCTGGGCTCCTGGGCCTCGACCAGACTGGGGCGCGCGACTTCGATCTTGGCGGGGATCTCGCCGCCGACGTCGTCCTGTCCTTCGACCTTCAGCGTCCACTCACCCCAGAGGGGCAACCGGGTCGTGGTCTTCGCCACGCCCTC
>CAZMSZ010000038.1:12286-32669 GCA_964569055.1 uncultured Planctomycetota bacterium | reverse complement strand
CTCGGGCAAACCGGCACGTCACACGGGTCGCGAGCACGGCGCACGGGCACGGGCACGAAGTGTGTGGAATCGTCAGACGAGCACGAGCACGAGCACGAGGTCGGAGTGGCGTCGCCCGCCCGCCCCCCTACACTGGGCCGCCACGCGGAGGAGCTCATGACGCAGCCGATTTCGGCCGACCTCACCGGCAAGACCTGCATCGTCACCGGCGCGAACACCGGGATCGGCAAGGAGATCGCGCGTGGGCTGGCGCGCCGCGGCGCGCGCGTGGTCCTGGCCTGCCGCAACCGCGAGCGCGGGCAGGCCGCGCTCGACGAGCTGCGGGCCGACACCGGCAACGACGCGCTCGTGCTGCGCGAGCTCGACCTCTCCCGGGCGGCCTCGATCGAGGCGTTCGCGGCCGCCGTGGCGGCCGACCCCGAGCCGCTCCACGCGCTGGTGAACAACGCCGGGGTGTGGCTCAACACGCGGCAGGAGGGCGAGGGCGGCATGGAGCTGACGTTCGCCACCAACGCGCTCGGGCCGTTCCGGCTGACCAACCTGCTCGAGCCGAAGCTGAAGGCGAGCGCCCCCGCGCGGGTGGTCGACGTGGCCTCCGACCTCGCGCGCAACCTCGACGTCGACGACCTGGCGTGGCGCCGGCGCAGCTACGGCGGCGCCAAGGCCTACGCCCAGAGCAAGGCCGCCAACCGCATGCTGGCGCAGGTCCGCGCCGAGCGGCTCCAGGGGACGGGCGTGACCGTCAACGCGCTGCACCCCGGGGTGGTCTCGACCGAGATCGCCCGCGACGGGCGAGGCCTGTACGGGTTCGCGGCGCGGACGTACTTCCGCATGTTCGGGATCACGCCGGAGCAGGGGGCCGACACGGCGGTCTACCTGGCGGCGGCCCCCGAGGTGGCGGAGGTGAGCGGACGCTGGTGGAACCGACGCGTCGGCAAGCCGGAGCGCAAGTTCGCGAACCGCGAGCAGAACCTCGCGCTGTGGCGCCGCTGCGAGGAGCTGTGCGGGGCCGCCGCCGCCCGCTGATCGAACGGGAGCCGGATCGCGCCGGCTCCTTTAGACTCGGGAGCGCATGGACGAGGCCGCCGCCGCGCCGCTCGAGCCCCCACCCGCCGCCCTCGACCCCGCCGGGTCGGCCGAGGCGGCGTCCCCCGCGCCCGAGGGGCGCTGGAGCCGCCTGCAGGCCTGGGCCGCCGCCCGGCGCGACCGGGCCGAGCGGAACTGGCGGTTCCTCGACGCGGAGCTGCAGCGCACCCGCCTGCTGACCAAGGTGGTGCTGCTGCACGCGCGCTACACGTTCGGCTACCTGGCGTTCGGCTTCTTGATCTCGGCGCCGATCCAGCTCGGGCTGGCCCACGAGGCGGGCTGGGTGGAGGGTCTGTTCCAGTCGCTCGCGCTGGGGGTGCTGTTCGGGCTGCCGGCCCTCCTCTTGTGGCCGTTCACGATCATCGACTGGCACCGCATGCGGATCCCCGAGTTCAAGAACCTCGAGCTCGCCCTGACCCAGTGGGCCGCGCTCGCGGCGGGCGCCTGGCTGGCGATCGCGTTCCTGGTCAGCCGGGTGCTCGAGGTGGAGGGGTGGCCCGGCTGGCTGTGCAACGTCGAGGTCGCCTGGACCAACCTCGGGCTGATGTTCTTCTCGTGGGTCCGCGTGAAGTTCCACATGGTCATGTTCCGGGAGTTCTACACGCTCAAGCCCGACGACGACCTCGTCCTGCGCGTGCCGCCCAGCCGCCTGAAGCGCCTGCTGGAGAGCGGCCCCGACGCGCTCTCCGAGGCGGAGCGCGCCGAGGTGGCGGGCGCGATCGCGGCGGCGCCGGGCCAGAGCGAGGGCGAGGGCGACGGAGGAAATATGAAATATCAACAGGGAACGGGAATTAGAAATTACTAATTGCTCTCACTTGGCGAGACCGCTTCGGCGACAGCCGCTCTGGCATTCCTGATTCCTCATTTCCTGTTGATATTTCGTATTTCCTCTCTCGCCCGACCCGAGAGAGAGGCGCGCTGCCTCGCCGCGATCGCGGTGGACTGAAGTTCAGCTGCGCCCCTCCCATTCGCCTCCCACACGGCGAACAGGGTCGCCCTCGCGCCGCGCCCCTATAATCCGCCCCCTTCATGACCGGTCTCCGCCGATACGCGCGCCTGCTCGCGCCCTACCGCGCCCGCTACGCCTGGGGTCTGGGGCTGTTGCTCGCGACCAACGCGCTCAGCCTGGGGGTGCCCTGGCTGATCAAGGGCGGGGTCGACGCGCTGGTCGCGCTCCGGCAGGGCGCGGTGCCCGAGGAGCGGCTGGGCGGGCTGCTCCGCTCGCCGGGGAGCTACGCGCTGGCGCTGGCGCTCGCGGCGCTGGTGCTGGCCCTGGCGCGCACCGGGTCGCGGGTGGTGATCCTCGGGACGGGGCGCTGGCTGGCGCGCGACCTCAAGCGGCGGATCTTCGAGAAGCTGCTCGCCGCCGACCCGGCCTTCTACGCCCGGTTCCCCACCGGCGAGCTCATGAACCGCGCCACCGGGGACGTGCAGATCGCGCAGGCGGTCGCCTCGCCGGGCATGCTCTACACGTTCAACGCGCTGTTCATGTTCGCGATCGCGGTGCCGTACCTGTTCTCGGTCTCGGCCAGCCTGACCGCGCTGCTCCTGCTCCCCTACCCGCTCCTGGCCGGGCTCACCATGTGGGCCGCCACCCGGGTCAAGGGCTACGCCCGCCGGGCGCAGGAGGCCATGGACGAGCTCACCACCCACCTCCAGGAGACGCTCGCCGGCATGGAGGTGGTGAAGGCGTTCACGCTCGAGGAGGTCCAGTCCCGCCGCTTCGCCGGGAGCAACGACGCCTACCTCGACCAGAGCATGAAGGAGGCCATGGCCCGCGGCGGGATCGGGATCGCGGCCACGCTCACCGGCGGGATCGGCACGGGGCTGCTGCTGTGGCTGGGCGGCGCGCGCGTCGCGCGGGGCGAGCTGACCTACGGCGACCTGGCGCTGTTCCTCTCGGTCATGGCCATGGTGCTGCGCCCCACGATCTACCTGGGCTGGGTGCTCAGCCTGTTCCAGCGCGGCATGGCCTCGGTCGAGCGGCTCGACGAGGTGTTCGAGGCCCCGATCGCCGTCGCCGCCCCGGACGAGCCCGTGGCCCGCGGCCCGGTCCAGGGCGCGCTCGAGGTCCGCGGGCTCTCGTTCCGCTACCCGGTCCCGCGCGCCGCCGACGCCGAGCGGCGCCTGGCGCTCGAGGGGATCGACCTGCGCGTCCCCGCCGGCAAGGCCCTCGGGCTCACCGGGCGGATCGGCTCGGGCAAGAGCACGCTCCTGCGCGCGATCCCGCGGTTCGTCGACGTCCCCCCCGGGACGGTGCTGGTGGACGGCGTCCCGGTCGAGCGCTGGGACCTCGCCGCGCTGCGGCGCGCGATCGGCTACGTGCCGCAGGACGGGGCGGTGTTCTCGCTCACCCTGGAGGCGAACGCCGCCTTCGGCGAGCCCGGCGCCCACCGGGCCGCGGTGCTCGAGGCGCTGCGGGTGGCGCAGCTCGACAAGGACCTCGACCAGCTCGAGGACGGGGTCGAGACCCTGATCGGCGAGCGCGGGGTCACGCTCTCGGGCGGGCAGCGCCAGCGGCTGGCGATCGCGCGCGCGGTGCTGGTCCGGCCCAAGATCCTGCTCCTCGACGACGCGCTCTCCATGGTCGACGCCGAGACGGCGGTGGCCGTCCTCGGCAACCTGTGCGAGGCCCTGCCCGAGACCACGCTCGTGGTCGCCGCCCACCGCACCGCCACCCTGCTCGGCTGCCACGAGGTGCTGGTGCTCGAGCAGGGGCGGGTGCTCGAGCGCGGGGCGCCGCAGGACCTGCTCGCCGCGGGCGGCGCGTTCGCCGCCATGCACGAGCGGCAGCGCCTCCAGAGCGAGATCGCGGAGGCCCGGTGAGCGACGCGCCGGCCAAGGGGCAGCGGCCCAAGGACGAGTACGAGGGCAAGGGGCGGTTCGACGCCGGCCTGCTCGGGCGCCTGCTCGGGTTCGTGCTCCCCCACAAGGGCCTCCTCGCCGCGGCGCTCCTCCTGTTCCCGCTGGTCGCCGGCGTGCAGCTCCTGCAGCCGATCCTGCTCAAGCACGCGATCGACGGCCCGATCCGCCAGGGCGCCGTGGGCGAGCTCGGCAAGCTGGCCGCGGCCTACCTGGCGCTGGTCCTGCTCCAGGCCGTGCTCGAGTTCGGCCAGACCACCGTGGTCCAGCTCGTCGGCCAGCGCGCCATGAAGGACATCCGCGGGCGGCTGTTCGAGCGCGTGGTCACGCTCTCCACCGCCTACTTCGACCGCACGCCGCAGGGGAAGGTGCTCACGCGGCTCACCAGCGACGTGCAGTCGCTCAACGAGTTCATCTCCTCGGGGCTGGTCTCGGTGATCGCCGACACCGTGCTGCTGGTGGGGATCGTGGTCGCCATGCTGGTCCTCGACTGGCGCCTGGCCCTGATCTCGTTCTCGCTGCTCCCCTTCCTGGTCGCCGGGATCGCCTGGCTGCGCGGCGGCATGCGCCAGCTGTTCCGGGCGATCCGCAACCGCAACACCGCGCTCAACGCCTACCTCAACGAGAGCATCGTGGGCATGGTGATCGTGCAGGCGTTCTGCCGCGAGGAGGTCAACCGCGGCGAGTTCGGGGCGATCAACGACGACCTGCTCACCGAGTCGCTCAAGGGCGTGGCCCTCTCCAGCACCCTGTCGGCGTTCGTGCAGCTCGCGCAGGTCCTGACGGTGGCGCTCCTGCTGTGGGCCGTGCTCGGCGACTGGCTCGCCAGCGCCGCCTCGGTCGGCCTGGTGGTGGCATTCGTCGACTACATCGAGCGGTTCTACGCCCCCGTCGACAACCTGTCGGGCCGCTACACGATCCTGCAGACCGCGCTGGCCTCGGCCGAGAAGATCTTCACGCTCCTCGACGAGACCGAGGAGCTGCCCGAGCCGGCCGCGCCGCTCCCGGTGCCGCCGCTGCGCGAGGGGCTGGTGCTCGACCACGTGGGGTTCCGCTACGCCACCGGCGAGCAGGTGCTGCACGACCTCACGCTCGAGCTCCCGCGCGGCCAGACCGTGGCCCTGGTCGGCGCCACCGGCGCGGGCAAGAGCACGATCGTCAAGCTGCTCGGCCGGTTCTACGACCCGACCAGCGGCGCGGTCCGCTGGGACGGGCAGGACCTGCGCGCGTTCCGCTCGCGCGACCTCAGGGCCAAGGTCGCCTACGTGCCGCAGGAGACGTTCCTGTTCTCCGACACCCTCGCCCGGAACATCGCGCTCGACCCCGCCCGGGTCACGGGCGAGCGCATGCGGGCCGCCGCCGCCGCGGTCCACGCCGACGAGGTCGCGGCCGACCTCCCGCGCGGCTACGAGCAGGTGCTCGGCGAGCGCGGCCACGACCTCTCGGCCGGCGAGCGCCAGCTCGTCTCGTTCGCCCGCGCCCTCGCCAAGGACCCCGAGGTCCTGATCCTCGACGAGGCGACCGCCAACATCGACGGCCACACCGAGCAGCGGATCCAGGACGCGCTCGAGCGCCTCCTCGCCGACCGCACCGCCGTGGTGATCGCGCACCGCCTGTCCACGATCAAGAAGGCCGACCGGATCGTGGTGTTCCACAAGGGCCGGATCCACGAGCAGGGGACCCACGAGGAGCTGCTCGCCCGCCGCGACCTGTACTGGAAGCTGTATCGGCTCCAGAGCGAGGAGGCGTAGCGCCCCGCGCTAAATCAACCAGCGAGCAGCCGCTGCGCGGCCGCCTTCCCCTCGGCGAGGCGCTTGCGCACGGTCTTGCGGTCGCGGCCGGTGATCGCGGCGACCTCGCTCACGTTGTGGCCCTCGCCGAAGAACAGCACGAACATCTCGAACGCCTCGGGGTCGAGGTGCTCGCGCAGCCGCGTCAGCAGCGTGGCCGCGTCGAGCCGGGCGTCGACCGCCTCCTCGACCGGCGCCGCCGCCCCGAGCGGCGCCTGCTCGTCCTCGGGGAGCGCCTCGGGCGCCCGGGCCCGGGCGCGGCAGTGCTCGACGTAGACCGTGTGCGCCTTGATCCACATCCAGCGGTTGAACGAGCGGCCGGGGTCGTAGGTGCCCTGCTGCAGCGAGCGCTCGAGCGCGAGCAGCGTCTGCTGGACGCAGTCGTCCACCGCGACCGGGTCCCACACCACCCGGGTGAAGTAGCGGTGGATCCGCTCCAAGATCCGCTCGAACAGCGCCGCGCGCAGCGAGCGCTCGCTCGGGTCGCCGACGGCGCCGCCCGCGAGGTGGGTGGTGGTGGGCATGACCCCGGGAGTATCCCAGGGCCACGCGCCGAACGCACCCGCTCAGGCGCGAGGGCGCGGGTCGTCGCTCGGGAGGCGCCGCTCGGGGAGCTGCTGCGGCTCGGGCGCGGCGAGCCCGCGGGCGTCGGTGAACACCCCGTCGCGGACGGGCGGGCCCCAGGGGGCGCTCGCGTCCTTGGCCGCGTCGGCGTGAGGGAGCTCGGGCGCGCCGGCGCCCGGCGCGCGCACCGGGCGACTGAGCGCATACAGGATCGTGCTGCCGGCCAGCAGGAAGCCCGCGACCACCAGGGTGACCACCCCGGCATCGTCGAGGCTGTTGCCCCTCATCACGAGCGCGAGCGTCCCGCCCATGGTCGTGAAGAAGGCCACCACGTACCCGACCACGGCGAAGACCAGCGCGGTCACCTGCGCGCCGCTTCGCTGGTTGGCGCGCGCGCGCTCCGGCGTGGCGACGAGCTTCGCTTCGGCGGCCGCGCCGTTCGCCTCCTCGCGACCCGAGTAGAGGCAAGCCAGCCCGCACAGGAAGATCAACAGCGCCGGCTCCGAGCCGCTCACCACCCCGAGGCCGCCGATCAGCGCCAGCACCGTGCCCACGGCCGTGCGCGGGTTGGCGAGCACCTGCTGCACGAGCGCATCGAGCCGCTCGCGGTGGCTCGGCATGTCGTCGACGAACTTGGCCGCGAGCGTCGCGATCGCCTCCGCCTGCTTCGAGACGCGCGGCGCGGGCTGCGCCCAGCCGTCCAGCTCGGCCAGCACGGCGCGCGCGCTCGCGGGGCGGGCGTCGGGGAAGCTCTCGGTCAGCTTGAACACGAGCTGCGACCAGGGGTGGCGCAGGCCTGGGCGCAGGTGCTCGACCGGCCGCAGCGTGCGCGGCTGCTCGCCCGTGAGCATGCGGTAGATCAGCTTGCCGAGCGCGAACAGGTCGGCGCGGCCGTCGACCTCGGCGCCAGGCCGCTCCTGCTCGGGCGCCATGTAGAGCGGCGTCCCGGCCACGCCGGTGCGGCTGCCCTGGCTGAGCGACAGCGAGACCTGCTCGGCCACGACCTTGCCCAGGCCGAAGTCGGCGATCCGCGAGTTGCCGCCCTCGTCGAACAGCACGTTCTCGGGCTTGAGGTCGCGGTGCACCACGTCGCGGTCGTGGGCGTAGGCGAGCGCCTCGAGCAGCGCGCGCGTGATCCGCAGCACCTCCTCCTCGGGCAGCGGCCCCTCGGCCAGGCGGTCGGCCAGGCTGCCGCCGGCGCAGTACTCGAGCACCAGGAACGGCGGCTCGGCCTCGGGGTCGAGGTCCACGATCCCGACCACGCCGGCGTGGGCCAGGCGGGCGATCGCGTCCGCCTCGCGCAGCATGCGGCTCACCTCGCCGTGCGGCACCTTGAGCGCGACCAGGCGCTTGTTCAACCGGGTGTGGCGGGCCAGGTAGACCACCGCCTGCCCGCCCACCCCGAGCACGCGCTCGATCCGGTAGCTGCCGAGGACGGCGCCCTCGGGCAGGAGGGCGGCGCCGCCCCCGCCGCCGGCGGGCGCGCCGAAGTGCAGCGAGGCGATCCGGCGCGCCTCATCGCGCACCGAGGGGCGCAGGGGTCGATCGAGGTCTTGGCTGTTGAGGAGGGCTGCCAGCGCCATGTCGTGTTCGTCCTGCAGTTCGTCGTTCATGGAGTGCTCGTCGGGACACCCCTGCTCCGGTCGAGCGGGGACGAGTGGGGACGCGATCTGCAACACGTTGCGCGCCAGGGCATTCGACCCCGATCCGCCCGCGAGGTCCAGGAGCGGGCGGGCGACGGACGGTCGCTCCGGGGTCGCTCCGCGCACGGTTCGGGTGGGAAACCGAACGGAACCATGCAACGCTCGGGGGCGAAGGACGGGAGGAGGGGACCGTGGCGAAGCCGGAGTCGGGCCGGATCGAGGCCGCCCGCGGCGGACGATCGGGTTCGGGGCGCGGGCGGCGGGGGAGCGACGAGCTCGCGGCCGACGAGCCCGAGGCCCTCGAGCCGGCGCCCCGCCGGTTCGGCGAAGGGGGCGTGCCCTCGTCGGCCGAGCCGTCCGCCGCCCCGTCCGTCGGCGGGGCGCAGCTCACCGCGGACGGCGTGCTCGAGCCCGCCTCGCGGACGCGCTTCACCTACGACCCGAGCGAGCGCGCCCCCGGCGAGGAGGAGGCGCCCGGCGAGCCGACGTCGTCCGAGCCGGCGTCGTCCGAGGAGCCCGACCCGTCCGCGCCGTCGGTCGCGGGCAACACCGCGCGCGCGGCCATGATGTTCGAGGCGCTGCAGGCGCAGGGCGACCACGAGGCCGCCGAGGAGGCGCCGCCGCCGCGCGCGTCGGGGCGACGCGCCATGTTCGAGGGAGGCCTGGAGCCGGCGAGCCCCACCGGCGCGCCCGGTGCGCCGACCGCCCCCGCGGACGACGCCTCCGCGGGCGGCGCGGGACGGACCCTCCTCACGCTCGTGCTCGTCGGCGCGGTCGCGGCCGGCGCCTTCGTGTACTTCGGTCCGACGGCCGGGACGGCGGCCGAAGACCGCAGCGACGAGATCGCCCGGCGCGAGGCGCTCGGGCCGGGCCGCGACCTGCTGGCGCTCGAGCTCGCCGACCCGCTCCTCGGCGCGGCGAAGGTCCGCGCCAGCCTCGACGCGCTCGGGCCCAAGGCGGCGCCGACCCTCGAGGACCTGGCCGCGACCGCGGGCACCGCGCCGGTGCGTCGGCGGGCGTTCGACCTGTGGCAGCGCGAGGGCTACGGCAAGGAGGGGGAGGCCCGCTTGCGGCTGCTGCGCCGCCTCGGCGAGCAGGAGACCGCGCCCGACCCGCAGATTCTCGCGCTCCTCGCGAGCGACATCGAGCGGCGACCGCCGACGGACGCGGCCGCGATCGAGGTGCTCGACGCGGCGCAGGGGCCCGCCTGGCGCAGCCTGGTCAAGCTGCTCGGCCGCCCGGGCGAGCCGGGCGCGAAGGCGCGCGCCGAGGCGCTCGCGCGCCAGCTCCCGCGCGACGACGAGGAGGCGACCGCGCTGCTCGCCCTCCTGCGCACCGGCCACGGCCCGGCCGACGGCCTGGCGCAGCTGATCCGCAAGCGCGGCCTGGAGTGGGCGCAGGGCCCCGGCCGCGCGACGCTGGTCCCGCTCGTCGGCAGCCAGCCCAGCGGCCTCGAGTCGCTGCTCGTCATCAGCGAGGACCACGCGCGGGTCGCGCTGGACCTGTTGGGGGAGGCCAACACCGAGCAGTCGCAGCGCTTCTTGATCGCGGTCATGCGCGACCGCGAGCGGCGCGTGCTGCGCCTGCGCCTGCGCGCGATCCTGGCGCTGGTCAAGGGGGCGCCGCCCGAGGCGAGCTGGCCGCTGCTCCTGCTCGCGCTCAACCCGACCGAGGAGGAGCTCGTCAAGGACGAGGCCCGCCGCGGGCTCGAGAAGCTGCGCCACGCGCAGGTCGCCCGGCAGCTCGAGCCGCACCTCGCGCCCAAGCAGCCCGAGACCGAGCGCCACTACGCCGTGCGGGGCCTCGGCCTGATCGACCCGCTCGAGGCGCAGCCCTACCTGCTGAGGGTGCTCGCCCGCGACCCCTCGCTCGAGCTCCGCCGCCTCGCCCTGCGGCTCCTCACCGAGCCGACCTCCGACGAGAACGTCAAGCAGGCGCTCGGCCGGGAGGCCGCCCCCCTGCGCGAGGTCGCGCGGCGCGAGCCCGACCCCGCGCTGCGCGCCGCCGCCGCCAAGCTCTACCAGGCGGTCACCGGCCGCGCGCCGTAGGCGCCCGCTCGGGGGAGGGCGGCGTGCGCCGTCGCCCGGGGCGCGCTACACCTGCCCTGGCCACGCCGCCGCGCGTGGTCCGGGAGGCGGCATGCGAGGCGGGTGGATCGTGGCCCTGGTGGCGCTGGTGGCCTGCGCCGCGCCGCCGGCGTGGTCGCAAGACGAGGGCGGCCGCGAGCGCGAGACCGAGGAGCCTGCGGGGGAGCAGCGGCCCGAAGAGCGGCGCTACGACCTGCGCGCGGGCTACCTCGCCAAGGTCGGCGACCGGGTGGCCTGCGAGACGAGCAGCAAGAGCGAGGTCCTCGTCACGCTCTCGCGGCGCGGCCAGCCGCTGCGCGTGGAGAACAAGCAGCAGGGCTTCGAGCTGCGCTACGTGGACGAGATCACGCGGATCGCGCCTGGCGGCGGCGTGCGGGCGATCCGTCGCACCTACAGCTACGTGAAGGACTTCGCGACCGGCCGGGTCGACCGCGAGCGGCGGGTGGTCGACCTCTCCTGGGACGGCGGTGAGTTCGAGTTCGAGAAGCAGGGCGAGCTCCACCCTCGCGCCGAGGAGCTGCTCGAGAACGAGGCGCGCCGCCCGCAGGGGATCTACGACGTCATGCTGCCCGCGCGCCCGGTCCCGATCGGCTACCGTTGGAAGATCCCCACCGACGCCGCGGCGCACCTGTTCCTCATGAAGCCCGAGGACCTCGCGCACGACGTGTCGCGCGCCGGCGGGCAGCTCCACTCGCGCCACCCCCGCTCGGACATCGACGTGCTCCGGATCGTGCTCCAGTTCGACCTGACCCTGGAGCGGATCAGCGACTTCAAGCTCGATTTCAGCCGCAAGCCGCTGCGCCTGCGCTGCGCGTTCAGCATCTGGGACGCGCAGGGCTCGCCCTACGTCTCGACCACGTTCAAGGGCGTGGCCGAGGGCGAGGCGCGCTACGAGGACGAGAGCATCCCGAAGGACGTCTCCTGCACGATCCGCCAGGTCGTGACCGGGACCCACAAGCGCAAGCCGGCCGAGCCCGACGACCGCTGGCAGTGAGCGGCGGGCCGAGCGTCCGAGAGGGCGGCGCGGGCGCAGCGGACCTCCCCAGGGCGGGCGCGACCGGGCATAATGCGCCGCACGGCCCCGTAGCTCAGCTGGATAGAGCAAGAAGTTCCTAACTTCTAGGTCACAGGTTCGAATCCTGTCGGGGTCATCGCCCGCGCCCTACTCCCCCGCCCACGCGGCCAGGAGGCCCGGGCCCCAGCGGGCGCAGGGGAGCGGGAGCGCGGGGTCGAGGCCGGGCGCGATCAGGACCGGGAAGAAGCTCTCGCGCAGCACGCCGCCGGGCAGGAACCGGCGGTGGAACATGACCGAGCCGTGGTAGACCTCGAGGCCGTCGGTCATGACCGGCGGGACGCGCGCGCGCAGGGCGCGGCCCTTCTCGCTCTCGAGCAGCCGGCCGAGCTCGGCCGGCTCGGGCTCGAGCGGGGAGGCCGAGTCGCTCCGGTCCTTGAGGTCGTACACGTCCGAGGCCAGGGCGGCCAGCTCGTCGAGGCGGTCGTCGAAGTAGGGGTCGGGGCTGAACACGATGTGCCCGGGGTGGTCGTGAGGGCCAGGCTCGAACAGCCGCAGGTTGGCCTGAACGAGGTGGCCCCACACCACCTGCCCTTCGGTGAGCAAGCGGAGCTGCAGCCTGTAGACCGGGCGCAGGTCGTCCTTCGCGTCCATCCACGCGGGCGGGCGCGCGCGCAGCTTCCAGTCCTCGCGCAGCGTGCGCGGGGCCGGGCCGAGTGCCCCGCGGATCTCCTCCAGCCAGCCGCGCATCAGCCCTTCCTCCCCGCGCGCGCCGCGGCGAGCAGGAGGAGCAGCCCCAGCGCCAACCGCCACACCAGGCCGACCCACCCCGCCGCCGCGGCCACGTGCCGGACGGTCAGGGCGTGGTGCCGCCGCAGGATCACGTCCTCGCGCCAGCGCGGGACCTCCTCGCGGGCGGCCCGCAGGGCGGCCCGCGCGGCCGCCAGCCCGCCGGCCGCCAGCTCCACCCAGGCCCGCGCCAGGTGGCGCAAGAAGCGGTCGCGGTCCGAGAGGTCCGCCTCGGGCTCGGCGCGGGCCAGCGCCCCCGTGGCCGCCTCGCGGTCTCCCGCCAGCGCGTGGAGCGCCGCCGCGCGCGCCGCCAGGCACGCGATCGCGCGGCCTCGCGCCCGGGGCTCCAGGCTCAGCCCCCGCTGCGCGGCCGCCAGGGCCTCCGCGTGGCGCTCGAGCACGAGCAGGCTCCAGCACAGGTGGAGCAGCATCCAGGGCGCGACGCCCTCGCGCTCCTCGTAGCGGCCGTACCACGCCACGACCTCGGTGTGGCGGGCGCAGCGGGCCAGCGCGTAGCCCACGCTCCCCCACAGCTGGGGCCGGGGCCGGAGCCGCTCCGCCTCGGCGGCCACGAACCGCTCCAGCGGCTTGGCCGCGCACTGCTCCGCCAGGGCGTCGAGGTAGGCCTCGGCCGCGATCTCGCCCACCTCGCCGCGCCCCCACAGGGGCGCGAGGCGCTCCTCGATCCGCGCCCACGCGCACACGCGGGCCTGGCCCTCGACCCACACCGCGGCGACCCACGGGTTCGTGGGGCTCGTGCCCTCGCGCTCGAACGCGGCGGAGATCCGCCGACGCGCCGCGAAGCGCCAGCCCGCGCCGGCCAGGCGCCGCGCCGCCCGGCGCAGCGCCCCGTCGGGGTCGCGCGGTCGTTCGCACAGCCGCTCGAACGCGCGCAGCGCCGCCTCGCGGTCGCCCCGCCGCGTGGCGACCTCGACCGCGCGCTCCCAGGTCTCGGGGTCGGTCGGGCGCTGCTGCTCGAGCACCGCCGCCGTGGCCGCCGCCGCCTCGAGCTCGCCGTCCTCGAGCTGCAGGTCGAGGAGCCGGTCGGCGGCGAACGCGTAGGCGGGGTCGAGCTCCACCGCGCGCCGCCACTCTGCCTTCCCCTCGGCCCGCGCGCCGGTCATGACCAGGGCCGAGCCGAGGTGTGTGCGCGCCACCGGGTCCTGCGGGGCGAGCGCCACCATGGCGCGCGCGGCCTCGAGGTGCTCGGGGCCCGCCTCCGCGTCGCGATACCAGTTGGAGAGGCGCGTCCAGCCCCAGAAGTAGCTCGGGCTCCGCTCCACGACCGCGCGCATGCGCGTGATCGCGCCGGCGCGGTCGCCGCGCTCGGCCAGCACCCAGGCCGCGCGCCCCTCCAGCAGGTAGGGCCGCTCCTCGCCGAACGCGGCCGGCGCGCAGGCCGCGAGCGCCTCGTCGAACCGGCCCTCCTCCGCGAGCAGCGTCGCGCGCAGGTCGTGAATGTCGGTGTCGCGCGGGGCGAGGGCCTCGGCGCGGTCGAGCGCCGCGAGGCGCTCCTCGAGCGTGGGCGCGACCCGCGCCAGGCTCAGCCACAGCGCGGCGTTGGCCGGGCGCCGCTCGGTCAGCTCCCGAGCGAGCGCCAGCGCGCGCTCCGCGCCGAGCGCCTCGTCCCAGTCACGGAGCAGCCGCCAGGCCCGCTCGTGGGTGGGGGAGAACCGCAGCGCGCGCTCGAGCGCCTCGACCGCCTCGCGCCGCTGGTCCTCCCGCCAGAGCAGGCAGGCGCGCTCCACGTGCAGCCCGGGGTCGCGCGGCGAGTGCCGGAGCGCCTCCTCGACCACGCCGAGCGCCGCCTCGAACGCGCCCTGCCGGCGGTGGGTCCCGGCCAGCGCGAGCGCGAAGCGGCGCGAGCGCGGCTCGAGCGCGCGCGCCCG
The DNA here is from genome assembly GCA_964569055.1 of uncultured Planctomycetota bacterium. Taxonomy (GTDB): domain Bacteria; phylum Planctomycetota; class J058; order J058; family J058; genus JAWLGW01. Next base: position 18,947 of record CAZMSZ010000038.1, on the reverse strand, counting down.
CTCGAAGGCCCGGACCTCCTCCGGCCCGTCCCCGCGCAGCCGCCGCACGTACCCGAGGTCGAACCACAGCTCGCTCACCAGGGGGAAGCGTGCGCAGGCCTCCTCCGCCGCGGCCAGCGCCTCGTCCAGCTCGCCCAGCTCCCCGAGCGCGTCGACCAGCGCCGACCAGGTGGCCCAGGCGTCGGGGCGCTCGGCGTGCAGCCGGCGCAGCACGTCGACGTACGCCGCGGGCCCGAACCGGTCGCTCGCCTCGCGGCCGAAGGCGAGCACGCCGTCGCAGCGGAAGCGCTGCGCCGAGAGCTGCTCGGCCGCGAACTCGAGCGCCGCGCGCTCCTCCGCCTCGTCGGCGGCGCAGTCGAGCAGGCCGCCCAGGGCGGCGCCGGAGTCGACCTCGCGCCGCAGCGCCTCGCGGTAGGCCTCGGCCGCCGCGGCTCGCTCGCCCGCGCGGGCGAGCACCCGCCCGCGCACCAGCCAGGCCCCGAACGCCTCGGGGTCGAGCGCGGCTCCGCGCTCGGCCGAGGCCTTCGCCTCCTCGAACCGCCCGCCGCGCGCGAGCTGCAGCGCCAGCTCGCGGTGGGCCCAGGCGTCCTCCGGCTGCCGCGCCAGCCACTCCTGCAGCGCCGCGATCGCGCGGGACGGGTCGTCGTCGCGCGCCAGCCAACGGACCTCGAGGTGGCGCATGGCTCGCCCGTCGGGCACCGCCCGCGCCGCGGCCGTGAGGTGCGCCGCGGCCGCCGCCTCCCCCTCGGTGAGCGCGAGCAGGTCCGCCACGGCCTCGGCCGCGTCGACCGCCCACGGCTCGGTCCGGTGGACCTCACGCCACAGCTCGAGCGCGCGCTCCACCTCGGCGGCGCTCCAGGCGATCGTGGCCTCCGCCCGCAGCACGCCGGTGCGCGGCGCTCGGTCACGGGCCGCGACGAGCAGCTCCTCGGCGCGCGCCAGCCGCCCGTAGCGGGCGTAGGCCTCGGCCGCGTAGAGGGCGAGCGGTCCGTCCTCGGGGCGGCGCGCCAGCTCGGCCTCGAGCGCGGCGAACGCGTCCTCGTGGCGGTCGAGGTCGTCCAGGGCGTCGTGCAGGGTGCGGATCGGGGCGCTCGAGAGGTGGCCCCAGCGCCGGACCCGGTCGCGCAGCGTGGCGAGGAGCTCCTCGGGGTCGCCGATCGAGCGGGCGGCGTTGAACGCCGCGCGCACGTAGCGTTCGCGGGTCGGCTCGAGCGCGCTGGCGAGGCGATACAGCGCGTAGCCGTCCTCGAACCGGCGCCCGTCCCACAGGAGGTTGGCGAGCTCGATCACGGTGGCGGCCGCCCGGGGCTGCCGCCGCAGCGCGCGCCGGAGCAGCCGCTCCGCGCGCGGGGCCTCGCGCGCGTCGAGCGCCAGCTCGATCGCCAGCGCGCGCAGCACGGCGGGGTGCACGTCGTCGCGCCGCGCGGCGGGCTCGAGCAGGTCGAGGCGGGCCTGACGCGGCGCGAGCTGCGCGAGGGAGGGCAGCCGCGCGAGCAAGAAGCGCTGCTCGCCCGGGAACCGGGCCGCGAGCCGCGCGTAGCCGGCCTCGATCCGCTCCGGGGCGTCGTCGTAGTAGGCGAGGTCGAGCTCGAGGTCCAGGGCCAGCCAGTGGTCGGGGCTCGCCGCGGCGAGGGCGTCGCGCGCGGCCTGCGCTCGGCCCCGGTCGTGCTGGTCGAGCGCGCGGTGCAGCTCGTGGCGCAGCTCCCACAGCCGCTCGTCGGGCAGCGCCACCCCGTCGAGCCGGCCGGCCTCGGCCGCGGGGCCCAGCGCGCGGGCGTGCGGCCCCGAGCTGGAGTAGCGGGCGAGGAACGCCTCGGCGTCGACCTCGCGCAGCCGCGGGGTGGAGGGGTCGCGCAGGAGCAGCAGGCGGCGGTGCAGGTCGTAGCCGGCCACGACCTGCAGGTGAGCGCTCGTCGGCTCGACCGTGCTGACCGTGAGCGGGACGCCTCGGTCGAGCAGGGCCACGGCCGCGTCCCAGGTGAGCGTCAGCTCGCGCACGAACCAGCCGCGGCGCTCGGCCCAGGCGCGCTGGTCCTGGGCCGGCGTCCCGTCGAAGCACAGCTCGCCCGCGACCTCGGCGTGGTCGCAGTCTTCCGCCCAGGCGCGCGCGACCATGGTCAGGCTGGCGGGCGCGCAGGTGACGTGGTCCTGCCGCACGAACGGCACGGGGAGGACCCGCCGCGCCGGCCCGCTCGCGCCCGCCGCGCGCGCCGCGGCGATCCGCTCGCCCAGCCGCTGCCCGCGCGGGCTGCCGCCCTTCGCCAGGCGCTCGGCGGCCTCGAGGTCGCCGCACAGGTAGGCGGCCTCGCTGCGGCGGTCGGCCAGCCAGCGGAGCCCGTCGGGCTCGAGCAGCGGCAGCAGGGCCCCCACGCCCTCCCAGGCGGCGCGCGCCTCCTCGTGGCGGCCGAGCTCGCCCAGGAGGTCGGCCCGGCTCGCGAGGAGGTAGCCGCTCTCGAGGACCTCGCAGGCGCTCGTGAGCAGCTCGAGCGCCTCCTCGGGGCGGCCGGTCAGCTCGAGCAGCGAGGCGGTCGCCTGCACGGCCGGGCGGTAGCTCGGCCGGAGGGCGAGCGCGCGGCGGGCGGCCTCGAGCGCCTCCTCCACCCGGTCCTCCCGCTCGAGCACGGCGCTGGTCTCGACCCACAGCCAGGCCTCGTCGGGCGCGAGCGCCCGGCCGCGCTCCAGCCAGCGCTCCGCCTCGTCGAACTGGCGCAGCTCGGCGTGGACGCGGGCGCGCAGGCAGGCGTCGTCGAGGCGCTGGCGCGGGTCGCCGCCTCGCCGAGCGGCGGGAGCGCGCGCAGGCGCCACCACACCTCGAACGGCCCGCGCCGGGCGAACAGCGCCAGCAGGCCGAAGTAGCGCGCCTCGGGGTCGGCGGGGGCGCGCCGCCAGGCGAGGTGGTGCGTGGCGAGCGACGCGCGCGACGCGCCGAGCCGCCGGAGCAACCGTCCGGCGAGGACGCGCGCCGGCGGGGCGCGCCAGCTCGTGAGCGGCGCGGCGGCGGCGCCGAGCGCGTGCGCCTGCAGGTAGCGGCCCTGGTCGTAGAGGGCCTCGACCTCGGCGAGCAGCGCGGGGTCCGGCTCGGTGAGCGGCGGCTCGAGCGTGTTGGAGGGGGTGGTGTCCATGCGGTCCTGCGCGAGGCGACGCGCCTGGGGCGCGCCGCTGTCGGCCGCGGCGAGCTTGGCAGATCGGCGGGGCGACGTCGACCCGGTCCCACGGGAGCGCGCCCCTGGTAGGGTGCGGCCGGCGCACGGCGGACGCGGGGAGGAGACCATGGACCTGACGAGGCTCGCGCGCGCGGCGGTGCTGCCGGCCCTGCTCCTCGCGGCGCCCTGGTTGCGCGCCGGCGAGCCCGCGGGGTACGGCGAGGCGCGGCAGGTGGCCGAGCTCGAGCACGAGGAGCTCGACGAGTGCAGCGGGATCGCCTGCGGCTCGGGCGGGCTGCTGTGGACCCACAACGACTCGGGCGACACGCCGCGCGTGTTCGCGATCGACCACGCGGGGCGGCACCGCGGCGTGTGGGCGCTCGCGGGCGCGCAGGCGCTCGACTGGGAGGACATGACCTCGTTCGTCCTGGGCGGGCGCCGCTGGCTCCTCCTGGCGGACACCGGGGACAACGACCGGGTGCGGCCGTTCGTGACGCTGTACCTCGCGCGCGAGCCGACGGTCCCGGCGCGCCCGGTCGCGGCGAGCCTCCCGGTCGCGCGCGCGCTCCGCGTGCGCTACCCCGACGGGCCGCACGACTGCGAGGCGGTCGGGGTCGACGCGCCTGGGGGGCTGATCCTGCTCGTGACCAAGGACCGCGGCGACGGCACGCTGGTGTTCTCGCTCCCGCTCGAGGGCGCGGCGAGCCGCGAGCCCGTCGCTGCGACGCCGCTCGGCCGGCTCGACCTGCCCAAGGTCACCGCCCTCGACGTCTCGCCCGACGGGCGGCGCGCGATCGTGCTCACCTACACCGACGCGCACCTCTACGAGCGGCGCGAGGGCGAGGGCTGGGCGGAGGCGCTGCGCCGCGCCCCCCTGCGGGTGCGCCTGCCGCGGCGGCGGCAAGGCGAGGCGGTGTGCTTCGGCGAGGACGGGCGGACGCTGTACCTCACCTCCGAGAAGCGCCCGGCCCCCCTCCTCGAGGTGCCGTGGCGCGACGCGGGCGAGGTGGAGCGGCGGCCCGAGCAGGAGTGAGCTACGCCTCCTCGTCCGTCTCCTCGGCGACCTCGAGCGCGTTCCCGTCGGGGTCGCGGAAGTAGACCGAGCGCAGCGCGCGGCGCGCGCCGGTGCGCCGGACCGGCCCCTCGACCACCTCCACGCCCGCCGCCGTGAGCCGGCGCACGACCTCCTCGGCGGAGAGGCGCGTGACGAAGCACAGGTCGCCCGAGCCCACGGTCGGGCGCGCGGGGAGCGGCGGGACCGGCCCGTCGGCGGGGTGGAGGTTGATCTTCTGGTCGCCGAACCGGAGCGCGCGCCGGCCGGCGCCGAAGCGGACCTCCTCCATGCCGAGGACCCGCGTGTAGAACGCCACGCTCCGCTCGACGTCGCGGACCGTGAGCACGAGGTGGTCGAGGCGCTCGAGCTCGAGCACCGCCGACCTCACTCGTAGACGATCAGCGAGTGGAGCGGGTGGCTCCCCAGCCGGGCGCGCCCCTCGAGGAACCCGAGCTCGATCAGGACGGCGCAGCCCGCCACCACGCCGCCCAGCTTCTCGACCAGCTGGCAGGTCGCGAGCATGGTCCCGCCGGTGGCGAGGAGGTCGTCCACGATCAGGACCCGCTCACCCGGGCGGACCGCGTCCTCGTGCAGCTCGAGCGTGTCCTCGCCGTACTCCAGCGAGTACGACTGGCTCACGGTGCGCCAGGGGAGCTTGCCGGGCTTGCGCACCGGCGCGAAGCCGACCCCCAGCCGCGCCGCCAGGGGGGTGCCGAAGATGAAGCCGCGCGACTCGATCCCGAGCACCTTCTCGACGGCGGGCGCCGGGCCGCCGAGGTAGGGCGCGGCCAGCGCCTCGTTGATCAGGCCCATGGCGCGCGGGTCCGCCAGGATCGGGGTGATGTCCTTGAACACGATCCCGGGCTTGGGGAAGTCCGGCACGTCGCGGATCAGCTCGTCGATGACCTTCTGGACCACGCGCTCCTCCTCTGAAGTCGGGCGACGAGGGTAGCGCACCAAGCCGCCCGAGGGGAGCGGGGCCGGAGCCCGTTGACCTGGGCGCGGGGTCGGGCGCGCCTCGGGCGCCAAGATCTCGGGCAAGATCCCGCAGATCGTGCTCGAGATCCAGGCGGTCGCGAGGAAGTAGGGGCGGCTCGTCCGGCCCGCGCGCGCCGCGCGCGGGGCGGCCTCGCCGCCGCGGCGGTGGCTCGCAGGGGCCGCCGGCTGCTCTAATCGCCGCGAGGAGGCGCGCCATGGACCGACCCGAGACGGACGAGCTCGACTGGCAGAACCTCGGGTTCGGCTACAAGGAGACGCCCTGGCGGTTCCAGGCCGAGTGGCGGGACGGGGCGTGGAGCGAGGGCGGCCTCACGTCGGACTCGCACCTCGTGCTCGAGGAGGGGTCCTGCGGGCTCCACTACGCCCAGCAGTGCTTCGAGGGGCTCAAGGCGTTCGCCGGCCCCGAGGGGCAGCCCCTCCTGTTCCGGCCCGACATGAACGCCGCGCGCATGGCGCGCTCGGCCGAGCGGCTGGTGATGCCGCCGCCCCCCGCCGAGCTGTTCCTGCGCGCGGTGAAGGCCTGCGTCACCGCCAACGCCGAGCTGCTCCCGCCCCACGGCAGCGGCGCCTCGCTCTACGTGCGTCCGCTCCTGATCGGCGTGGGCGAGAACCTCGGCCTGCGCCCGGCGCCGCGCTACGTGTTCCGCGTGTTCTGCTCGCCCGTCGGCCCGTACTTCCCGGGCGGCATGCGCGGGATCCGGCTCCTCGTCACCGACGCCGACCGCGCCGCCCCGCGCGGCACGGGCGCCTTCAAGGTCGGCGGCAACTACGCCGGCGGCCTGTTGCTGAGCCGCCGCGCCAAGGAGCAGGGCTACGACGAGGTCCTGTACCTCGACCCGGTCGAGCACCGCTACCTCGACGAGGCCGGCTCCGCCAACGTGTTCGCGGTCGCGAGCGGCGCGACGAAGCTCGTCACGCCGGGCTCGCCCTCGATCCTCCCCTCGGTGACCCTCGACTCGCTCCTCACGCTCGCCCGCGAGGAGCTCGGCCTCGAGGTCGAGCGGCGCCGGATCCCGTTCGAGGAGCTCGCCACCTTCAGCGAGCTCGCCTGCGCCGGCACCGCCGTCGTGGTCGCCCCGGTCAGCGAGGTCCGCCGCGGCGACGAGGTCGTGAAGCTCCCCGCGGCCCCGGGCCCGATCGCGAGCGAGCTCTACCGGCTTCTCACCGGCATCCAGCGCGGGCGCATCGGCGACAGCCGCGGTTGGGTCGTGCCGGTGGAATAGACCGAGACCGCCAAGAGCTGTCGCTCGCGCGGGCACGCCTCGGCGAAGAATCGACCGCCAAGAGCTGTCGCTCGCGGGTCCGCTCCTCGGCGGAAGAATCGACCGCCAAGGACGCCAAGGACGCCAAGGGAAGAGCTGTCGCTCGCGCGCCCACCCCTTGGCGATCGACCGCCAAGGAAGTCCGAGGAAGAGCTGTCGCTCGCGGGTCCGCTCCTCGGCGGAAGAATCGACCGCCAAGGACG
>CAZMSZ010000038.1:3438-12186 GCA_964569055.1 uncultured Planctomycetota bacterium | reverse complement strand
GCCCGGGGCGACCGTCCAAGCGGTCGACTCACCCACACTCGTTCGCCCGGGGCGACCGTCCAAGCGGTCGACTCACCCACACTCGTTCGCCCGGGGCGAACGTCCAAGCGGTCGCCGCAACCACACTCCTTCGCCCGGGGCGAACGTCCACGCGGTCGACTCAACCACACGCGTTCGCCCGGGGCGAACGTCCGAGCGGGTCGCCCGAACCACACTCATTGCCCGGGGCGACCGACCAAGCGGGTGCGCCTCACAAAATCGCCCGAGACGAACGTCAGAGCGCCCCACAAGCGCCCCAGGTGGTCTTTCTGAGGGGCGGCGCCCTCCCCAACACCGGGCCGATTACCGACGACAGCCGCCCCTCAGAAAGACCACTCCTGGAAGAGGGTCTGGCGGAACTGCTGGAGCTCGGCCAGCTTCTCCTCCTTGGTGCCCGGGGGGATGCCCTCGAGGACGTGGAGGAGCTCGTTCTCGACGCGGCGGAGGCGGCTGCTGATCAGGATCGCGAAGTTGTAGATCACCTTGTAGGCAGCCACGTCGCCCTTGTCGAGCATCGCCCGGAAGTCGGCGCCGTGGACCTTGGTGAGGCGCGTCTCGTCGACCGTGGTCGCGTAGGCCGAGCGCGGGCGCTGGCCGAGGAACGACATCTCGCCGAACACCGAGCGGTTGGAGAGGGTGGCGATCGTGGTGGTGGCGCCCGACTCGTTCGGGATGCGGATGTCCACGCGGCCGTCGAGGATGATGTAGAAGGCGTCGGACGGGTCGCCCGGCTTGAAGATGTCGGTGCGCCCGGGGAACCCGACCTCTTCGGTGATCCGCAGGATCCGCCCGACCTCGCCGCCGGCGAGGTTCGAGAAGATCGGGATCTGGTGGAAGCGCTCGGTCTTGCGGGTCTGCTTCCGGCCCGTCATGGGGCCTTCCTTTCTCGGCGACTCGGCGCTGGTCATGGGCGCGTGCTCAGACGCCGCTCAGCACCGTCGCCTTGCCGACGCGACCGATCGCGACGATGTAGGCGGCGGTCCGCAGCGAGATCCCCTTGGAGCTGGCGAGGTCCCACACGGTCCCGAACGCTCCGGTCATGAACCTGTGCAGCTTGGTGCGGATCTCCTCCAGCTCCCAGCGGAACTGCTGGATGTTCTGCACCCACTCGAAGTAGCTTACCGTCACGCCGCCGGCGTTCGCCAGGACGTCGGGCACGACGATCACCCCGCGCGAGTCGAACACCTCGTCCGCCTCGGGGGTGGTGGGCGCGTTGGCGGCCTCCACGATCATGCGGGCCGGGATCTCGGCGGCGTTCTCCTTGGTGAACACCCCGCCCATGGCGGCCGGCACCAGCACGTCGACGTCCACGTAGAGGAGGTCGTCGCGCGCGATGTGGTTCGCCTTGGGGTAGTCCTCGAGGGTCCCGTGCTGCGCCAGCCAGGCGCGCACGTCCTCCACGTCGAGGCCGGCCGGCTCGTGCAGGCAGGTCGTGACGTCGGAGATCGCGATCACCTTGCCGCCGCGGGCCGCGAGGTGGTGGGCCAGGAAGGTCCCCACGTTGCCGAACCCCTGGATCGCGAAGGTGCGCTCGCGGACCGAGGCGCCCTGGCGGCGCAGCGCCTCCTCGATGCAGTACACGACGCCCAGCCCGGTCGCCTCCTCGCGGCCCGGCGAGCCGTGCAGCTCGACGGGCTTGCCCGTGACCACCGCCGGGCTGAAGCCGTGGATCCGCGAGTACTCGTTCATGATCCACGCCATGATCTGGGCGTTGGTGTTGACGTCGGGCGCCGGGATGTCCCGGTGCGGCCCGATCACCTCGTGGACCTCGGACACGAACTTGCGCGTGATCCGCTCGACCTCGCCCAGCTTGAGCGTGCGCGGGTCGCAGTTGATCCCGCCCTTGGCGCCGCCGTACGGGATGTCGACGATGGCCGACTTCCACGTCATGAGCGAGGCCAGCGCGCAGGAGTGGTCCTCGTCGACGGTGGGGTGGTAGCGCAGCCCCCCCTTGAAGGGCCCGCGGGCGCCGTTGTGCTGCACCCGGAACCCTGTGAACGAGGCCAGCTCGCCCGAGTCGAGCTCGACGGCCAGCTCGACCTTCACGATCCTCTGGGGCTTCTCGAGCAGACGCTGGATCCGCTCGCCGATCCCCATGATCCTGGCCGCACGACGGAAATAGAAGGTGGTCTCGTCGAACACGCCGCGCCCTCCGGAGGACAGCGAATGATAACGCACACCCCCGCTCCGCCCTACAGTGGCGCCCGCGGGCGGGGGCTGCTCGCCCTGTCGTGGCATCCGCCAGGTTCAGCTTCTACAATAAGCGACCCGTCGCCGCGGAGCGGCGCGTGCAGGAGACGACGGCCCCGGTGAAGGTCCTCGCGGCAGTGCGGAACGGCGCCCTGACGGCCGACCTGGCCAAGCAGGGGATCGAGGTCCAGCGGGTGGACTCGGAGGACGACCTCGAGCGCGGCGTCCCCACGGACGCGGCGTTCGCGCTCGTCGACGAGTCGCTCCCGTTCGCGGTCGACCTCGTGGTCAAGATCAAGGCGCAGGTCGACGGCCCCGACCGCGACCGGCTCCCGGTCGTGGTGGTGGCCGGGCCCGAGGGGCCCGCCGTGCGCTGCGTCCCCGACGCGTTCATCGAGCAGCCCAGCGCGCAGCAGGTGGTCGAGGCGGCCCGGGCGGTGATCCTGCGGCGGGCGCGCCAGCGGCGGCTGTTCGACCAGGAGGCGATCCTCAAGGTCCCGACCCGCCCCGAGCTCGTCGACAAGGCCGGCGACATCCTCGAGGAGTTCGTGGGGGCGGCTGGCTACGCCGAGGAGGACGCGGTCAAGCTCGCCACCACCCTGCGCGAGGCGCTCGGCAACGCGGCCGAGCACGGCAACAAGAACGACCCCAGCCGCACGATCCACGTCAACCTGCTCCGCTCCAGCGACCGGTTGATGATCGCGATCACCGACGAGGGGCCGGGGTTCGACACCAGCGCCTTCCTGGCGCGCGCCGACGAGGTCTCGGCGCTCGAGCACACCCGCTCGCGCCGTGACACCGAGTCCCGCCCGGGGGGGCTCGGGGTGTTCATCATGAAGCAGACGTGCGACGGCATCATGTTCAACGAGGCCGGCAACACGATCTTCCTCATGAAGTACCTGCCGGGGCAGAAGCCGGCCTGAGCGGGGCGCCCTACAGCCTGCGCCGGCAGCGCGTCGCCGTGGGCGAGCCGCCGCGCGCGGTGCTCGTCGCCGCCTTCCCGCTGCGCGGGGGCGGCGCGGCCTGCCTGCAGCTCCACGACGAGGAGGGGCTGCGGCGCGGCGGGGTCTACCTGCTCGCGGTCGACGATCCGGGCGCGCCGGCGCGGGCGCCGCGCTTCGACGAGCTGTTCGGCGACCTCGCCGCCAAGCTGCGGGCCGACCCCGCGCTCCGCCCGCCCCTGCTGGCGCTGCTGGCGCGGGCCCGCGCGGCCGCGCGCGCCGCGCGCCCCCGCCTCGAGCCGGCGGCGCTCGACGAGCTGGCCGCGGTGCTCGCCGCCGCGGCCGACCTCGACGCCGGCGCGGGCGCGCCCCCCTCGGGGTTCACGCTCGAGGAGCTGGTGGCGAGCTGCCTGTTGATCTTCGTCTCGGAGGAGGAGCGCTACCCGCGCCCGCGCTACCAGGGCGCGGACCTCGCCTGGGAGCGGCTGGTGAGCGCGGTCGGCGTCGGGCAGCACGAGCACGGGTAGGGGCTCCGGGCACGGGCACGGGCACGAAGGCTGCCGACGAGGCGGCGCCCTCCGCGCCCCGGGGGCCGGCTTGGCCCCGCCCCGCGAACCCTGATACAGTCACCGCCGTCGGGCGCTGCGGGGCGCTCGGCCGGCGGAGTCCCGTGGAGCCCACCCTCGTCGTCGTGCAGGAGCAGGGCGCGCCGCAGCGCGTCCCGATCATGAGCACCCTCGTGATCGGGCGGGACCCGGCCAACGAGGTGACCCTCGAGGACGGGTTCCTCTCGCGGCGCCACTGCGCGGTCGCGCAGCGCGAGGGGCGCGTGATCGTGCGCGACCTCGACTCCTACAACGGGACCTACGTCAACGGGCAACGGATCCACGAGGAGTGCTACCTGCTCCCGGGCGACGTGCTCAAGGTGGGGCGGACCCGCCTGTTCGTCGACTACGGCGACGTCGTCTCGCAGACCAGCTCGCTCAAGATCTACTCGCCCAACCTCGCGCCGCAGCGCGGGGTGGAGCCGGTGCTCGGGGCCAAGGCGCCGCAGCTCACCCGCTCCTACCGCCGCGTCTCGAGCGACATCCCGCCGCTCGACCCGGCGGCCGAGGCATCCTCCTCGGCCGGGCCCGCCACCCGCGCGCAGGCTCGCCGGATCAGCCCCGAGGACAAGACGCCGATCCCGCCCGCCGCGGTGGAGGAGAGCGCGATCGCCCGCTCGGGCGCCTCGGGCTCGGGGATCGGGCAGGAGCGGGGGCGCGACGGGCTGCGCGTCCTGGCCCAGATCACGCGGGTCCTCTCCAACGTGACCGACGTGCACGAGCTGCTCGACTACGTGCTCGGCCGGGTCCTCTCGGTGATCCCCGCCGAGCGCGGCCTGATCATGCGGCTCAGCCCCGACCGCCGCAGCCTCTACCCCGAGTGCGCCCGCAGCGCGCTCCCCACCCGGAGCCACGCCGAGGCGCTGCGGCAGGGGATCAGCCACACGATCGCCCGCAAGGTGGTGCGCGAGCGCGTCTCGATCCTGGTCAACGACGCGGTGATCGACCAGCGCTTCATGCACGCCTCCTCGATCCAGGACCTGCAGGTGCGCTCCGCCCTGTGCGCCCCGCTGTGGCTGGGCGAGGAGGTGTCGGGGCTGATCTACCTCGACCACCTGCTCCACGCCTACGCCTTCACCGAGGCCGACCGCGACCTGCTGGTGGCGGCGGCCAACGTGGCGGCGCTGGGGCTCGAGCGGGCGCGCTAGCCTTCGGAGAGCTGCTTCCCGCGCAGCTGCTCGAGCTCGGCGCGCAGGCGCAGCACCTCGTCGCGGAGGCGGGCCGTCTCGGCCGGATCGTCGCCCGCGCGGCCGGCGACGAGCTGGTGGAGCTCGGGGTTCGCCGCCAGGCTCGTGCCGAGCTGATACGCGATCATCTCGAGGTGGGTGACGTCGCCCTCCTTGAACTCGCGGCTGGCGATCGTGTCGTCGGCGTAGAGCGCGCCGATCGGCTCGCCGCCGATCAGGAGCGGCACGCACATCACCGTGTTCAGGCCGAGCCGGTCGATGCTCGAGCTGGTCAGCCGCTCCTGCTCGAAGGTGTCGAGCAGGCACAGCGAGCGGTTCTCGCGGATCGCCGTGCGGACGGTGCTCTGGCTGTAATCGAACTCCGCGTCGAGCGGACGCCCGCCCTGGCGGCGGGCGGCGATCGGCACCAGGCGGCCGTCGCGCTCCACGATCAGCATCGCGCGGCGCGCGCGGGTCAGGTCGCACACGTGGTCGAGCGCGCCGGCCAGGATCTCGTCGGGCGGCCGCTTGGAGCGGAGCAGGTCGATCGTGTCGAAGATCGCCTTGAGGTTGCGCTGGGTCCGCGCCGAGTCGCCGTCGAACAGCCCCTCGTAGGGCGCGATCCGGTGCCCCGCCTGGTCGAGCTCGGGCGTGAACGGCACGATCCGGTCGCGGCCGGCCGCCTTGGCCGCGTAGAGCGCCTGGTCGGCGCGCTTGATCAGGAGGGTGCCCGAGTCGCCGTGCTCGGGGAAGGTCGCCACCCCGAGCGAGGCCGTGACCCGCAGCTGCGCCTCCCCGATCGGCTGGCGCTTGATCGCGTCGGCCACCTTCTCGGCCACGGTGATCGCGCCGGCCGCGCCGCTCCCGGGCAGCACGATCAAGAACTCCTCGCCGCCCCACCGCGCGGCGTAGTCGTCGCGCCGGATCGAGCGGCGGATCCGCTGGGCGGTGCGCTTGAGCACCTCGTCGCCCACCCCGTGACCGTAGGTGTCGTTGACCTGCTTGAAGTGGTCGAGGTCGAGGATCACCACCCCGAGCGACCCGCCCGACTCGCGCGCCTGCCGCAGCTCCTCGTCGAGCACCTGGCGCAGGAAGCCGCGGTTGTAGAGCCCGGTCAGCGGGTCGGTGGTCGCCTGGTGGTGCAGGCGCGCGTTCTGCAGCGCGATCGCGCCCTGGGCCGCGACCGCCTCGAGGAGCTGGAGGTCGGCCTTGTCGAGCCGGCGGATCTCGGTGGTGCTGTCGAGGTAGATCGCGCCCAGGATCCGGTTGAGGCGGCGGTGCTGGCGGCGGTCGTCCCCCTTGGGGGGGCGCGCGGTGAGGCGCTGCGGGATCAGCAGCGGGATGCACAGCGCCGTCTCGAGCCCCATGCTGATCACGCTGTCGCGCAGCGAGTAGGTGCTCCCCGGGGCGGTCATGCCGGTGCGGAACGTGATCCGCCGGTCGCGCAGCGCCTCCTCGACCAGGCTGCGCGAGAAGGTGCGCTCGGCCTCCTCGAGCTTCTCGTGGTCCATGTAGCGGCCGAGGACCGGCTTGAGCCGGGCGCCGGTCTCGTCGTCGTCGTCGCCGAGGAGGAGCAGGCCGCGCTCGAACCCGGTGAAGTCGATCACCTCGTCGAGGATCGTGTCCATGAGCCGGCTCAGGTCGGGCGCCGAGGCGATGTTCTGCGTCAGCAGCCCGAGCCGCAGCAGCCGCTCCTTGAGGTAGCTGCGGTTCGACGAGCGGGTGTGCGGCCCCGTGCGCGGCTCGCGCTTGCCGCTGCGCCAGGTCGCCATCTCGCTCGACTCGTCGTCGGCGCCCGGGAGGAGCGCGCTGGCGGGCTCGGTGCTGCTGGGCAGCCAGGCCGTGCCCCCGTCGACCGCCGTGAGGGCCTCCCGGGCGGGGACGTGGTCCTCCACGTAGACGGCGAGCGAGTCGCCCATGCGGAGCAGGTCGTCGAAGTCGAGCGCCATGGCCGAGATCTGGCGCCCGTTGAGGAACGTCCCGTTCTTGCTGCCGAGGTCGATCACCCGGTAGCCGCCCTGGGAGAGCGGCTCGATCCGGCAATGGCGACGCGACACCTCGAGCCCCTCGAGCTGCACGTCGTTCTCGGGCTCGCGCCCCAGCGTGATCGGGTGCGCCCCGAGCGGCACCTCACGCGGCTCGCCGCCTGGTCGCGGCACGATCACCAGCTTCGCCATCGACCTCTCGCGACTCCCGGGGGCTCACAGCCCGCCCTATCTTAGCCGCCGGCTCGTCACGAATCCGGTCGGGCGTGGTCCTCGGGAGACCAAGCCATCCTCAGAAACCACGCCAGTCCCCCTGGTGAAACGGGGGCCGGTCTCCTATGTTCGCGACCGTGGGGGAGGCGGTGGGCGTGGCCCGCGCGAGGCGGAACGCCGGCTCGTATCTGCTGGGCGTCGGGCTGACCGGCTTGGTCGGGTGTAGCCTCGCCCCCAGCCGCGGGCCCGTCGCCGACTTCTTCTTCAAGGACTACGACCGCCCGCCGTACCGGGCCGACCAGGCCGCCTTTCACCGGCACCGGCGGATCGTCGAGCCCGACGGGGCCTCGGCGATCTTCGGCGGGGTGATGGGCGCGGTGGTGGGCGGGCGGGCCAAGGCCTGGCGCATGTCGGCCGCCGGCGCCCTGGGCGGGCTGGGCGGCGCGGCGGTGGCGCAGGCGTACGACTACGCCGCCGAGGAGGAGCCGCTCCCCGAGGCGTACGACGCGCTCGCGCTGGCCCTCCCGATCATCGCGACCGACCCCAACAAGGGGCCCACGGTCGGGCTGCTCCCGGTGGGCGTGGTCAACGAGGGCGGCCGGATCACGAACATCTTCGCGCCCGACGTGACCTACAACGAGATCGACGGCCTGGGCGGGATCTTCCGCATGCGCCGCACCTTCTCGCGCGACGCCTACCTCAACATCGACGCCGGCACCTCGACCGAGGGCAACGACGACTACGAGGCGATCTACTCGCAGCGCCGGGTCGGCCCCAACCAGTTCCTCTACTACAAGGGCCGGGTCGGCTACCGCACCAGCCTCGCCAACCGCTTCTTCGGGGTCGGCAACGAGACCGAGGAGGAGGACGAGAGCACCTACGTGTTCCGCCGCACCACGGCCGAGGCGGTCCTCGGGATCGAGCTCCCGCTCGACGTCACGATCGAGCTCAAGGAGCGGATCGTCTCCTCCAAGGTCGGCCCGGGCCGGCTGGAGCGGATCCCGAGCACGCGCGTGCTCTACGCCGACGTGGAGGGGGTGCGCGACGACCGGACCACGATCCTGACCCACCAGATCCGGCTGACCTACGACAACCGCGACTCGCGCAACGTGCCGACCGAGGGGGTGTTCGCCGAGTTCCTCTACGAGGTGGCCGACTCCACGCTCGGCAGCGACATCGCCTTCCACCGCTTCGGGCTGTCGGTGACCGCGCTGTTCCCCAAGCTGGGCGGGCGGCTGGTCACGGCGGCGCGCCTGTCGGGCATGTTCCTGATCGGGGACAAGGTGCCCTTCTACGAGCTGACCGTCGTGGGCGGCAAGCAGACGGTGCGCGGCTACGGCTACGGCCGGTTCCGGGGGCGCAACGCCTACGTCGCCAACATCGAGGAGCGCTTCAACTTCCCCGAGTTCACGGTCGCCGGCTACGGGCTGGTCGTGCAGCTCGCCGCGTTCCTCGACGCCGGCCGCGTGTTCGACGAGGGCGAGCGCTTCACCCTGGCCGACAGCCACCTCGCCGCCGGCGGCGCGGTCCGCATGATCGTGCCCAACTCGGAGATCGTGGCCTCGATCGACATGGGCTTCTCGGACGAGGGCTCGGCCGTGTTCGTGGG
>CAZMSZ010000038.1:0-3338 GCA_964569055.1 uncultured Planctomycetota bacterium | reverse complement strand
GCCGCGCGCGCGCGCCGTTCGCGCGCGACTACGCGCGGACGTCGATTCGCCAGGTCGCCCAGGCCTTGGCCACGAGGTCGCCCGCCTCGTCGCGCAGCTCGCCTTCGACCTCGAGGTCGTGCTTGCCGGGCTCCCTGGGGAGGGCGGCGTCGCAGGTCGCGGTGATCGTGCCGCGGGCCTTCTTGTAGTACTCCATGCGCAGGCCGCGCACGATCCCGCGGCCGCGGCCGTCGATCCCGTGCATGACCGCGAGGCCGGTGGCGATCTCGCCGAGGTTCATCAGGGCCACGGCGTGCAGCGAGCTGAGGTGGTTGCGCACCGCCGGGCGGTCGTGGAGCACCGCGCGGCAGTAGCCGTCGCCGAGCTCCTCCACGACCGCGTTGATCGTGCCGGTGTAGGGGGCCATGCGGCCCACGAACTTGGAGAACAGGCGGTTCCCGAACGGGAGCGCCTGAGCGCGGGACCAGACCGAGGCGATCGTGGGGCGACGGAACGGCAGGATCATGGGGCTCTCCCTGGGCCAGGGGCGTCGTAGGTTAGGGGCTGGGCGGGAGGTCCGCCAGCCAGTCGCGGGCCTGGCCGCGCAGGACGTCGAGCAGGGCCGCCTCGGGCGTCCCGCTCGCCGGCTCGGCCGCGTAGTCCCAGCGGGCGCGCGGGGGCATGGACACCAGAATGCTCTCGGTGCGCCCGCCCGTCTGCAGGCCGAAGCGGGTGCCGCGGTCGTGGAGCAGGTTGAACTCCACGTAGCGGCCGCGCCGCTGCAGGTGCCAGCGCTCTTGCTCGGGGCCGAAGGGGGCCTGCGCGCGGCGCTCGACGAGCGGCGCGTAGGCGGGCAGGAGCGCCCGCCCGAGGTCGGCCTGCAGCGCGAGCACCTCCTCGAGCCGCTCGCCGAGGTGATCGAAGAACACCCCGCCCACCCCGCGCGCCTCGCCGCGGTGCGGGAGGAAGAAGTAGCGGTCGCACCAGGCCTTCCAGGCGGGGTAATCGCCCACGGCGTGGCGGTCGCACGCGGCGCGCACCACCGCGTGGAAGTGGCGGACGTCGTCCTCGTACAGGTAGTAGGGCGTGAGGTCGCACCCGCCGCCGAACCAGGCCGCGGCCGGCGGCGCCCCCGCGGGCGCGCCCTCGGCGGC
Organism: uncultured Planctomycetota bacterium; assembly: GCA_964569055.1. Classification (GTDB taxonomy): domain Bacteria; phylum Planctomycetota; class J058; order J058; family J058; genus JAWLGW01. Next base: position 2,205 of record CAZMSZ010000038.1, on the reverse strand, counting down.
GGCCTCGAAGTAGCGCAGGTTGGCGTGCATGGTCGGCGCGTGCGGGTTGCGCGGGTGGAAGATCATGGAGACGCCGGTGGCGAAGAACGCGCTCGCCGGGCGGCCGAGGTGCTCGACCAGGGCCGGCGGCGCCGGGCCCCACACGGCCGAGACGTTGACGGCGCCCTTCTCGAGCACGGCGCCGCCCTCGAGCACCCGGGTCAGCCCGCCGCCGCCCTCGGGGCGGGTCCAGGCGTCGGCCCCGAACGTGGCGACGCCGTCCAGCCGCTCCAGGCCGGCGCACAGCTCGTCCTGCAGGGCTCGATACAGCGCCTCGGCGCGCTCGCGCAGCGGTCGGTCCTCGCTCACGCGGCCCATGGTACGGCGGCTCGCCACCTTCAAGAAGCACGACCACGCGAGTACAACGGAGGGAGGAGGCGCGCGTGACGGACCTGGCGCTGCGTCGCCGCGAGCGGGCGGCCAGCGGCGGCGACCTCGAGGCCCGGGCGCGCCTGTTGGCCGAGCGGCTGCGGCACGGAGCGGTCGCCCGCGAGCGGCTGCGCCTGGCGGCCTACGCCGGCGACGCCGCCGCGGCGGTCGTCCTCGGCGCCGAGCCCGCCGCGCCCGAGGCGCTCGCCGCCTGGGCGCGCGGCCTGCTCGTCTTCGGCGACGAGGCCTGCGCCCGGGCCGCCCTCGGCCTGGCCGACCTGACCTTGCCGGTGTGGGAGGGCTGGGAGCCGGGGGTGTTCGCCCCCGGCGCGGTGCTGCGCCGCGCCCGCACCACGACCCAGGCGCTGCTGCTGGTGCGCGACGAGGCGAGCTGGGCGCGGGCGGACGGCGCGCTGCTCGCCGCCGAGGAGGCGCTCGAGCGCACGCGGCACCACCTCGCCACCCTCGAGGGCGACCACCCGGGGCTGGTGCGCACCTCCGCCTGGCGCGCGGTCGACGCCGCCTGGGCGGCCCTGTGCGCGGTGCGCGCCGCGCTCGACCACCTGCGCGGGCCCGAGGGGCGGGCCGCCATGCGCCCAGCCCGCGACCTCGGGTGGGCCGTGCGCGAGCTCGAGCCCGGCGTGGTGGCCGAGCACGAGGCGCTCGCCGCTCTGCGGAGCGCGGTGCGCGTGTGGGCGGCGGTGGGTTAAAGCCCCGTCAGCGCCAGGTACTTGTAGCCCCAGGCCAGGAGCCACAGCCCGACCAGGCCCGCGAACAGGCGGACCATGGGCCAGCGCTCGGTGCACGCGAACAGCGAGGCTCCGCTCACCCCGAGCGCCGCGGCCGGGATCGCCGCGAGGCTGAGCAGGAACACCAAGAACCCGAACGGCTGGTTCGCGATCGCGGCGCCGACCTCGAAGTCGGCCGCGAGCGCGAAGGTCGTGGTGTAGCCGCACGACGGGCAGGGCACGCCCTCGAACACCTGCACGAACCCGCAGGGCGGCAGCCCGAGCTGCTCGTGGGTCCCGATCCCGCGCGGGTCGGGGTCGAGCGCGCGGGCGATCCCGAGCACCGTGAGCACCGCCACCAGGAGCAGGCCCCAGAACGTCCGCTCGAACCGACCGGCCGCCGGCCAGCTCCGTCCCAGCCGCTCGATCGTGGGGTAGTCGAGCAGCGGGCGCAGCCAGCGCGGCGGCGGCGGGGCCGCCGGCGGGTCGGCCGGCTCCGCGGCCGTCGGCGCGCCGCTCGCGGCGTGCGGGTCGGGGCCCGCGCTCACCTCACGCCCCGGGCTGCGGGGTGGCGCGGGCGAGCGCCTCGCGCACCCGGCCGAGCCCCGCCTCGATCGCCTCCTCGCCCAGCGCGTAGCTGAAGCGGAGGTGCCCCTCCGCCCCGAACGCGCCGCCCGGGACGGCCGCGACCAGCGCCTCCTCGAGCAGGACCTCCGAGAGCGAGGCCGAGTCGGTGATCCGCTTGCCGCCCAGCGTGGCGCCGAAGTAGGCCGAGAAGTCGGGGAACAGGTAGAAGGCGCCCTGCCCGCCGGTGAGGCGCACCCCCGGGATCGCCTCCAGCCCGCGCCGCGCCACCTGGCAGCGCCGCGCGAACGCCTCGCGCATGCGGGCCGCGTCCTCGTTGGCGCCCTCGAGCGCGCCCACCGCCGCCGCCTGCGCGACGGCGCAGGCGCCGCTGGTCGACTGCGACTGAATCTTGGCGGCCGCCTTGATCACCGGCTCGGGGCCGACCGCGTAGCCGATCCGCCAGCCGGTCATGGCGTAGCTCTTCGAGACGCCGGCCACCACC
>CAZMSZ010000037.1:27058-32913 GCA_964569055.1 uncultured Planctomycetota bacterium | reverse complement strand
CCCTCCCCGAGCCCATGCCCGAGGAGCCCCTCCCCGAGCCCATGCCCGAGGAGCCCCTCCCCGAGCCCATGCCCGAGGAGCCTCTCCCCGGTGGCGACGAGTTGCCCGGCCTCGAGGACGAGGAGCTTCCGGGGCTGGAGGACGAGGAGCTCCCGGCCGACGGTGAGGAGCTCCCCGAGCTGCCCGACGACGAGCTCCCGGGGCTCGAGGATCTGCCGGGGCTCGAAGACGAGTAGGGGCGCGCGACGCGCGCTTCGGACGGGGCGGGCCGCCGGCGGCCCGCCCCGCTCCACGTACGGAGGCCGCCGGTGAGAGGGAGCATGCCCACAGGTCGAGCGAAGCGAGCGCGGCCGGTGGCCATGGCGGCCTTCGCGCTCCTCGCGCTGGCGGGGGCGGCTTGGGCCCAGGAGGGTCGCTACCGGATCGACGGGCAGGGTCCCGAGGGTCGCTACCATGGCTCCGCCGAGCTGCGTCGCACCGCGGACGGGTGGGCGCTGGCCTTCCGCACGTTCGGGCCGAACGGCCGCGAGCGAATGGGCCGCGCCCGGGCGAGCTCCCAGCGGGGCGGCCTGGTGTTCGCCTTGCGCGAGGAGCGGCTGGAGGGACGCCTGCGGACGGTGCCGGGCGAGCGGGGGTTGCTGGCCGCCTACGTCGACCTGCGCGCGCGGCCGACCGAGGGCGAGCCCTCACTCGTCCGGCGCGAGCGCTGGGAGCCGAACGCCGCCGCGCTCGTCCCGGTGATCGTGGTGGCGCTCGACGGGGACGAGCGCTTCGCGGGGGTCACGCCCGCCCAGGCCCGCGAGGCGCAGACCTGGATCCTGGCGCAGCTCGAGGCCACCTTCGCGCCGCTCGGGCTCGAGTTCGTCGGGCTCACGGCGGAGCCGGCCGCGGTGGCGGGCGCCGCCTACGACGCGAACGAGGACGGCGCGCTCTCGCGCGCCGAGGTGGAGGGCGTGCGCGACGACCTCGAGCGGCGCGGCCTCAAGCGGCCCGGCCGGGTGGTGCTCGTGCTGACCGCGGCCGGCTTCGTGCACGGCTCCTGCCGCGGCTGGACCCTGGGCGACGCGCCCGCCAGCCCCAGCACGCTGGGCGACCCCAACGACAACTTCTCGCTCCTCGGGCTGCGCTACCTCGACCCCAGCCGCTACCACACGGTCGCGCACGAGGTCGGCCATCAGCTCGGGCTCGACGACCTCAACCCGCGCAACCGCGAGCTGCTCGCCGAGCCGCGGCGCGACGACCACCTCATGCTGAGCGGCGGGGTGGGGATCCACCTCGACCCCGAGGTGACCACGCTGCTCCGGCGCACCGTGATCGACCGATTCCCGCTCCACGGCCTCGAGGGCCGGCGCGAGGCGCTGCGCCCCGAGGGGAAGGCGCCCCCCGAGGAGGAGATCGGGCTGCCTCCGCCCGAGCAAGGACCTCCTGGCGAGCGGTGACCCAGGGTGCGCGGCCGCCGAGCGCTCGCGCGCCATGTATGCTGCGGCCCATGGAACGCCAGCGCTCGCTGCCCGGCCCGGCCGTCGACGACGAGGAGCCGACGTTCGAGGCGATCCGGCCCGCCTCCGAGGACGCGCCCGACTCGGACGTCGAGACACCGCCCGCCGTTGGCGCGCCGCTCACGATCCGGGTCGCGTCCGATCCCGCGAGCACGCGCCCCGGCACCTCGGTCGCGGTGCGGGTCACGCTGGCGCTGCTCGGGACCGCGACGCTGACGGCGGCCCTGGCGCTCGGCAGCGCCACCCCCGTGCTCACCGGGGCCCTGTTCGCGGTCGGCGTCGGCCTCCTGCTCGACTTCGCCGCGGCCGGCCCGCTGCGGGTCGTCCGGCGCCTGGGCGCCGACACCGCGCGCCTGCGGGCGGCGCTCGCCTGCCCCTACTGCCGCGACCGCCTCCCCGAGGACGCCGCGGTTGGTTGCGACCGCGCGGGCTGCGGCGCGCTGTACCACGAGGAGTGCTGGGTCGAGTGCCGGGCCAGCTACGGCGGGTGCGCGATCTACGGCTGCGGCTGCACGACCGGGCACCCCGTGGGCCGCTTCGCGCTGCGGCGGCACGTGCTACGCCTCGCCCTGGCCGCCGCCCTGTTCCCGCCCAAGCTGGTGCGCCGCCTGCAAGAGCGCGAGCGCGAGGGCTGGCGCGACGTGTGGGCGCGCGCGCGGCGTTATCAGGAGGCGGTCTCGTGGAGCGCGCCCCGGACGCTGCTCGTCGGTCTCGTGAACCTGGCGATCTCGGCCGCCATCCTGTCGACCCTCGTCATGGACCTGGGGCTCGTGTCGAGCGCGCCCCGGCTCCTGTTGCTCCTGATCGGCACCGTGGGCCTGCCGATCGTGCTCATGCGCCTCCCGCTGGGGACCCACGCCGCCTGGGGCGTGGCGCGCCTGGTCGCGCGCGTGTTCCGCGACGAGCTGGCGGCCCTCCGGCGCGCGGACGAGGGCACGTTCCTGGCGCGGCTGGCGAGCGGCGCCGGCAAGAAGGAGTAGCCGTCAGCGCCGCTTCACGCCCGAGAGGAACAGGCGGCGGAAGGTGTACGCGAACGGCCTGGCGGGACCGAGCGCCGCGACCAGGCGCGCGCGGTAGGCCGCCACGAACGCCTCCCCGTCCGCCTCCGACAGGCGCGCCAGGTACGGAATGAGCGAGGTCCCGCGCGTCCACTCCGCGACCTCCCCCGCGCTCGCGAGCTCGTGCACATAGACCCGCTCCACGACCCGCAGCCGGACGAGCCCGTGGGCGTGGAGCAACCTCGCGTAGCGCTCGGGCTCGAGCACCGGGCTCGCGCGCACCAGGCCGCCCGAGCGCTCGGCCCAGGGGGCCTCGCCCGCCAGCTCGCGAATCAGGCGGTGGCTGGCGTGCTCGTCGTTGCGCGGCACCTGCACCGCGAGCTGCGCGCCCGGGCGCAGCGCGGCCAGGAGCCGGGGGAACAACGCCTCGTGGTCCTCGACCCAGTGGAGCGCGGCGTTGGAGAACACGAGGTCGAACGGCGCCACGTCGAACGCGCCGGCGTCGCCCTCCTCGAACGTCAGCCCGGGGCGCGCGTGCGCACGGGCCCGCGCCAGCATGTTGGGCGAGCGGTCGACGCCCAGCACGTCGGCGCCCGGCAGCCAGCGGCGCAGCGCACGGGTCAGCTCGCCGCTGCCGCAGCCGAGGTCGACCACCCGCAGGCCGGGGCGCCGCCACACCAGCCGGAGCAGGTCGAAGAACGGCCGCCGTCGCTCACGGCGGAAGCGGTGGTACTGATCGGGGCTCCAGGCGTCGCGCGACATGGCTTCGAGGCCCGCGCGCTAAGGCATCCGCCCTTCCACCGCGTAGTGCAGCTGCTTGGCCAGGCGGCTCACCTCGCGGTCGGCGTCCTTGGCCAGGCGGCGGATCGGGAGGATCCCCTTCTTGACCTCGTCCTTGAGCCCCGGACGCTTGGCGAGGGCCTGGAGCGCGCCCAGCGCGGCCACGCGCACCTCGCGGGCGTCGTCGTCGAGCGCCTGCAGCAGCGCCGCGACCGCCTCGGGCCTGGGGATCGCCTGCAGGGCGTCCACCGCCGCGAGCGGGTCGCTCCCCTGCCGCTTGCGCCGGAGCTGGTCGAGGTAGCGCGCGGCGGCGCTCGGGGGGTCGAGCGCCTCGAGCGCCGAGCGCAGCATGTCCTTGGTCAGGTTGTCGCGCTCGGTGTGGAGCGCGCGCGCGAGCGCCCAGGAGCTGCGCGGGTCCTCGAGCTGCGTCAGCCCCTCCACGGCGCGCTGGCGTACGCGGGTGTCGGCGTCCTTGAGCAGCTCGAGCAGGAGCGTCAACGCCTCCTTGCCGCCCTCGCTCCCCTTGGCCTTGACCAGGTCGGCCGCGACCATGCGCACCTCGGCGTCGGCGTGGCTCGCCAGCGGCTCGATCTGCGCGAGCGGCAACAGCTCGAACAGCGCCATGCCGCCCCCGAGCCGGACCCACTCCAGCCCGCGCCTGGCGAGCAGGCGCTGCGCCGCGCCGGGCTTGGGTCGACCCAGGCGGAGCAGCGCCTCCTCGACCAGCAGGTCCTCGGTCTCCTCCTGCTCGGCCAGGATCTCGGCCACCAGGTCGGGCTCGGGGGTGCCGGGGCGGCCGAGCTGCTGGATCAGGTGGCGCTTCATCGCCTCGTTCGCCCACTCCAGGCAGTCGAGCGCCTCGAGCGTCTCGGGCGGGTGGTCGCGGAGGCTCTGGAGGATCAGCGCGCCGACCTCGCGGTCGAGGCGCCGCGCGAGCGCCTTGAGCAGCTCGAGCCGCGCGCCGGGCTCCTGATCGAGCTCGAGCTCCACCCAACGCTCGACGGCCCGCCGGCGCAGCTCGGCGTCCGGGCTGGCCGCCGCGGCCAGGATCCCCTCCTCGTCGTCGAGCGAGCGGCGAGGCGGCGGGGAGCTCGGCTCCGGCGTGGCGCGCGGGCGCGGCGCCGGATCGGCGGACGGCTCCTCGTCGCGCGCCGAGTCGGGCAGCTCGTCCCGCTCCTCGGGCGAGTCGTCGTCGCCGGCCGCGGCGCCGCCGGTCGTCGGCGAGCTCGAGCTCGTGGCCGTGGAGGTCGAGGGAGCCGAGCTCCCGCGCATCAGGACGACCCCGGTCAGGGCGCCCAGCCCCACGATCCCGAGCACCATCACCAGCGCGACCGAGCTCGCCCCGCCGCCGCCCTCGGCCCGGGCGGCCGGCGCGGCGAGGCGGGCGGAGACGGGCTCGCGCCGGCCGCTCGGACGCCGGTCGGTCGCCCCGAGCTCCGCCCGGCCCGGGACGGCGTCGATCGCGCCGTAGCGGCTCGTCAGGCTCTGGCTCTTGTCCGCCTGCCCGGCCCCCGGCAGGTAGCTCGGCGGCATCTGCACCGGGCCGTCGGCCGCCTCGCCGCGCGCGAGCCGCTCGACCGCCTCGCGCTGCGCGGCGGCGCCCTTCGCCACGCACCCGTAGAGCGCCTCGAGCTCGGCCGGCGTGAACTGGTGATCGGTCGTCCAGGGGAGCACGGCCTCGCAGAGCACCCAGCCGTCGCGCCAGGCGAAGCGCTCGCTCGTGCCGAGCCCCTCGAGCGCGGCCGCCATGTCGGCCGGCGGCTCGTCGACCGCGACGACTCGCAGCGCCGCGTGCAGGCCCAGCTCGTCGGCGGTGACGTGCACCCGCTGCTCGTCGGGTTGGGTGTCGTCGTCGGCCACCGTCAGGCTGCCGTCGTCGAGCTGTCGCACCACGAGGTCGAGCTCCGCGAAGGCCTCGCCGAAGGGGAGCAGGTCGGTGGGGTGGCTCACGTTCTCCCTCCCCGCGGGCACGCACGGCGGCCGCGAGCGGCCAGTCTATCGTTTCGCTCCGGTCCGGGCCGTCAGTCCGAGAGCACGGCCTTGAAGCGCTCGCCGTCACGCCGGAACACGTAGAACACCTCGGCCGGCAGCGCCGGGTGGTCGAGGCGCGCCAGGACCAGCCAGTCGCCGTCCTCCATCCAGCGCGCGACCCGCTCGGGGGCGATCTCGCGCCAGCCCTCGGCCTCGGCGTCGACCTCCTTCGCGCGGGCGCGCGAGTAGACCCGCAGCGAGCCCTTGACCAGCGCGGCGCTCAGCTTGGGCGGCTTCTCCTCGGCCTCCTCGGCGGCGAGCTGCGACTCCAGCAGACGCCGGAGCTCGGCCGGGCCGATCGTCTGGAACTCGCCCTGCCCCACGTGCATGCGCAGCTGGGGGTGGAAGTAGGGGAGCAGCCGCTCGAGGTCGCGGCTGAAGAGGTAGTGCAGGATCGAGACGCAGGCGCGCTTGAGCTCGCGCGTGGGCTCGGCCTCGTCCTCGTACGGCGCCAGCAGGGGGGCCAGCTCGGCGGTCGGCGCGACCAGGTCGGGCGCCTTGGCGGGTTCGTCCTTGCCGGGCTTGTCCTTGCCCGGCGCGTCCTTGG
>CAZMSZ010000037.1:0-26958 GCA_964569055.1 uncultured Planctomycetota bacterium | reverse complement strand
GGGCGCGTCCTTGGCGGGCGCGTCCTTCGCAGGCGGCTCGTCGCCCCACGCGAGCGGCGCGAGGAGAAGCCCGACGGCGAGGGCCGCGGCGGCTGCGGACAGCTTCATGACGCACCTCCCGGCGCGCGGCGGCTCACTTGGTGGGCTGCCGGAGCCGCTCCCATTCCTTCTGGTCGGCGTCGGCTTGCTTGGTGTCCCCGGCCGCGCGCGCGACCTCGGCCCGGAGCCGGTAGGCCTCGGCGAACTCGCGGTCGAGCTCGATGCAGCGCCCGAGCGTCTCGAGCGCACCCTTGGTGTCCTGGCGGATCCGCAGGTAAAGCGCCAGCGCGTACAGGGTGGGCGCCGTCAGGGAGCCGCGTCGCTCCTCGATCTCGCGCGCCTGCTGCGCGTCCTGCCCGCCGCGCTCCACGTCGCGCTGCCCCTCGGGCAGGTCGCGCAGCTGCAGCAGCGCGCGCGCGCGGAACGCCTCGGCGAGGGCCGGGTTGAGCTCGATCGCCCGGTCGAGCGCGGCCTTAGCCTCGACCGGCGCCGTGCTGCGCTGCGCCTCGGCCAGCGCGACCCACAGCAGGGAGTCGTAGGGATGCAGCGCGAGCAGCACCCGCAGCCCCTCGGACGCCTGCTTGCTCCGGCCCGCCGCGATCGCCTCGCGCGCCGCCTTGTAGCTGCCGCTGGTCCGGGTGCGCTCGACCGCGCGCTGCAGCTCGAGCAGCGCCTTGGTCATCAGGCTCTGGTCGATCAGCGTGCGCCCAGCCAGGGTCCAGGCGTCCGAGGCCAGGTCGGGGGCGAGCCGGGCCGCCTGCTCGAACGAGGTCAGCGCCTCGGCGCGCCGCGCGCGCAGCATCTGGAGGCGGCCCTGCACGAGCAGCACGAACCCGGACTCGCGCGAAGGGATCGGATCGGACCCGCCGATCTTCCGCGCCAGCGAGATCGCGCGGCTGACGTAGCTCTCGGCCAGGGGGTCGAGCTCGCGCGCGTCCTTGGCGCTGAACAGCTGCAGCTGCACGAAGCCCGCGTAGCCGTACGGGCTGAACGGGTAGTCCTGCACGACCTGTCCCAGCGCGCGGCGCGCCGAGTCCGAGTCGCCGCGCGCCGCGTCGGCCAGCGCGAGCAGGACCCGGGCCTCGGCGTGGGGGTCGGGCGCGGTCGGCAGGCCGAACGGGTCGACCTCGCCGGCGACCCGGCGCGCGCCCGGAAGGGGCGTGGCCTGCAGCGCCGCGCGCAGCGCGGTCAGCCCCTCCTCGGCGTCGAGCAAGGCGAGGTGCAGCTTCCCCTCGGCCACCAGCCCCGCGGCGGTGGCGGAGATCCGGTTGGCTTGCTTGAGGTCGGCCAGCGCCTCGCGCAGGCGCCCCTGCCGCGCGAAGAACTCGGCGCGCGCGATCCGCGGGAAGGGCGTCTCCGCGTCGGCCGCGACCGCCAGCTCGAAGGCGCGCAGCGCGCGCTCGGCGTCGTCGCGCACCTCGTACGCCAGCCCCTCGACCACCTTCGCCGCCGCGAGGTCGAGCCCCTGCAGGCCCTGCACGCGGTCCAGCCTGCCGATCGCCTTGCCGGCATCTCCGGCCACGACCAGCGCGCGGGCGGCGAGCACCGGCCCGAGCGGGTCGGAGAGCTTCTCGTAGGCGGCGACCGCCGAGTCGGCGGCGCCGCCCAGCTCCCACGCCAGCCCCTCGAGGGCGTGCGCCGTGTCGTCCTTCTGGGCGAGCGCGGCGATCCCCTTGGCGGCCGCCTCGAACTGGCGCGCGCGGATCCGGGTGCGCACCAGCTTGAGCTGCGTGGCCGCGTGGCCGGGCGCGACCTCCTCGGCCCTGCCGTACGCGATCAGCGCGTCCTCGGCCGCCGTGGGCCCGCCCGCCTCGAGCAGCAGGTCGCCCTGCCGCAAGAACAGGTCGCGCATCTGGGCCACGACCCCGACCTGCTCCTCGTAGGCGGCCGAGGCGGCCTGGTTGCCCCGCTGCACGAGCTTGCTCCGCTCGGCCGTGCGCACCAGCTCGAGCGCCGAGAGGGCGGTGCGGATCCCGTGGGGGTCGCCGCGCTCGCCGGCCTCCTTGGCGCGCGCCAGCGCGCGGTCGAGGCGCTGCGTCCACCCGGCGAGCTCCTCCTTGATCCGGCGCTCGATGTCGACGAGGCGCGCTTGCTCCTGCTGGTCGAAGTAGTACCAGGTCCCGCCCACCAGCACCGTGATCACGGTCAGCGACGCCAGCGCGGTCAGCGCCTGCAGCACGCCGAACTTGGCGCGCGGCGCCAGCGGCTTCGCCTTGCGCGTGGCCGCGGCCGCGGCGAGGTCGGCGATCGAGCGCTGCGACTGCTGCCCGACCTTGGCCACGGCCGTGGCGGCCTTCGCCGCCGCCACCGCGACCTTGGCCTCCTCGTCGCCCTCCCCCGCCGGCTCCGCGTCGCTCGACGAGAGCAAGAACTCCTCGACCTCGACGGCGGGCGCGGCCGCCCCGACCTCGCTCGGCCGCTCGAACAGGTCCTTGGGGACCTTGATCCGGAACTTGCAGCGGCGGCAGTTGAACCGCTTGCCGACCTGGTCGGCGCGGACGCGGTACTTCTTCGCGCAGTCCGGGCAGGCGATCAGCCGCCGATCCTCCTCGTCGACGGCGTCCTCGGGCGCGCTCAAGAACAGCGACGCGTCGGCTTCGCTCGCGGTGGACGGACCCGCCTTGCTCGCTCGCGCGGAGGTCCGCGCGGAGGTCCGCGTCGAGGTCTTCGCCTTCTTCTCGCGCTTGTCGGCCTTGGCCCTGTCGGCCTTGTCGGCCTTGTCCCGCGAAGCCTTGCCGGCCGCCGCGCTCTTGGCGCGGGCGGAGGTGCGCGAGCGCTTGCGCTCCTCGGCGGGCGGCGCCGACTCGGCCCCGGCCTCCTCCGCGGAGGCGGCGCCCGCCGAGGGCTCCTCGCCCGAGGCCTCGGCCTGCTCGCGCGCCTTCTTCTTCTTGGCCTCGGCGAGCTTCTTGGCCTTCGCCTTGGCCGCCGCCTTCTTCTTGGCCTTGGCCGCCGCGAGCTTCTTGGCCGCGGCGTCGTCCTCGCCCTCGGCGGAGGCCGTCACCTCGCCGCTGGCCTCGCTGGCGCCGCCCGCCTTCTCGAGCGCGGCGTTGTGGAGGCGGACGATCTCCTCGAGCTGATCCTTGTCGATGTACCCCTTCTTGAGCAGCAGGCTGCCGAGCGCGACCTTCTTGCCCTTCTCCTTGGCGAGCTTCTTCTGCAGCGCCAGGCAACGGGTGATCTGGTCCTTGGTGACGAAGCCCGCCTTGAGCGCGATCTTCCCGAGCTGGACGTCCCGCTTGGAGATCAAGCTGCCCTCTGCGCTCGCGCGCCGCTCTCCCCGAGGTGAGGGCGGGGATCCTAACATCGCCGTCCGGCCCGAGTTCCCTCCCTGTTGCGGGTTGCACCGCGCGGGCCGGGTGGCATACCATCCCGTATCCGTCGCGCCCGGCCCGCGCCCGGGCCCCGCGAGCCCTCATGCCGATCTCGGTCTTCTGCAACTGCGGCAACGCCCTGCAGGTCAGCGCCGACCTCGCCGGTCGGAAGATCCGCTGCAAGGCCTGCAACGAGGTGCTCCGGATCCCGGCGGTCCCGCTCGCGCCGCCGGCGGAGCCCGAGAGCGGCGCCGACGAGTACGAGGTGGTGACCGACCCCGGCCCGGCGCGCACCTGCCCGGCCTGCGGGGTGGCGGCCGCCGCCGAGGACACCGCCTGCCTCGCGTGCGGCGAGCCGCTCAGCGGCGGAGGGCCCCTGGGCGGGGTCCCGCGCCCGGTCCTGCTCGGCGCCGTCGCGCTGGTGGCGCTGCTGGTGCTCGGCGGTCTGGGCCGCTGGGCGTGGCTCGCGACCCGCCCCGGCGCCTGGGTGGGCGAGGGCGTGCGCAAGCTCAACGAAGGGTCCGACCTGCGCGGCGCGGAGCAGGCGTTCAAGCGCGCGCTCGACTATGCCCCGCGCCACCCCGACGCGATCGTGGGCCTCGCCCGCGTGGGGATCGCCGCGCGCGACGGCTCACTCGTGCGGCGCTACGCGCCCGACGCGATCGAGCTGCTCGGCGACCCCCAGGAGCGCGCGGCCGTCGAGCTGGCGTTCGCCTGGAGCCTGCTCGACGAGCGCGCCGCCGATCGCGCGCGCGAGCTGGCGGAGCAGGCCCGCGCCGACGACCCGCGGCTGGAGTCCGAGAGCTGGGCGGTGACGGGCCTGGCCGCGCTGCTCGAGGAGGAGCGCGACGCGGCCTTCGAGGCGCTCGAGCGCGCCGACCAGGGGACGTTCGAGGACGCCCGCGTGTCGCGCGCGCTCGCGGAGCTGTACCACGACCGCGGGCGCGCGGTCGACGCGCGCACCGCGGTCGAAGAGGCGCTCAAGCTCGAGCGGAGCGACCCCGAGCTGTGGCTCCTCGCCGCCACGCTCCGCGGCGAGACGGGCGACCGCGCCGCCGAGCGCGACGCCCTCGGCGAGGCGATCCGGCTGGCCCCCACCGAGCCGCGCGCCCACCTGCGGCTGGCGGAGGCGCACCTCGCCGACGGCGACCTCGACCGCGCGCTCGAGGCGGCCCGCCGCGCGGCCGAGCTGGCGCCCCAGGACCAGGCGGCCCGGGTGGCGGTCGGGCGCGTGCTGCTCGCGCGCGAGGAGCACGCGCAGGCCCGCGACGAGCTGACGGAGGCGGTCAAGCTCGGCCCCAGCTGGGAGGCCGAGTACCTGCTGGGCCGCGCGCTGGTGCTCACGGGGGACGTGCAGGGCGGCCTGCGCCGGGTGCAGGCCGCGCTGGCCCAGGAGCGCGAGCGCGCCCAGCCCTGGCTCGAGGCGGCGCGCCTGGCGCTCGACAACGGCGAGAGCCAGACCGCCGCCAAGATCGCCGAGCGCGCCGTCGAGCTCTGGCCCGACGACTACGACGCCCGGCTGATCTTCGCCGACGCCCTGGCCCGCACCCCGCTCGGTCGGCGCCGCCACGACGAGCAGCTCCGCGCGCAGCTCGAGGTCGCGATCAAGCTCGACCCCAAGCGGCGCGAGGCCCCCTTGGCGCTGGGGCTGCAGCTGTTCGAGCAGCTCCGCCCCGAGGACGCCATGGCGGCGTTCTCGCGCGGCCTCGAGCACAACCCGCGGGACGCCGAGCTCCTCTACTACAAGGGCTGGGCGGCGATCCGCGCCCGCGCCTGGGACGAAGCGATCGAGGCGCTCGAGGCCTGCAAGCGGGTCGACCCGGGCTTCCGCGACGTGGAGGATCAGCTCCTCCAGGCGAGGGAGGGGAAGTTCTACGAGCAGGAGTAGGGGGCTGGCCTTTCGCAGAGCAGGCCAGAGGAAACACAGGGAATATCAACAGGGAACAGGGAATCAGGAATCAGAGCTGGCTGTCGCTGGCTCGCGAGCACCCACGAGCGCGCTCGCGCCGGCGCGACAGCCGTTCTGGCATTTCGAATTTCTCATTCCCTGTTGAAATTCCCTGTTTCCCTCCTCCGTCGCCCCCCCCGGTGGTCCCCCCAGGCCGGCTCACCAGATAGACTCTGACCCCATGGCCAAACGGCTGTGGGAGAAGGGCGAGGCGCTGCACCCCGAGGTGCTGGCCTACACGGTCGGCGACGACTACCTCCTCGACCTCGACCTGGTCGAGGAGGACGCGTGGGGCTCGCTGGCGCACAGCCGCATGCTCGCGGAGCGGGGGCTGATCTCGCCCGAGGACCGGCGCGCGATCGCGCGCGGGCTGCTCGAGGTGCTCGCCGCCCACCGGGCGGGCGCGTTCCGCATCGCGCCGGCGGAGGAGGACGTCCACACCGCCGTCGAGGGGCTGCTGGTGCAGCGCCACGGCGAGGCCGGCAAGCGGCTCCACACCGGCCGCTCGCGCAACGATCAGGTGCTGGTCGACGTGCGCCTGTTCGCCAAGCGCCGGCTGCTCGACCTCGCCGAGGCGGCCCTCGCGCTGGGCGAGGCGCTGCTCGACCTCGCCGGCCGCGAGGAGGAGAGCTTCCTCCCCGGGTTCACCCACATGCGCCAGGCCATGCCGTCCACGGTGGGGCTGTGGGCCGCCGGCCACGCGGAGGGCGTCGAGGAGGACGTCGAGGCGCTGCTCGACGCCTACCGCGCCTGCGACCGCTGCCCGCTGGGGAGCGCGGCCGGGTTCGGCGTGCCGCTCCCGCTCGACCGGCGGCGCACGGCCGAGCTGCTCGGGTTCGCGCGCCTGCAGGTCAACGCGCAGGCGGTCCAGAGCAGCCGGGGCAAGGCGGAGGCGCAGGCGCTGTTCGCCGCGGCCCTCCTCGGCGACGGGCTGGCGCGCCTGGCGTGGGACCTCCAGCTCTACAGCGGCCCCGAGCTCGGCTTCGTGCGACTCCCGCCCGACGTGGCCACCGGCTCGAGCATCATGCCGCAGAAGCGCAACCCCGACGTGCTGGAGCTGACCCGCGCCAACGCCGGGGTGCTCCACGCGCACTGCCAGCGGGTCGTGCTCGTCGCGGGGAAGCTCCCGTCGAGCTACCATCGGGACTTCCAGTTGACGAAGGAGCCCCTGCTCAAGGGGCTGCGGCTGGCGCGGAGCATGGCGCGCGCGATGGAGCTGACGGTGCGAGGGCTCGAGGTGGACCGCGAGCGGGCGCGGGGCGCGGTGGCGTCCGAGGCGCTCGCCACCCACCAGGCCCTGGCCCTGGTGCAGCAGGGCGTGCCGTTCCGCGAGGCGTACCGGCAGGTGGGCGAGGCCCTCGGCGAGGCGGCGGGCGCGCCCGCGCTGGGCGCGCCGCGCGACCTGTACGCCAGCGAGGGCAGCCCGGGCGACCTGCGGCTCGACGCCGCGCGCGAGCGGATGGCGGCCCTGAGCGCGCGAGTCGCCGGGACGCGGCGGGCGCTCGAGGAGCGGCTCGCCGCGCTCGAGCAGGAGGCGGCGGCCGCCGCGGGTCGAGAGGGTGCAGCGTGAGCGAGCCGGAGCGGGCGCCCGCCCCCGAGGAGACGCGGGCCGAGCAGGACGCGGCGTTCGCCGCCGCGTTCGAGGCGTTCCGCGCGGCGCTCCGCGAGTCCGACCCCGACCTCGAGGGGCTGGAGGAGCCGGCCGCCGAGTCGGCGCTCGCCGCGGCCGAGGCGACCCTCGGCCTGTCGCTGCCGCCGAGCTTCCGCGCGTTCCTCCGCGCGCACAACGGCGGGAGCGCCCACGACACGAGCATCTACGGGGTGGGCGACGAGGAGGGCTACGACCTCGCGCGCCTCAACCTGCGCGGGCGCGAGGAGGGCCTCCCCGAGCACCTCGTCGGCTTCGCGGCCACGCTCGGCGGCGACGTCTACTGCTTCGACACCTCCGAGGGCGGCGAGGGCGGCGAGCACCCGGTCGCGCTGCTCGACGTGCAGCAGGGGCAGGTGATCCCCGCCTGCCGCACGTTCCTGGAGTGGCTCGAGCGCCTGCCGAGCCTCGAGGACGAGCTGCACGAGCAGCGCGGGCCGCAGCCCATGACGGTCGACGAGTGGGAGGCGTTCTTGGTGCGCGAGCGCGAGAAGCTGCGCAAGCTGAGCAAGACGCCGGCGCGCGAGCTGACCATGCCCGACCCGGAGGCGGTCCGGGCGGACCTCGGGGGCAAGATCCCGGTCGATCCCCGCCACCTCAAGCCGCGGTGAGGCCGCGGGGCAGGACTCCCCGGTGAAGGCCCGCGAGGTGTTCGTCTGTCCGCCGACCTACGTCGAGCTCTCCTACTCGATCAACCCCTGGATGCATCCCGAGGCGCCCTTCTCGCGTGAGCGGGCGATCGCCCAGTGGGAGGCGCTCGTCGCGGCCTACCGCGAGGTCATGGGCGAGGACCGGGTCCACGTGTGCCCGCCCAGGGAGGGGCTGCCGGAGCTGTGCTTCTTCGGCGACTCGGTGTTCCTGTGCAACGGGCGCGCGCTGTTCGGCGAGTTCCGCCACCCCGAGCGCGCGGCCGAGAAGCCCTACGTGCACGAGTACCTGCGCGGGCGCGGCTTCGAGGGCGCGGAGGTCCCCGAAGGGGTGGTGTTCGAGGGGGCGGGCGAGACGGTCACCTGGCGCGACAAGATCCTGTTCGGGTTCGGCAAGCGCAGCGACGAGGTCGTGCGCCACTTCCTCCGCCAGACGTTCGGGCGCGACACGATCGACCTCGAGCTGGAGCAGGAGGCCTTCTATCACCTCGACACCGCCCTCCTGCCGCTGCGCGACGACCTGATCGCCTACTACCCCGGCGCGTTCGGGCCGATCGACAACGCCACGCTCCAGAGCCTCGACTGCGAGAAGCTGCTCGTCAGCGAGGAGGACGCCCGCGCCTTCGCCTGCAACTCGATCGTGTACGGCGACGTGGTGTTCGGCGCGAGCGGCGTGGGCGCCCTGTGGGAGCAGCTCCGCGCGCGCGGCTTCGACGTGCGCGAGTTCGACGTGAGCGAGTTCCTCAAGCTGGGCGGCGGGATCAAGTGCCTGACGCTCCAGCACCACCAGGCCTGATCAACCGCCCAGCAGCTTGATCAGCGCGGTCGGGAGCTCGATCCCGAGGTGCGGCATCAGGATCACCAGCACCACCAGGCCGAAGGCGCCGGCCGCGGCGCCGAGCCCGAAGGCGCTCCAGCTGAAGGCGGCGGGCACGCGCTCGATCCGGACCTCCGGCTCGGGCGCGGCCGCGGGCTCCGCCTGGGGCCCCGGCGGACGCCAGGCGGCCACCGCCCCCGGCGAGTCGAGGCGGGCGAGCTTGCTGAGCATGAGCTTGGCCGAGCGCGGCCGTCCGTTGGGCGTGTTGGCGAGGAGCTGCGTGATCAGCTCGCCGAGCTCCTCGGGGAAGTCGGCGTTGAACTGCGTGATCGGCGCGGGGGCCTGGCTCCGCTGCTGGTAGACGACCGCCTCCATGGTGTCGCCCGTGTAGGGCGGGTGGCCGGTGGCGGCGTGGTAGAGCGTGGCGCCCAGCCCGTACAGGTCGGCGCGGTCGTCGACCAGCGCGGGGTCCTCGAGCACCTCGGGCGCCATGTAGGCGGGCGTGCCGCCCGGGAGCTCCTCGAGGAACAGCGAGTCCTCGTCGAGCTCCAGGGGCTCCTCCTGCTTGTTGGCCCGGGCGATGTGGGCCACGTTGATCCCGCCGGTGTAGGCCTTCTTGCGCTCGCGTTCCAGCGGGATCGCCAGGCCGAAGTCGATCAGGCAGGCGTTGGCGTCGGGGGCGCCCTCGAAGTCGCCGCGCAGGATCACGTTGGCGGGCGTGACGTCGCGGTGCACGAACCCCGCCTCGCGGATCGCCTGCAGGGCCTGGCACACGCCGCGCGCCACCTTGCCGACCAGGGCGGGCGCGAGGAAGCCCCGCTTGTCGATCAGGGCCTTGAGCGAGGTCCCCTCCTCGAGCGACATGGCGATGAACGCCTGCCCGCCCGGGTCGGTGCCGAACTCGTGGATCGTGTAGACGTTCTTCGAGGCGACCCGCTTGGCGATCTTGGCCTCGTTGTGGAAGCGGCGAATGTCCTTGATCCGCTCCTGGGGGGTGCGGCCGGGCTGGTGCGGGAGGACCTTGAGCGCGACCGGCTCGCCCTTCTTCCCCTTGGCCCGGTAGACCGCGCCCATGCCGCCCGCGCCGAGCACCTTCTCGATCGTGAACCCGCCGACCGCCGTCCCCGCCGGGAGCGCGCCCGCGATCACGAGGTCGTCCTCGGGCTCCTCGGCCTGCACGCCGAACCGCTCGCGCAGCTCCTCGAGCAGCGCGCCCACGGTCTGCGCGCGCTCGGTCCGCTCGAGCGCCATCAGGCGCATGGAGAGCTCGGCCAGCTCGGCCGGCACCGACGGGTTCACCGCGCGCGGGTCGGGGCGCGGCTCCTCGCAGTGGGCGGCGATCACCTCCGACACGCTGTTGCGCGGGAAGGGGAACTTCCCCGTGAGCATGACGTAGAGCATGGCGCCGAGCGAGTAGATGTCCGTGCGGCCGTCGACCGCCTCGCCCTTGGCCTGCTCGGGCGACATGAAGTGCGGCGTGCCCATGACCTGGCCGGGGCGGGTCAGGAGCATGGAGTCCTCGTCGCGGCGGGCCAGGCTGAAGTCGGTGATCTTGACCACGCCCGCGTTGCTGACGAGCACGTTCTCGGGCTTGAGGTCGCGGTGGATCACGCCCGCCTCGTGGGCGGCGCGCAGCCCGCGGCAGCACTGGGCGAAGTAGTCGAGCGCCTGGGCGGGCTCGAACGGCTGGCCGCGGCGGCGCTTCATGAGGTCGTTCATGGGCACGCCGTCCACGAACTCCATGGCGATGTATTGGCCGAGCCCCTCCTGCTCGCCGGTCTCGAAGAACCGGACCACGTTGGGGTGCTGGATCCGCTCGACCGCCTTGGCCTCGCGCACGAAGCGCGCCTTGACCCGCTTGCTCTTGCCGAAGCGCTGGTGGAGCACCTTGACCGCGACGACCTCCCCGCCCGGCCCGACCCCCCTGAAGACCTGCCCCATGGCCCCCTTGCCGAGCAGGCCCGTGATCTCGAAGCTGCCGATCCGGCGCACGTCCTCGGGGTGGGTCTGCGCCTGGGAGCGCTGCGGCTGCTGCTGCTGCTTGGGCGGCGCGCCGCTCAGCGCGTCGCGGATCCCGCCGGGACGGGCGCCCGTGAGCGGGCCGGTGGGCCGGCGCGCCGGCGGGGGGGTGACCGGCCGCGGCGGCGGCGGCGTGGCCGCCGCGGGCCGGCGGGCGGTCGGGCGCGGCGCTGGCGCCGGCGGCGGCGCGGCGGCGTCGAGCAAGGTCGAGGGCTCGACCTCGCCCGAGTCGCCGGCCTCGAGCAAGGTCGAGGCGGCGTTCACGGCGGCGGCGCGGCGCGGCGGCGGCGGCGCGGCGGGCGCCGGGCGAGGAGCGGCCGGCTCGTCCTCGTCGTCGTCCCCAGGCCCGGCGCCGCCCGCGTCCATCAGCGTGGGCATGGCGCGGAACGCGTCGCCCTCCTCGCCGGAGCGGGAGTCCCCCGAGCGGGAGTCCCCCGAGCGAGAGGAGGTCGGCGGCTGCTCGAGCGCTTCGTCGAGCTCGTCCTCGACCAGGGTGGGCGTGCCGACCACGCCGATCTCGCCGGGCGGCGCGGCGGCGGCGGCGCGGAGCGGGGCCGCCGGCTGGGCGGGCGGCGGCGCCGGCGGTCGCGGGGCCGCCGGCGGGCGCGGACCGCTCCCGCCGAGCGCGGCCAGCATGCCGGGGCGCTGCGCCGTGCGCGCCGCAGGGGCCGGCGCGGCGGGCGCCGCCGGCGCCGACCCAGCGCCGGCTCCTCCGGCCGCGCGCCGGGCGAACTCCTCGGCGACCAGCGCCCCGAACCGCGAGCCGTCCGCGGTGGGGAGCGGCGGCCAGGCGGCGTCGCGCCGCAGCGCGCCGTAGCCCTGCGCGATCCCGCAGGCGTGCCGCCAGGCGGGGTCGCTCGGCTCGAGCGCGCGGGCCTGACGGAGGAGGCCGGCGATCAGCTGCTCGGCCTGCGCGGCCTGGGGCTCGATCCCGTCGATCCCGCCCCCGGGGGTGGCGGCAGCGGTGAGGGGGTCGCGCGCTTCGTCGCCCGGCGCCTCGCCGCCGCGCTCGCGGCGCACCTTCTCGCCGTTGAGCAGCCCCACGAACGAGGCGCCCGAGGTGGTGGGGAAGGGCGGCCACGTGCGCGACTTGAGGCTGAACCCCGCCCCCTGCGCGATCCCGTAGGCGTGGCGCCAGCAGGGGTCCTGCTGGTCCTCGAGCGCCGCGGCGTCGGCGAGGAGGCGCCGCAGCCAGGGGATCACGTCGCGCTCGAGGATCGGTTCGCTCGCCTGGCCCATGGGCTCGCCTCCCAGGCTGGAGGATAGGCGGCGGGCCCGGCGCGGGCCAGGCCTCTCCGAACGTCAGCGCGCGCGGCGCGCCGCTGGCTTCTTGGTGGCGGCCTTCTTGGTCGACTTCTTCTTGGTGGTGGCCTTCTTGGTGGTGGCCTTCTTGGTCGACTTCTTCTTGGTCGCTGCCTTCTTGGCCGCAGTCGGCGCCGCGCCGTCGAGGGCGGCCACCATCTGCTTGGGCGCCACGGCGCGGTAGCTCTCCTCGATCCACAGCGTGAGCAGGTCGACCGGCGGCTCCTCGCTGGCGGTGAACCGGGCGCTGACCCAGCCGCTCTTCCCCAGGCCGTAGCCGGTGGGCGCCGTGAACGGCAACGACAGCGCCGCGAGGTGCGAGGTGGGGAGCTTCACGCTGAGCGACAGCCCCTGCGCGCCCTCGGCGCTGCCGAGGAACACGAACACCTTCTTCTTCACCTTGACGACGCGCTCGCCCCAGGGGAACTCCTCGCTCGCGCCGGGGAGGCCGAGCGCGTAGGCGCGCAGGGCGCCGGCCGCGCGCCGCGCCGCGCTCGCGGCCACTAGCCCTTCCTCCGCGCGAACTCCTCGAGCAGCTCGGCGAGGGCCTCCACCCCGGCGAGCGGCATGGCGTTGTAGATCGAGGCGCGCAGCCCGCCCACGCTGCGGTGCCCCGCCAGGCCGACCAGGCCGCGGCCCGCCGCCTCGGCGAGCAGCTCGGGCTCGAGCCGCGGGTCGCTCAGGCGGAAGGTGACGTTCATGCGCGAGCGGGCCTCGGGGCGGGCGTGGCCCACGTAGAGCGGCGAGGCGTCGATCGCCTGATAGAGCCGCGCGGCCTTGCGCTCGGCGAGGGCCGCCATGGCGGAGAGGCCCCCCTGGCGCTCGATCCAGCGGGTCATGAGCGTGACCACGTAGATCGAGAAGGTGGGCGGCGTGTTGAAGCGCGAGCCGTGCTCGGCGTGGACGGCGTAGCGCAGCATGGTGGGGAGCGTGCTCGGCGAGCGCGCGAGGAGCTCGCGCCGGATCAGGACCAGGGTCACGCCGACCGCGCCCACGTTCTTCTGCCCGCCCGCGTAGATCAGCCCGCAGCGGGAGAGGTCGAGGGGGCCCGCGAGCAGGTCCGAGCTGGCGTCGATCACCAGCGGGGCGTGCGTCTGGGGCAGGCTGGCCCACTGCGTCCCGTAGATCGTGTTGTTGGAGGTGAGGTGCACGTAGCTGGCGTCCGGCGAGAGGTCGAGCGCGTCCGGGATCCGGTCGAACCCGGTCGCCTCGCTCGAGCCGGCCACCCGCGGCGTGCCCAGCTTCTTGGCCTCGGCGAGCGCCTTCTGCGACCACACCCCGGTGAGCACGTAGTCGCCCGCGGGCCCGAGGTTCATGGGGACCATGGCGAACTGCAGGCTGGCGCCGCCCTGCAAGAACAGCACGGCCCAGCTCTCCTCGTCGGCGCCGAGCAGGCGGCGCAGGTTCGCCTCGGCCTCCAGGTGGACGGCGGTGTACTGCGGGCCGCGGTGGCTGTGCTCGAGGATCCCGATCCCCGAGTCGCCGAGCGAGAGCAGCGCCTCGCGCGCCTCCTCGAGCACCTCGAGCGGGAGCGCGGCAGGGCCGGAGCAGAAGTTGTAGACGCGGTGGACCACGTGGGTCGCTCCTAGATCGGATACACGAACAGGCCCGAGCGCAGCTTGGGCTCGAACCAGGTCGACTTGGGCGGCATGGTCAGGCCGGCGTCCGCCACCGCGAACAGCTGCTCGGAGGTGACGGCCGGGAGCGAGAACGCGAGGAGCGCCTCGCCGCGGTCGACTCGGCGGGCCAGCTCGCCGGTGCCGCGGATCCCGCCCACGAACGAGATCCGCGCGTCGGTGCGCGGGTCGCTGATCCCGAGCAGCGGGCCGAGCACGCGGTCCTGGAGCATCTGCGGCGCGAGCCGACCGACCGGCGTGTCGGCGGCCGGCGTGAGCGTGAGGCGCGACCAGGCGCCGTCCGCGTACACGCACACCGCGTCGGGCGCGCCGGGGGCGGCGTCCTGCGTCGGCGCGAGCGGGAAGCGGCTGGCGAGCTCGGCCAGCAGCTCCGCGGGCGTGCGGCCGCCTAGGTCGTGGATCAGCCGGTTGTAGGGCAGGATCCGCAGCTCGTCGGCGGGGAACGCCACGGCGAGGAAGCGCTGCGCGGGGTGGTCGGGCCGGAGCGGCCCCTCGGCCGCGAGCTGGCGCCGCACCGCCGAGGCGGCCGCCGAGCGGTGGTGCCCGTCGGCCACGTAGAGCGGGTCGACCTGCGCGAACGCCGCGCTGAGCGCGGCCGGGTCGGGCACGCGCCAGCCGACGTGGCGCACCCCGTCCGCCGCCACGAAGTCGAACAGCGGCGCCTGCGCGGTCGCGGCGTCCACGACCGCCTTCACCGCGGGCGCCGGCCGGTGGGCCAGGAACACCGGCCCGGTCTGCGCGCCGACCGTGAGGATGTGGTGGATCCGGTCGGCCTCCTTGTCGGGCCGGGTGTGCTCGTGCTTCACGATCCGCCCCGTGTCGTACTCCTCGACCGAGTAGGCCGCGACCACGCCGGTCTGGGCGTGCCCGTCCATGACCTGCCGGTAGACGAACAGCCCGGGCGCCTCGTCCTGCACGAGCGCCCCGCGCGAGCGCAGCGCGTCGAGCGCCGCGCGTCCCTGCCGGTAGACCGCGCCGTCGTGCGGCGGGGTGCCGTCGGGCATGTCGATCTCGGCCCGCGTGACGTGGAGGAAGCTGTCGGCGTTCCCCGCGGCGAGCGCCCGCGCCTCGGCGGTGTCGCACACGTCGTAGGGCACCGACGCCACCGCCTGCGCCCGTTCGGGGGCGGGGCGCAGCGCGCGGAACGCACGGACGTCGGCCATGGGGACCTCCTCGGGCGGGGGAGTGTGCCACGCGAGTACCGCCGCTGGAAGGCGCGCGGAGCGCGGGTCCGCGCGCTCCATGGGTCCCAAAGAGCGACCCACGGCGCAAATACCGCGAGACCGCGGAAGTGCGCTGACGCTGCCGCGCGAAAAGCTTCAGAATCGGACTACTACCTATCAGAAAACCCCAATGCGGGTTGCGGCGCGCTCCCGATGTCCCTACCCTCAGCGATGTCTGTCCTCCGCCGCACCATTGTCTTGGAGGTGTTCGTGGGACGCCGCGCGCGCTCCGTCGCCCTGTTGCCGCTAGTGGTCTGCTGTTGGAGCGTGTCCAGCGCGCGTGGTGCCCCGACGAGCGAGCCTCCTCCCGCGCTCCTCGCGGGCGGAGTGCTCACGATCGAGCGAGAGGCGGCCGAGCTCCACGTCGACGCGGACGGCGCGGTCCTGAGCTGGCCCGAGGGCGAGCGGCGCTTCTCCGCGCGCGCGCTGCGCGGGCTGTCGGCGATCCGTGCGGCCGGCGGGTTGCGCGTCACCGGTGAGCTCGAGCGCGAGGGCCCGCTGGCGCTGAGCGCCAGGACGCTGCGGGTCGCCGGCCGATTGAGCGCCGAGGGGCTCACGCTGCGCGCCGAGGCCGCGCTCGAGCTGGAGGACGCCGGGCGCCTGGAGGCCCGAGGCGGCGCGGTCGAGCTGGAGGCCGACCGGCTGCTGCTGGTGGGCGAGGTGGAGGCGGCGGACGGCGGCGAGGTGCGGGCGCGCGCGCGGTTCGTGCTGCACGCGGGGCCCGTCCACACCGCGGGCGGCCGGGTGCAGGTCGATTGCGAGCGCTTCGTGGGCACGACCTCGGGCGCGATCGTCACCGCCGACCCGACCGGCGAGGGCGGCTGGATCCGGGTGCTGGCGAGCACGCGCCTGTTCACCAGCGGCCGCTACGAGGCCACGGGCGAACGCGGCGGGCGCGTGCTCCTGAGCGGGCCCGAGGTCCGGCTGGCGGCCGCGACCGTGGACGCGAGCGGGCAGCAGCAGGGCGGGACGGTGCGGGTGGGCGCGGGGCTCCGGCTCGGGCCGCCCCCGCGCGGGTCCGCGCGGAGGTGGCACGCGGAGGAGGTCGTGATCGGGGCCTACACCGCGCTGCGCGCCGATGGCCTGCGCGGCTCGGGCGGGACCGTGGTGGTCGGCGCCAACGACAGCACCCGGTTCGCGGGCGGCGTGCGCGCGCGCGGCCTCGGCGGGCGCGGGGGCGAGGTCGAGCTCTCGGCGGGGGGGACGCTGCGCTACGACGGGCGGATCGCGGCCGACGGTCTGACCCAGGACGGCCGCGTGCTCCTCGACCCGCAGGACTTGATCCTGGACGACGCCAGCCCGGCGCTCGCGCAGTACGAGCTGTTCGACGAGCACCCCGGCTCGGGCAGCTACGGCGAGCACCTCGAGGTGCTCCCCAACGGGAACGTGGTGGTCGTCGACCCGCTCGACGACTCGCTGTTCGTGACCGACGGCGGGGCGGTCTACCTGTTCGACGGCACCACCGGAGCCCTGATCTCGGCCCTCTACGGCGACGCCGCCGACGACCAGATCGGCTCGAGCGGGGTGTTGGTGCTCACCAACGGCAACTTCGTCGTCCTCAGCCCGGACGCCGACCGCCCCTTCGGCGCCGGCGACGTGGGCGCCGCGACCTGGGTGGACGGGGCCGTGGGCCGGTCGGGGTCGGTCAACCTGTTCAACAGCCTGTTCGGCGACACCACCAACGACGCCGTCGGCGCGGTCGCGGTGGCGCTGACCAACGGCAACTACGTGGTGGTCTCGCCGGACTGGAGCTTCCGCAGGGGCGCGGTGACCTGGGTGGACGGGCAGACCGGCCTGGTCGGCACGGTCAGCAGCGCGAACAGCCTGGTCGGCTCGACGGCTGACGACCAGATCGGCTACGTCCGCGCCGTCGCGCTGCTGCTGGTGGTCCCGCTCGAGAACGGGAACTACGTGGTTGCCTCGCCCCTGTGGGACGACGGGGCCACCATGGACGCCGGCGCCGCGACGTGGTGCGACGGGGCCGTGGGCCGGACGGGGACGATCACGTCCACCAACAGCCTCGTGGGCGGCGCCGCCGGCGACGGCGTCGGCAGCGACCTGGTCGCGCTGACCAACGGGAACTACGTCGTGGTGTCGCCCGCCTGGAACGACGGCAGCGCGGACGTGGGCGCGGTGACCTGGGGAGACGGGTCGTCGGGAGTGACGGGCGGGATCAGCTCCTCGAACAGCCTGGTCGGCGCGCAGGCGCTCGACTTCTCCTCGGTCTTCGTCACGCCGCTGAGCAACGGGCACTACGTCGTCGACAGCAACCTGTGGAACGGCGGCGACGGCTGCGTCGCCTGGTGCGACGGGACGGGGGGCACCGTGGGCGTGGTGAGCGCGTCCAACGCCCTGGTGGGGCAGACGGGTGATCGGCTCGCCAGCGACGGCGTGACGGCGCTCACCAACGGCAACTACGTGATCGCCTCGCGCCTCGCGAACGGCAACCGGGGCGTGGTGACCTGGGTGGACGGCTCGTCGGGCGGGACGACGAACCGCACGGGCGTGATCGACTACTCGGGCAGCCTCGTGGGGCGGGTTACGACCGACTTCGTCGGCAGCGAGGGGGTGGTCGCGCTCACCAACGGCAACTACGCCTTCGCGAGCCCGCTGTGGGACGACTTCTTCGCTGACATGGGCGCCGTCACCTGGGCCGACGGGACCCAGGTGACGTCAGGCCAGGTCAGCGACACCAACAGCATGATCGGGGCGCTCGCCGGCGAGCAGGTCGGCAGCGGCGGGGTGTTCGCGCTCACCAACGGGCACTACGTGTTCTCGAGCCCGCACCGGGGCAACGTGGCCACCGACGGAGGCGCGGTGACCTGGGCCGACGGGACCCAGGCGTCGACGGGGCTGGTGAACGGCAACAACAGCCTGATCGGGGGGAGCAACGGCGATCAGGTCGGCCAGACGGTGCTCCCGCTCCAGAACGGGAACTACGTGGTCGCCTCGCCCCTGTGGGACGACGGCGGCGTGGCCGACGTGGGCGCGGTCACCTGGGGGGACGGCACCGGCGGGACCGTCGGGCTCGTCGATGCCACCAACAGCCTGCTCGGCTCGACCGCGCTGGACAGCGTGGGCAACGGCGGGCTCACCGACCTCGAGAACGGGTCGGTCGCCGTCCGCAGCGGGCTGTGGGGGAGCAGCGACGAGGGCGCCTTCACGCTGATCAGCGCCAGCGGACCCACGGCCGAGGCCGTCGGCGCGGCCAACAGCCTGCTGGGCACGGGGGCCTCGGCGAGCGCGGGCTGGGTGCGCGCGCTGGGCGACGGCATGGTCGTGAGCTTCGTCGACCACCGCGTGTTGGTCGGGCTGCGGCTCGGCGGGAGCACCTACGACCTGGCGAGCGGCCAGACGATCACCGCCACGACCGAGCGGATCGTGGAGCTGCTGAGCGCCGGGACCGACGTCACCCTCCAGGCCAGCCGCGACCTGGTGATCAGCTCGCCGCTGGTGGTCGCCAACCCGAGCGGCGCGGGCGGCCACCTGACGCTCGCCGCGGGCAGGAGCGTGCTGATCCAGGCGCCCGTGACCACCGACGACGGCGACCTCACGGTGATCGCCAACGACCTCCTCGCCAACGGGGTGGTCGACGCGGACCGCAGCGCGGGCGCCGCGCAGGTGCTGAACACGTCGCTGATCGACGCCGGCGCGGGGGCGGTGCGCTTCGAGACCCGCGACGGGACCGGGCTGACGAACAGGACCCGCGCCGACTACGAGGTGGGCACGATCACCGCCGGCTCGACCACGGTCGTGCCGTTCGTGGACGTGCTCACGCCGACCAGCGCGGAGATCGGGGTGACCCAGGTCACCCTCCAGGGCGGCGGGTTGAGCGGCGCCACGGTCACGGTGGGCGGGGTGGCCGCGTCCATGACCAGCGTGGCCAGCGACGAGGTGACGTTCACGTTGGCGGCCGGCACGCCCACGGGCACTCAGCCGGTCGTGCTGACGACCTCCTCGGGCTCGGTGGCGGTCGGCAACCTGCAGGTCGATCCGCTGGCGGACCTGGCGGTGGCGAAGACGGTCGACGACGCGACGCCCGCCGAGGGCGCCACGATCACCTACACGATCACGCTGACCAACAACGGCCCCGACGACTCGAGCTCGGTCGAGCTGACCGACTCCCTCCCGGCGGGCGTGACGTTCGTCAGCGCGACCGCGAGCCAGGGGAGCTTCGACCCGGGCACCGGGCTGTGGAGCGTGGGCACCCTGGCGGCGACGGCCAGCGGCACGCTCGAGCTGACCTGCACGGTCGACCTCGGGACGGGCGGGACCACGATCACCAACACCACCAGCGGCCTGGCCGGGACGAACCTCGGCGGCAGCACCGCCGACGACGTGGGCTCGGTCTCGATCGTGCCGCGCCTGTGCGACCTGGCCGTGACCAAGACCGTCGACCAGGCCGCGCCGGAGGAGGGGGCCACGGTGGTCTACACGATCACCGTGCTCAACCAGGGGCCGAGCGACGCCGACGCGATCCAGCTGTTCGACGCGCTGCCGACCGGCGTGACGCTGGTGAGCGCCGCGCCCAGCCAGGGCGTGTTCACGGGCGGGGTGTGGACGGTGGGCGACCTGGTCGACGGCGCGGCCGCCACGCTGGAGCTGACCTGCACGGTCGACGCCGGGACGGGCGGGACCACGATCACCAACACCACCAGCGGCCTGACGGCGATCGGCCTGGGTGGGAGCAGCGCCGACGACGTGGGCTCGGTCGCGATCGTGCCGCTCCTGTGCGACCTCGCGGTGAGCCTGAGCGTCGATCGCGCGACGCCGCTCATGGGCGAGACGGTGGTCTACACGGTGACCGTGACCAACAACGGCCCGAGCGCCGCCGACGGCGTCGGGCTCACGGCCGCGGTCCCGAGCGGGGTCACGCTCGTCACCGCCACCCCCAGCCAGGGCACGTACGACGCGGGCAGCGGGCTGTGGGAGGTGGGGAACCTGGCGAACGCCGCCGACGCGACCCTGCTCCTGGAGTGCACGGTCGACGCCGGGACGGGCGGGAGCACGATCACCACCACCACCAGCGGCCTGACGGCGACCGCGATCGGGGGGAGCACCGCCGACGACGTGGGCTCGGTCGCGATCGTGCCGCGGCTCGCGGACCTCGCGGTCAGCAAGAGCGCCGATCCCCCGAACCCGCGAGCGGGCAAGGAGGTCACGTTCACGACCACGGTCACGAACAACGGCCCCACCGCGGCGGACGCGATCCAGCTCACCGACGCGCTCCCGTCGGGGCTGACCTTCGTGCGGGCGAGCGCCAGCCAGGGGAGCTACGACTCTGGCAGCGGCGTGTGGAGCGTGGGGACCCTGGCCGACGGGGCCAGCGCCACCTTGACCCTGGTCGCCACGCCCGACGCGGGCACGAACGGGCTCACGCTCACGTCCACGGCCAGCGGCCTGACGGCCGACGGCCTGGGCGGGAACGCCGCGGACAACGTGGCCTCGGTCAGCGTCGACGTCGTGCGCGCCGGCGGCTCCTCGGGCTGCGCGCTGAGCGCGTCGACCAGCGCCGGCGGCGCCCCGCCGCTCGCGCTGCTGGCGCTGCTGCTGGCGGCGTTCGTCGGGCGTGTGCGGGCGGGGCGCCTCAAAACCGGCGGAGCTTGACCCGATACATCGCCCGCTTGCTGCCCATGGCGAGCTGGTACACCGTCCCGAGATAGAAGCCGTCCGTCGAGGTGCTCTCGTGGTGGGCCCACACCAGGCGGGTGGTGAGGTCGAGGCGCCCCGAGGGCGCGTCCCACACGATCGTGGTGTGGTCCCACTTGCCGTCGCCGTTCCAGTCCCAGAAGGCGATGTCACCCGGCTGGAGCGTGGTGGCCGGGTCGCCGCCGAAGTCGAGGGCGAGGGGCTCGCCGCTGTTCGTCAGCAGCGTGCCGTCGGTGTCGATCGTGAGGACGCCGGTGCCGGCGACCGCCCTGGTGTAGACCTCGCACAGGTTGTGGGCGTTGGTGAACTCGCGGCGGGTGGTGACCTTCGCGAGTCGGGCCGCGCCGAAGGCGAGGTCGGCGCAGTCGTAGCCAATGAAGCTGGTGACCTGGTCGCCCAGGCTGCCGTAGAGCCAGGGGACGCGGCGGAAGCACTCCAGCGCCGCCAGCATGGGGCTCGAGCTCGAGCCCTTGCGGCTGATCCGGTGGATCCGGTCGCTCGCGCCGCCGAGGGCGGGGTCGAAGCCGTCCTCGAGCAGCCCGCTGCGCAGCTCGGTGGCGGTGGTGGGGCGCGGGTCGCGCCGCCCGACGCTGCCGGGGCGCGCCTCGCCCAGCCGCAGGTCCGGGTCGGCGTAGTCCACGTCGAACCGGTAGCGGTCGGTGCCGGGGGTGACGTCGATCACCGGCGAGGAGCCGACGCCGGCGTCCACGTGGGCGTACTCGATCGTGTCGAGGCCGAGCCAGCTCCCCTCGCGCTCGCCGTTGCTGACCACGTTGGTGAGCTCGCCGTGGCGGGTCAGGCGGGCGGCGTCCTGGGTGGGCCGGTAGGCCGGCGAGTGGAGCCCGAGCGGCTGCACCCACTGCCACGCCAGCTCCAGCTCGCCCCACCGCTCGGCGTCCCACGCGACGAGCGCGACCTCGCCCGTGGTCAGCCGGGCCTTCGGGGCGGGGAGCGCGCGGGTCGCCACGAAGTGGACCCGCCCGGCGCCGCGCGCCCCGCCGACGAGCGCGCGCACCACGCCCACGATCTCGACCTCGTCGTCGTACTCGACCACCTTGTTCGCCGCGGTCAACGGCTCGCCGGGGCGGGCGCGCGAGACCACGAACGCCGCCTCGAGCAGCGGCACGACGCCGACCGACACCGGCTCGCTCGAGGCGCTCTCCTCGGCGCGGTGGGCGGTGATCGTGATCGAGTAGGGCGAGCGGCGCGCGTCGACGTAGCCGCGCCCGTCGGCGCGACCGTCCCAGGTGAACGTCAGCCCGTCGCCCGCGTCGACCGCCTCGTCGACCCGCGCGCGGTGGACCACCGCCCCCTCGCGGTCGGTGACGGTGACCTCCACCGAGAGCGGGGCCCCGACCGGGGACAGGCGGTAGTGCACGTCCGTCGTGTTGGCGCCGTCGCTGCGGAGCGGCACGAAGCGGGCGGGCGTGGGCGGATCGCAGCACACGGCCAGCGCGCTCGCCGGCGGCTCGGGCGCGGGCTCGTCCTCGACCTCGCCCACGTAGGTCAGCCGCTCGCGCGCGGTCAGCTTGCCGGCCACGCGGAGCTGCGCCAGGAGGCCCTTGGCGTGGGCCCGCACCAGCAGCAGCCGCTCGGGCCCGACCGCGGGCGCGCCCGTGGCCTCGCCCAGGCGACCGGTCAGGCCGCGCGTCGTGCCGCCGTAGCGGAAGCGATACGTCCCCGCGCCGTCGGGGGTGCGCGACGCGCGAGCGGTCGGACGGCTGCCGCCGCCCTCGATCCGGGTGGTGAGGACGTACTCGCCGTCCTCGACCCGGATCTCCACCTCGCCTCGATACTTGCCGCCCCCGCGCAGTTGCCCGACCAGCTCGTAGCGCCCCTCGAGCGGGCGAGCGGCGTAGGCCGGCGCGGCGAGAGCGAGGAGCGTGGTCGCGGCGACCAGGCGCGCGGTGCGTGCCATGGGCCCTCCTTCCGCCCCGCTCGTGTGCAGCCGCCGTTCCAGACGGCAACTCGAAGCACGGAAACGAGATCCCCCCGCGCCACCCTTTCCATTTCACTTCATGGCCCCTGTCGGGTGCAGCCGGCAGCGTGGGTGGCGAGGCGCGGACGCGCCGGGCATGCTCACTCGGCGTGAGCGACGAGCGAGCCCTGGCGCTGGAGCGGCGGTTCCGCGAGACCGGCAGCGCGGACGACGAGGCCACCTGGCTGGCGTGCCGGCTGCGCGCCGGGTCGGTCGCTCGCCACCGGGTGGAGGTCGCCGCGCACTGCAACCACGAGGCCGCCCTCCGCGTGCTCGAGCGGCCGCCCACCGCGCTCCCCCCCACGGTCGAGCGCCGCCTCGTCGCCGCCGGGCACGAGGTCGTCCGCCGCGTGAGCGGCCTCGAGCAGTGGGCCGAGCGCCTCTCGAGCTGGGGGATCGAGGCCACCGTCCGCGGCTTCCTCTCCCTGGCGCGCCACGTCCAGCCCGACTGGGAGCGAGGCGTCGGCCGGGGCGACGTCGAGACCACGCTGCGAGCCGTGGAGGACTGGCTCCTCTGCCCCTGCGACGCGCACATCAGCGTCGCGATCGCGCGGCGGATCACCTGCAACGCCGCCGGCTGGGGCCACGTGCTCCCGCGCCGCGCCGCCGTCGTGGCAGGGCTGACCGAGGCGCTCGCCCTCGCGCTCGCCGCGGCCCGCGCCGGCGGACAGCGCGCGGACTACCCCGAGCTGCTCATCACCTGCGCGCCCTGGGCCACGGTGCACCGCGGCCCAGACCTCCCCCAGCGCACCCCCGACGACGTCCGCGCCGCGATCGCGCGCGAGCTGGTCCCCTGGGCCCTGGGCACGGCCGACCCGGTCCAGGAGCGGGTGGGCGTGCGGGGCTGATCCTGCGGCCCAGCGACTCCTCCCAGGAGGCGGAGCGCGTGGTGGAGCAGATCGACGCCTTCTGCGCGCAGGAGGACACCAGCCTCCCGCCCTCGGCGCTCGGCCGCCCTACCGCGTCCGCACGCCGCGCTCTTCCAGCGCGGCGATCGTCCAGCGCAGCTCGGCGGCGAGCATCTGCACCACGTCGTCCTCGAAGCGGGCGCGCTGCTCGGCGGGGAGCACCTCCCAGGTGTAGGTCTCGACCTCGAGGTGATCGGTCGCGGCGGCGAGCGGGGCGAGGCCGTCGAGGAGGTCGGCCTGGGTGGTCGCGAGCAGCTCGTCGCCCTCCCAGCACACGGGCACGTGGAAGTGGGTGCGCACCACCGCGGCGTTGACGTAGGCCGGGGCGAGCGAGCCGTCCTGATCGAGCAGCTCGGGGAGGTCCTCGGCGTGGAGCAGGCGGCGCTCGGGGAGGTGCGAGCCGTCGAGGGCGATCGACTGGTGCAGGTAGCGCGGCTCGGAGTAGCCCTGCAGGCGGCGGCGGCCCTCGTCGTTCACGGCCGGGTCCTGCAGCTCGAGCGCCGAGGAGAGCTGCGCCTTGACCACGCGCACCCCCTCGGCCGCGAGGCGCTCGAGGACGTCGGGGACCTGCTCGAAGGCGCAGGCCACGTGGCAGGCGTCCACGCACAGCCCGATCCGGCGGCGCAGCTCGGCCTCCGCGGCCGCGCGGCCGAGACCCGCCTGCTCGAGCACGCGGCGGGCGGCCCCGCCGAGCACGTGCTTGCGCAGGAAGGCCAGCGCCTCGTCGGTGCTCTCGAGCAGGGCCATGGGCTCGGGCTCGAGCGCCAGCGCCAGCTCACGGCCGGTCTCCTGCTCGAGCGCCCGCAGCTCGAGGGCGAGCTGCCCGAGGTGCACGCCCGCCAGCTCCTGGTCGGCCGCGTCGGAGAAGGCGCGGAACGTGATCGGCACGCTCGAGACCGAGCCGCGCGCCCCCTCGGGCAACAGCGCCGCCAGCGCGCGGCAGGCGAGGCGCGTGTACTCCAGGCGGGCGGGGTCGATCCAGCTCGGGCGGTAGACCTCACGCTTGACCCGCTGGGCGTGGAAGCCGCCGATCGGGAAGGCGTTGGCGGTGAAGGCGAACAGCCCCGCCCCGGCCAGCGCCTCGCGCACCCGCTCGGCCGCGCCGGCCTCCTCCACGATCGCGCGCGCCACCTCGCGCGGCAGCCACAGCCCGGCCCCCATGCGCACGCGGCCGATCGCCTCGCGCACCCGCCGGGCGGGGCCGGCCAAGGTGGCCAGCAGGTCGTCGAGCGTCTCGCCCGGGTGGACGTTGAGGCAGTAGGCCAGGATCGGCGGCTCCACGCTCAGCCTCGCCGCCGCAGCAGGACGCTCGGCGCGGGGACCGCGTAGCCGCTGATCACGGCGGTGGTCTCGCGCACCCAGAACGCCTCCCAGCCCTCGGCGCCCTCCGCCTGCAGCCGCTCGGCCAGGCGCTCGCTCACCGCGACCTGCAGGCGCGGGTCCTCGATCGGCTGGAGCCGGTCGGCGATCCGCCGGAGCATCTCCTCGACCGAGGCCATCTGCTGTCCGGTCACGCGCCGCAGCACCGCCTCGGTGTCGGCCTCCTCCCAGGTGAGCAGCCGGTACTGCCACACCGGCGCGGCCGCCGGCCGGTCCTGCGCGCGCACCCCCCACGCGGTCGCGAGCGCCACGAGCAGCGCGAGCACCAACGGGCCGAAGACGCGGGCGGGCATGGGGCCTCCTCGGCGCAGGTGCGCCGCCCAAGAGGATCGCGCACGGTGGGGGCTCGCACCACCCGGGGGGGTCGGCTTGCGCGCCGCCGGCCGCCCCACTACGGTCGCTGGCGTGAACCAGGCGCGGGCGCGGATCCTGGCGGGGCCGGACGAGGGCCTCGAGGTGGTGTTGCCGCTCGGACGGCGGGTCGTCGTCGGGCGCGACGTGGCCGCCGACGTGCGGCTGATCGACGCCAACGTCTCGCGCCGTCACTGCACGCTCGAGCGCGTGGTGGCCGGCGTGCGGATCGAGGACCTCGGGAGCAAGTTCGGCACGCTCCTGGGCGGGGCGCGGCTCGAGGGGGTCGCGCTCACCTCCGCGCCGGTCGAGCTGACCTTGGGCGACACGCGGCTGTGGCTCGACCCGGGCGACGGGCCGCGCCTCCCCGCGGTGCCGGGGCTGGAGCTGGTGCGCGCGCTCGGCGACGGCGCCGGCGGGGTGGTCTTCGAGGGGCGCGACGCGCATGGGCGCGCGGTGGCGGTCAAGCTGCTCGACCCCGAGGCGGACGAGCGCACCCGCCGGCGCTTCGAGCGCGAGGCCGCGCTGCTCGCGCGCCTCGATCACCCGGCGATCGCGCCCGTGCTGGGGCTGACCCGGGCGGCCGACGGCCGGCCGTGCCTGGTGCGCGCGCTGGCGCTCGGGCGGACGCTCGAAGGCCGGCTCGAGGCGGCCGGGCCGCTCCCGCCGCGGGACGCGGCCGCGCTCGGCGCGACGATCGCGGACGCGCTGGCCCACGCCCACGAGCGCGGGGTGGTCCACCGCGACGTCAAGCCGGGGAACGTGGTGCTCGGCGAGGACGACCGCGCGCCGGTCCTGATCGACTTCGACCTGGCCCGCCGCACGCCCGAGAGCGCCGCCACCGCGCTGACCCGCCTGACCGAGACGGGCGAGGGGCTGGGGACCCTCGGCTACCTCGCCCCCGAGCAGCTCACCGGCGCGCGCGAGGCGGGGCCGGCCGCCGACGTGTACGGCCTGGGGGCCACGCTGTGGCACGCGCTCACCGGGCGGCGCCCGTTCGCCGACGTCGAGCCCGAGGAGTTCTTCGACGCGGTGCTGACGCGCGGGCCGGGGCCCCTCGCGCGCGCCGCGCCGGGCACGCCGGCGGCGCTGGCGGCCGTGGTGGAGCGGGCCTGCGCCCCGCGCCCCGAGCGGCGGTTCGGCGGGGCGCAGGCCCTGGCGCGGGCGCTGCGCGAGGCGGCGCCATGAGCGAGCGGGCCGCGCGGGCGACCTCGGCCGAGCCGGCCGCGGACCTCGGCGAGGCGTCCGCCGCGCCCGCGCCCGAGAAGCTGATGCGCGTGCTGGCCCTGGCGGGCGCGCTCAGCCGCACGCCCGCCCGCGAGGCGCTGCTCGCGCGGATCCTCGACGAGGCGATCGCGCTGAGCGGGGCCGAGCGCGGGCTGGTGATCCTCGAGCCCGCCGCCGAGGCGCCGCGGGGCGACCCGGCCGCGCTGCGGGTGCAGGTCGCGCGCAACCTGGACCGGGAGAAGGTGAGCGAGGCCTACCGCAAGTTCTCGCGCGGGATCGTGGCGCGGGTCCTGGCCGAGGAGCGGACGCTGCTGCTCGGCGAGGCGGGCGACGACGCGCGCTTCGGCGAGCGGCGGAGCGTGCGCGAGCTCAAGCTGCGCTCGGTGCTCTGCACGCCGCTGCGGGTCGAGGGGCGCACGCGCGGCGTGCTCTACCTCGACAACCGCTTCCGCCGCGCGGCGTTCACCGCGGCCGACGCGGTGCTGCTCGAGTTCCTCGCCGTGCAGGCGGGCAGCGCGATCGAGACGCAGCTGGTGCGCGAGCGGCACGAGGCCACGATCCTGGCCTTCGCCCAGGACCGGGAGCAGCAGGCCGCCAAGCTCGAGGCGCTGTGGGACGACTACCAGTCCGCCTGCCAGGCCGCGCCCGCTCCGGCCGTGCGGGCGCACGACCCCTCGGGCCTGGTGGGCGACTCCCTCGCCATGCGCCGGCTGCGGGCCGCGCTGGCGCGGGTGGCCGCGAGCGACGAGCCCGCGCTGATCCTGGGCGAGAGCGGGACCGGCAAGGAGCTGGTGGCCCGCGCGATCCACGCCGGCGGCCCGCGCCGAGGGCGGCGGTTCGTGCCGCTCAACTGCGCGGCGGTGCCCGAGGCGCT